>NZ_JAVIWK010000001.1:6766642-7073045 GCF_034314165.1 Pseudomonas sp. Bout1 | reverse complement strand
ATGAATCAAGCAATTCGTGTGGGAACTTATGGAGCAGCTGATGTCGTCGATTAAGGAGGTGATCCAGCCGCAGGTTCCCCTACGGCTACCTTGTTACGACTTCACCCCAGTCATGAATCACACCGTGGTAACCGTCCTCCCGAAGGTTAGACTAGCTACTTCTGGTGCAACCCACTCCCATGGTGTGACGGGCGGTGTGTACAAGGCCCGGGAACGTATTCACCGCGACATTCTGATTCGCGATTACTAGCGATTCCGACTTCACGCAGTCGAGTTGCAGACTGCGATCCGGACTACGATCGGTTTTCTGGGATTAGCTCCACCTCGCGGCTTGGCAACCCTCTGTACCGACCATTGTAGCACGTGTGTAGCCCAGGCCGTAAGGGCCATGATGACTTGACGTCATCCCCACCTTCCTCCGGTTTGTCACCGGCAGTCTCCTTAGAGTGCCCACCATTACGTGCTGGTAACTAAGGACAAGGGTTGCGCTCGTTACGGGACTTAACCCAACATCTCACGACACGAGCTGACGACAGCCATGCAGCACCTGTCTCAATGTTCCCGAAGGCACCAATCTATCTCTAGAAAGTTCATTGGATGTCAAGGCCTGGTAAGGTTCTTCGCGTTGCTTCGAATTAAACCACATGCTCCACCGCTTGTGCGGGCCCCCGTCAATTCATTTGAGTTTTAACCTTGCGGCCGTACTCCCCAGGCGGTCAACTTAATGCGTTAGCTGCGCCACTAAGAGCTCAAGGCTCCCAACGGCTAGTTGACATCGTTTACGGCGTGGACTACCAGGGTATCTAATCCTGTTTGCTCCCCACGCTTTCGCACCTCAGTGTCAGTATCAGTCCAGGTGGTCGCCTTCGCCACTGGTGTTCCTTCCTATATCTACGCATTTCACCGCTACACAGGAAATTCCACCACCCTCTACCATACTCTAGCTCGTCAGTTTTGAATGCAGTTCCCAGGTTGAGCCCGGGGATTTCACATCCAACTTAACGAACCACCTACGCGCGCTTTACGCCCAGTAATTCCGATTAACGCTTGCACCCTCTGTATTACCGCGGCTGCTGGCACAGAGTTAGCCGGTGCTTATTCTGTCGGTAACGTCAAAACAGCAAAGTATTAATTTACTGCCCTTCCTCCCAACTTAAAGTGCTTTACAATCCGAAGACCTTCTTCACACACGCGGCATGGCTGGATCAGGCTTTCGCCCATTGTCCAATATTCCCCACTGCTGCCTCCCGTAGGAGTCTGGACCGTGTCTCAGTTCCAGTGTGACTGATCATCCTCTCAGACCAGTTACGGATCGTCGCCTTGGTGAGCCATTACCCCACCAACTAGCTAATCCGACCTAGGCTCATCTGATAGCGCAAGGCCCGAAGGTCCCCTGCTTTCTCCCGTAGGACGTATGCGGTATTAGCGTCCGTTTCCGAACGTTATCCCCCACTACCAGGCAGATTCCTAGGCATTACTCACCCGTCCGCCGCTCTCAAGAGAAGCAAGCTTCTCTCTACCGCTCGACTTGCATGTGTTAGGCCTGCCGCCAGCGTTCAATCTGAGCCATGATCAAACTCTTCAGTTCAAACATCTTTGGGTTTTTAAGAAACCCTAAACTTGGCTCAGCAATCGTTGGTTACATCTTTGATTTCTCGCGGAGTAACTTGTGATGCTGATAATCTTGTTGACTATCAGTCTGACTCCACAAGCACCCACACGAATTGCTTGATTCAGTTGTTAAAGAGCGGTTGGTTAAGATCTTTCGTCTCAACCGAGGCGCGCATTCTACAGCAGCCTCATTTGCTGTCAAGTGATTATCTTCAGAAGCTTTCGAAGAATTCTTACAACAACTTCAACTACTTAACTTCCAAGCGACTTCCGATCTGCTCGTTAGCGGGAGGCGAATAGTACAGTATTAAAATATGTGGTCAACCCCTAGCTGAAATTATTTTCTCATCCTGAAAAAACCTGGGTTGCCGCTATGAAAGATCCTCATAAGATCTTTGCGGAAAATTTTGTCCGTTCTTGAGTGCCGTAGGAGCGCCAGCTTCGTTTGGGTGCAGCAGCCACAGTCTGCCTGTCGGCCAAGTCTCGCCATCGCCTCACGGCCCAAGACAAAAATCAGTTTAATTGAAGCAAAAAAAACCCACTTTGGGCGGGCTTTTTTTGGGATGGTTGACCAATCGGTAAAGATTAGCCGAACCATCTATTCGTGAACCTGCACCCGATGTAGGTTCACAAAATAGCTGATTCGAGAGAGCCAGCAAACGCTGGGGAAATGTCATTTTTTCTGTGAGTGCCAAGGGCGGGGATCACAGAAATGATGAGAAAAGCCTACTGAATTCACAAAATACTTGCGCACCCGGCCACGCTCCGACTTTCCAAGCAACGACGTTCATCAACGGCGTTTGCGCCTTGAAAGGGTGAAGCCATAAACTCCTACTCTGGTGTGCCAATGCCGGTGATGCCGCAAGGTGAGTGCCCGCCGCCAAGCTTTGAGATTGGTCCTGCCAAAACCATTTTGATGGCGGGATATAGTCCTAAGACCTAAGAGGCCCGGCTTACATATTCTTGATTAACTGAGCGCGCCCAATCGGCCTCTCCTCAACCGGCCCCACCCTAAACCTCAATAATTAGCTTGTTCTCGACTGCTGCGTACAGGTCTACGTCAGTTTCGGGGGTCCTGATTGATATGACCAAGCTATAACGTGCAGGCAGATCGTAACGCTTTAGGGTTGGGCGAGTCCTCCACCATCCCATTCCTGGATATACAGCCAGCACGCCCCTGCTAGCAAGGTCTGCGGCGGTACCTTTCCAGACATCCTGATGTATTGAGCCTTTATTTCTGTTCCCGCTCCCCAACAACCAATGTGGATCCTTGGGAGCAGCAGCGTCATTCGGTTGTTCAGCAGCGGCATTTACTCGAGCAATGAAATCATCGGTGCTTTCCAACGAACGCTTGACATCGAAACGTAGGCGGTGTGACGGATAATGGTATTTCGAGGTAGAACCGCGAGCTGACGGATTCGGTTCTATAAAGTATGAAAGGGTAACCGTCATTTCCACTTCAGTTTCCTGAAGCGCCTCAAGCTCGTCCTTTGGCCAGGGGATATTGTGCAGATTCATCTCCCTGGTTTCGATCTTCCCCTTGCCCTTTTTGTAGGGATGAAGCTGGACTTCAATCACTAATGTCAGGGAGTTACTCACACTCCACAAGGCGCGCTCGAGCTTTGGCTCTCCCCATCCGGCATGTCGGATCAGATTTACGTAGTCAGCTTTTGCAGGTACACGTGGAAGATAGGAGTCGCGCATGGCTTCTGACCATTCAGCAGAATGCACAATCAACGCCCGTACGGTCTCAGGCCAAATAGCCGGATACTCCACCAAGATTTGCGCAGCCATGCGAGAACATAGAGCTGAAGCAGCACTCGTAGCATTGAAAGTACAAAATCGTCTCGGCTCGAATTCATGCCTCGCAGTAAATAGATTCAGGCTCGACATTCCCGCGGCACCAAAACGATCCTTCGCGGCGTTACCACCTTCAAATACTACGTCTGGTTTGAGCGGCCAAGCGCTGTCCCAGGTTGCGGAGGTAGTCGTGAAAGGGCTTAGCCCTCCTACTTTTGCAATAGGTTTGTAGTCAGTAGGGCCAGTGTCGACCTTATTCGTACATGCTCCAACGGTGAGAGCGTTCCAAGCCTGCCCAGGATCATGGATGAGGTTTGTGCTAAAGCTGTCGGGATAGAGCAGCCATGAATTGTTGTCTCTTATATTGCCCGCAGACTGCACGGACATGAATCGCCCCGGATTCTCTAGACACCTTACAAGCTCATTCGAGCAGACAAATTTCCGCGCTCCGCCGTAATGACGTTTAGATTATGTATCAGGATGACGTCGCTCTACGCTTTAAAACGTGAGCCGCCGACGCTCAATGCCCCTACGGGGCCACTGAAAGTAGGCGTTGGCTTGGGGAACCTTGCCATAAACTCCTGCAGCACTTCGAACTCGGGCAAGCCACTCTTGAAACACGCCTCCCCCTTCACCAGGATCGGGATATCGTGATCATGAGGTGAGCAACCGTATAGGAAGAGATTCCTGATATTGAAGCCTTTGAAACGGCTCACCTGCGAATGCTCCAGAATCAACATCGGCAGGGGGGCAATGAGAACGTCAAAATTTCTCAATCCATATCGATTTAACAACAATCCCTCTTCAACGTTTGCAGTCGTTGCAACGCAGTAGTAACCCATTAGGTTAAGCATTTTTTCAATAAGATGAGCCTGAGCAAACACCGGTTCAATGATCAGCACTCTGATATGTTTATCAATCATTTTCATCACCCTGCCCAACGCATGATTCGAGTTGGAGCGCTAATAATCAGAGGGCTAGACTGTCAATAAACAACAGCAATTAAACTGAGACTTGTCTCAAAAGTGGTCCTCAGGGGCGACTTACAGAACCGAGTGATTAGGAAATACATTAAGCTTTTTTTACCGTTTGCTTCGTGGAATCAGCCATGGCCCATCAAATACTACTCGTTGACGATCATCCCGCCGTACGCATGGCCGTCGCCCACCTATTGGAGGCAGAAGGCCTGCACGTTGCTGCTCAGACTGACAACGGCGTTGATGCATTGCGCCTGTTGGAAACACTACAGCCTTGTACGGTGATCCTTGATATCGGGATCCCTGGAATCGACGGTTTGACAGTTATCAACCGCATTGTGGCGCGCAATTGGGCCGTCAAAATCATTGTGCTGACGGGGCTCGAACCTGGCCACATGGCGTCTCGGTGCCTGCAAAGCGGCGCACATGGTTTCGTGAATAAGCAGAGTGATTTGTGCGAACTCGTAAATGCGGTAAGGGCGGTTCATGCCAACTACAGCTACTTTCCGAGCCAGACCTGTTGCTCGGTGGGCCGGGTAACCGGAGGCGAAGAACAGAAAAAACTGGAGAGCCTGTCAACCCGTGAGCTGAGGGTCTTACAGCATTTGGCTCAAGGCCTGAGTAATAAGGAAATTGCTGATCGCATGCTATTGAGTGGCAAAACGATCAGCACCTATAAGAGCCGCTTACTTTACAAACTCAATGCGACCTCGGTTGTGGAGCTATTTGTTATCGCAAAGCGCAATAATTTAACCTGACCAACCGCACCATCAAACTTCTTTCAAATGTATTTGTAACTTGAACAACTCGGTATCTGTGCGGATACCCAGTTTTCGAAATGCTGCCTGTTTTTGTCCGCTGATGGTCTTGCGACTGCGCAGAAACTTGGTAGCGATCTGAGACACCGACATCCCTTCCAAGCAGCAGCGTAGCACCTCGCTTTCCTTCGGGGAGAGTTCTGGGTGATTTGCCAGTACCTTGTCCCCGTCGAAAGACTGATCAATATCCACAGCCTGCGGAATAGGCAGCTTATCCAGCTCGGCCGCCATGGCTGGCGCCAGATAAATACGGTCGAGCGCCACCATTCGGATGGCCCGCAACAACTCATCTGTTTCCTGGGATTTGCCCACAAAACCGTTGGCACCTGCGCGAATACTCATATTCACGGTTGCCGGGCGTTCCGATGATGAGAAAATCACAATCCTGAGATTGGGATAATGGCCTCGCACCATTTGAATCAGCCGCAACCCATCAAGCTCGCCATCAGTCAGTTGGTAATCGAGCACTAACAAATCAGCTTCCTGATCGCGTAACCCCTCAATTAACGCCTTACTGGTGGAGTAAACGCCGGCTACCTTGAAGTCAGGTTCCAGCGACAGCCGAATCTTCAAAGCATCTCTAATCAGCGCGTGATCGTCCAAGAGGACAATCCGCAAAGGGGATACCACAGACCATCTCATTGCCGACCGTTCCTTTGGCTGTTAGGGAAAGCCCCTACAAATCTCAAGCAGAAATCGCTCACACCTTAGCTCAAATTCTTACCCAAAGAGAATACCGCCCCAGACAACCCTCAACGCTTACCTGAAGGTGGTGTGTGTAAGGGGCTCTCATGATGGCTGACGGTTTGAGACAAGTCTCGTTCTCCTAGGTTGACCTCGTTGTCAGAATTATCCGACAGATTTCGGCTGATGCCATTGCCGTGAAACCTGCCATGACTTCAGCAATCAACCCAGGACCCCATCGATGTCTACCGATAGCATTTCTGTCGAATCAGGGAATGACAGCGCGGCGATGCCCGCTCCACAGCTCCAGATCGAAGACACTTTGCTGCAAAGTGTCTCGTGGCTATGCGATCACTTTGGCGTTGGCCGTTCACCCCAAGCACTCACTGCGGGCCTACCTAAGGTGGGCTTGCTCTCACCATCCCTTGCTCTGGCGAGCATGACTAATGCTGGCTTGTCTGCTGGATTGGTGGAGCGCCAAGTGCGTGCACTACCGGAGCAGTTGTTTCCAATCATTTTGCTGCGACAAGGTCGTGGCGGCTGCGTGTTGGTGGGCCGACGGCTCGATCCGAACTCAGAAGACAAACGCGCCTGCCTTTACCAGGTGATCCTGCCGGAAATCAGCACTGAGCCCGTGGAAATTCCCCAGGCCGAAATGGATGAGTTGTACGCAGGTTTCGCGATCCTGGCCAAGCGTACCGCGAAAGTTGACACCCGCGCCGGTGAAGAGACTGAGCGCCCGGCCGGGCATTGGCTGCTGAGCACTCTGTGGCGCTATCGTCGTTACTACCGCAGCGCTGCCATCGGCGCGGTACTGATCAACGTGCTGGCCCTGGCAAGCATCTTCTTCACCATGAATGTCTATGACCGCGTGGTGCCGAACCAGGCGTTCGTGACGTTGTGGTCGCTGGCCATCGGCGTCGTTGTGGCGATGGTGTTTGAAGCCATAGCCCGCTACGTACGGGCGCACCTGTTGGACCTGGCCGGCAAAAAGGCCGACCTCGTTCTGGGCACAATGTTGTTCCGTCAGGCGCTGTCGATCCAGATGGAACACAAACCGGCGTCATCGGGTTCGTTCGCCAACCAGTTGCGCGAGTTTGAATCGGTGCGTGACTTCGCCACTTCCGCGACGCTGGCGGCGATCTCCGACTTGCCGTTTGTGTTGATGTTCGTCGCGGTAATCTTTTTCGTCGGCGGGCCGTTGGGCTGGGTGCCCATGCTGCTGATCCCGCTGATCGTGCTGATCAGCGTCGGTATCCAGTGGCCACTGGCGCGCACCATGAAAGAAAACCTGCGCGAGTCGTCCCTCAAACAAGGCGTACTGATCGAGTCCATCGAAGGCCTTGAAACCCTCAAGGCCGTCGGCGGCGAAGCCTATATGCAACGGCGTTGGGAAACCTTCAGTGCCTTGGCGTCCAGCACGTCGATGAAGTCGCGCCAGCTGTCGAGTGCGGCCAACGGCGCCGTGACGTTTTTCCAGCAGGTGCAAACGGTGGTGCTGATCGTCATCGGCGTGTATTTGATCGATGCAGGCGACCTGTCCATGGGCGCATTGATTGCCACCGTGATGCTCGCCGGACGCGCGACAGCGCCGCTGGGTCAAGTCGTCGGGTTGGCGCTGCGCTTCCAGCAGGCGAAGGCGGCCTTGCAGTCGCTGAACAAATTGATGGCGATGCCGGTAGACCGAGACGCCAGCCGCGAGTACCTGACCAAACCGGTACTGACCGGCCAACTGACCCTGAAAAATATTGCTTTTTCCTACCCCGCACCGCCCATGCAACCTAATCCTCCGGTATTGCAGGGCATCAACCTGTCGATCAAGCCGGGTGAGCGCGTGGCGATTCTTGGGCGCATCGGCAGCGGCAAGTCGACCTTGTTGCGGGTGATGGCGCGGCTTTATCTGCCGGTCAGCGGGCAAATGTTCACGGATGGCCTGGACGTGAATCAGATCGACCCCGCCGATTGGCGCAAGGCGGTTGGCTACGTCGGCCAGGACGCACGGCTGTTCTACGGTTCGCTGCGCGAAAACGTAATGCTTGGCCGCCCCGAAGCGAGCGCCGAAGAGTTCTTGCGTGTGCTGCGCCTGACGGGCTTGGATGAGGTCGCTGCCCGTCATCCCAAAGGTATCAACCTGCCGATCGGTGAGATGGGCGAGGGCTTGTCCGGTGGCCAGCGTCAGTTGGTGTCCCTGGCCCGCAGCCTGTTGGCCCGCCCATCGCTGCTGTTGCTCGATGAGCCCACCAGCGCCATGGACACCCAGACCGAAGCACAGTTTTTGCACCACCTGCAACGCGCCACTGAAGGCCAGACCCTGGTGGTGGTAACCCATCGCCCGTCATTGCTCGGCTTGGTGGACCGCATTCTTGTCGTGGACGACGGCAAAGTCGTCGCCGATGGCCCCAAAGACGCGATTCTCGCCGCCATGAGCGGTAACCCCCGCAGCGCCACCGCCACGGCGTCTGCCAGCGGCCGCCCGGCACCGTCGATGAATTTGAAGTCGGCCAACAAACCCCAAGCCAATGTGGAGGCGGGCCAATGATTCGCAGACTGTTTAACCGCCGAGACCGTGCGCCTCTGTTGCCGGGTGACGCGTCTTATATGAATGATGTCCAGGAGTCGCTGCTGACCCAAACCACACCCGGCTCGCGCCTGGTGTTGCACCTGATTGCCGCGGTGCTAGTGGGCGGCCTGGTGTGGGCGTACTTCGCCCGTGTCGAAGAAATTACCCAGGGCGAAGCCAAGGTCATTTCCAAGAGCCGCGAGCAAGTGATCCAGAGCCTGGAAGGCGGGATTCTCGCGCAGATGAATGTGCGCGAAGGCGATGTGGTCGATAAGGGCCAGGTGCTGCTCAAGATCGACGCGACCCGTGCGCAGGCCAGCTACCGCGAAACCTTGTCCAAGGTCATCGGCCTTAAGGCGAGCATCACCCGTTTGCGTGCCGAGGCGTACCAGCAACCGCTGGAGTTCGATGACATGGTGAAAGCCGACAAGGCGGTGATGCAGCAGGAAATCCAGGCCTACAACGCCCGCAAAAATGCCTTGAACGAAAGTGTTGGCGGCCTGCAACGCAGCTATGCCTTGAGCATGCGTGAGATCCAGTTGGCCGAGCCGTTGGCAGCCAAGGGCCTGATGTCCGAGGTGGAGATCTTGCGCATGCGCCGTCAGGCCAATGAAATCAAGTCGCAGATCGTCGAGCGCACTAACCGCTATCAAGCTGAAGCCAACGCCGAGCTGGCGAAGTTTGAGTTGGAGTTGTCGCAAACCAGTGAAAATTTGATTGGCCGTGCCGACGTACTGGAGCGCACCACCATCACCGCCCCAGTCCGTGGCACTGTCAAAAACGTCCGTGTCAACACGGTGGGCGGGGTGATCCAGCCCGGCGAGCACATTCTGGAAATTGTGCCGCTGGAAGACCAGTTGCTGGTGGAAGGCAAGATCCGCCCCGCTGATGTCGCGTTTTTGCACCCGGGCCTGGCGGCCACGGTGAAGATTACTGCCTACGACTACAGCATTTATGGCGGCCTCAAAGGCACCGTCGAACACATCAGCCCGGACACCCTCAAGGATGACCAGAAAGCCGCCGCCGGCCGTGCTGACGACACCTACTACCGCGTGCTGATCCTCACCGACAGCAGCAGCCTTGAGGCGGGTGGAAAACCCCTGCCAATCATTCCCGGGATGGTGGCCACGGTCGAAATCCGCACCGGCGAAAAAACCATTCTCGATTACCTGCTAAAACCCGTGCTCAAGGCCCGGGAAGCTTTCCGGGAGCGCTAACCATGACGTTTAAATTTGCGGGCGCACAGTCGACACTGGCCGCCCACCTGGTCTCGCTGTGCCTGCTTGGCGGTTTGTGGCTCAGCCCGGACCAGGCCGAGGGGCAAGCAGACCTGCTCAACTTTCAGCCCGTGACTGCCGAAACCGCCAAACCCACCGCGCCGGCGCGCGCCGTGACGGCGCCGCAGGTTCACAGCGTATCCGCCGTGGCGTACGCGGCGTTGCCAGCACGCATGGCAGCCCGCGCCCAGGGTGCACAGATCAATACCGGGCCGTCGGAGCTGGAACTGCGCGGCATTTTCCGACGTGCCGTGGAAGCGGCGATCAACCGCAGCCCGCAAGTGCTGCGTTCCAAGGCAGAACAGCAGGCTTCACAGTCGGATGTGGATGAAGCCAAAGGCCAGCGCTGGCCGCAGGTCGACGTCGGCACCCAGACCCAGGCCATGCAGTTCGGCAAGGGCAAGGACAACGAGCAGGGCAGTGGCGGCATCAACCTGGCGGTGTCGACCATGGTTTACGACTGGGGGCGCCTGGATAACACCATCGATAGCCGTAAAAAGCTGGCGGTGGCGGCGGATGAAAGCCTGGCTGCCGAAATGGAAAACACCGGGTATGAAGTGGTTACCACGTTGATTGAGATGGGCAAGCAGCAGATCGTCGTTGACCTCAGCCAGCAGTTTGCCGACCGCATGCAAGAGCTGGTGAAGATGCTCGCCGGCATCGTCGCCGTGGACCAGGGCCGGGCCAGCGAACTGACCCAGGCCAAGGCACGAATGCTGCAGGCCCAGGCCCTGCGTGATGCCGCCGAAGCCAAGGTGCGTGATGCGCAAATCACCCTGCGCAAGCTGGTGGGCGAACGGCCGATTCCGATTCCGCGCAGCAAAGAGTGGAACATCGGCCTGACCCAGCTTGAAACCCTGTTGGACGCTGCCAAGAACCACCCGACGATTCGCCAGGCCACCGCCCAGGCTGAATCGGCTGACTTACAAGCTGAGGCAGTGCGCGCTTCCGGGTTGCCGCAACTCAACTGGGTGATCAGCAAGAACACCGCCGAGGATTCAATCGGCCGCGAACAACCGTGGCAGACCAACCTGAGCGTGACCTGGGGCGCGTTCCGTGGTGGCTCCACCCGCGCCGCCGAACGTGCAGCCTTGCAGCGTGCCGATGCCAGCCGTCAGGAAACTGAGCAGCAACGCCTGGACCTGGAATTTCGCATCCGTACTGCCGACAACGATGCGCGCACCCAACTGGAGCGTGCCGAGCTGTACCGTGAGTTGTCGGCGGAGTCGGACCGTATTCGCGATGCGTTCTTCCAGCAATGGCACCACTTGGGCAAGCGCACCTTGCTTGATGTGCTGACCGCCGAAAACGACCACTACGGCAACCAGGTCAGCGAAATCAGCAACCGCTTCGATGGCTACCAGTCGATTGTTCGCCAATATGCGAGTGCCGGCACGCTGGCGCGCTGGTTACAGGACGGGCGCTGAAAGCGGGAATATTCCTACACTGGGCAAGGTGTGTAGACTTCGTCTTTATTCGCATTTCAATGGAATGGAACACTTTGAACCCATCGGTAATGAAAGGGTTTTTCTTCTCCCTCAGCCTGTTGCTGCTCTGGGCAGCGAGCGTTTCGGCTTGGGCCATGGAGCCTGCACAGCTGCGGGTTCGCACGCCGGTGTTGGCGCCCAAAGTGGCGTTTGATCCTGACACACGCGCCTGGCTCGACACCAAACCCACGGTCCGGGTGGCCTTTTGGGGGTCGGCGCAGCCGCCACTGTCTGAGGGCTATGAGCCTGATGTATTCGAGGGGGTGGCTGCTGATGTATTGGGGTTGTTGCAGCAGACCATGGACGTGCATGTCGAGATGCAACGATACGGCAGCCGGGACGAGGCATCACAAGCCCTGGCGGGGGGCGACGTGGACATGCTGGGGCTCAATGACGTTACGTTGACAACTACTGGAGGGGTCCCCAGTTCACCTTATCTGTTGAATCGACAGGTTATCGTCCGCCGCGCCAACGAGTCTCAAACCGCTGACGCTGATATTTCCAGGGGACGTTTGACCTACTTTGGCATTAATACTCTGAAGGAGTCGCAATTACGCCAGCAGTATCCTGGCAGTACTCTGGTGCCGTTCACCAACCATTTGAACGCTATGGCTGCTCTGGCGTACGGCCAAATCGATGCCGTGCGTACAAATGCGATTACTGCCGAGTACTTGATCTCGCGCTTCTACCGTAATGAGTTGGTGATTGCTGGCAATGCTGTGGCTCCGAACATCGCCGACATCAATTTTTCGGTCAGTGTGCATGCACCTCAACTACTGAGCGCAATCAACCAGACGCTGGCGGCCATTCCGGTGGCGGGCATGTTGCGGATTACTTCGCGCTGGGGGTTAAGCAACAACTTCGTTATCGCTCATACGTCCCTGAACCTCAGCCCTCAGCAAAAAGCTTGGATCAGCGCTCACCCCACCGCCAAGGTAATGGTGGCGGGATCCTACGCGCCGCTCACGTTTTTTGATGAGCGAGATCGCCTGCAAGGTCTCACCGCTGACTTGCTGAGGCTGATTACCCGCCGTACCGGGCTTGAGTTCGAACTGGTGCGTAGTAAGGGGATCGGCGATATGGTCGAACGGCTGGAACACCATCAGGCTGATTTGATTGCAGCCGTGAGCATTGGTGATTTCCGCCTTTCCCGCGATCAGTACACGCGGCCCTATCTGATCAGCCCGTTCGTAGTCGTCACCCGGCGATCGCAGGCTGACATCCGCAGCCTTGACGAACTCAATGGGTTGAAGTTGGCAATGCCTATGGGCAACCCCATGTCGACGTGGGTTGAAGAAAAGTACCCAGGGATCACTCTGGTGCCGGTGGAAAGCGCAACTCGTGGCCTGGAGATGTTGATGGCCGGTGAGGTCGATGGCAGTGTCCAGACTCAATTTGGCGCCAACTATTTCATTAACTATCACTTCCAGCAGGACTTACACATTGCCGCAGTATTCGGACCTGTTCCTGCCGCAGTTGCGATGGCGGTAGATCAGGATCAGACGGTACTTAAAGACATTATCAATCAAACGCTTCTGGAAATTTCCCCGGAGGAGCTCCAAGAAATAACAGTGCGCTGGAGTAGTTACGTGGTGCCAGCTGTCGCCAGTCCTTGGAGCACCTACAAAGACACGGTGTATATGGTCATCGCCGGCGCCGCGCTGTTTGCGCTGGTGTTTTTGATCTGGAACTACTTTTTGCGCGTGCAGATCAACCAGCGCAAAAAGGCCGAGCAGGCCCTTGGCGACCAGCTGGAATTTACCCGCACCTTGATCGACGGTGCGCCGGTTGCGCTGTACGTGCGGGACGAAGAAGGGCGGCTGGTGCAATGTAACCGGGCTTACCTGGACTTCTTGCAAACCAGCGCAGACGAAGTGGTCGGCAAGACCTTGCTGGAAAGTGATCACGTCAGCCCGCACCTGATTACGCGGTATCACCAGTTTTACCTGGACATTCTCAAAGAGGGCCAGCCGACCTTTGGCGACTTGGAGGTGCAGGTCAAAGGTGAGTCTTTTCAGCTGTACCACTGGGTACTGCCATTCCATAACAGCGCCGGGCGTTATGTCGGCTTGATCGGCGGCTGGCTGGACATTACCGAGCGGGCGCACCTGACCGAGCAACTGCGCCTGGCGACCGAAACGGCGGTGGAGGCCAGCCGTTCCAAGTCGGTGTTCCTGGCGAGCATGAGCCATGAGATCCGCACGCCCATCAGCGCTTTGATTGGCCTGATTGAAATGCTGCGTTTACGCGGTGGTACACCCGCGCAGAGGGAAGAAAACCTGGAGGTTGCGCACCAATCGGCACAGTCATTGTTGTCGCTGATCGGCGACATTCTGGATTTGTCGAAGATCGAGGCCGGGGCGATGAAACCGTCGCCAAGGCCGACTCACCTGGTTGAGTTGATGCAGTCGCTGCACACGCTATTTGCCACCAACGCCCGCAAAAAACAGCTGGATTACACGCTGTCGACTCAGGTCACTCACCACGGCGTGATGATTGATGCGCTGATGCTCAACCAGATCGTTTCGAACCTGCTGAGCAACGCGATCAAGTTCACCGGGCAGGGCAGTGTCCAGCTGTTATTGCGTGAGTTGCCGGATGCGCGCAACGCAGGGTATGGCCGTTTTGCAATTCAGGTCAGTGACACCGGCGCGGGGCTGACGACTATGCAGCAGCATGAGATTTTCGAGCCGTTCGTGCAGGCCGACCCGGGCGAACACCGTGCCAGGGGCACTGGCCTGGGGCTGAGTATTTGCGTCAGCCTGGCGCGTTTGCTTGAGGCGCAATTGAGCGTCGACAGCCAGCCAGGGCTAGGCTCGCGCTTTACCTTGGTGTTTGAAGCGCCACTCGCCGAAATCGCTGAAGACCAAGCGCTGCAAACGGCTCAGATGCCTTCCGGCCACCGCTTGAAAATCCTTGTGGTGGAAGACCATGCACCGAACCGCCTGCTGCTCTGCCAACAACTGGAATACCTGGGCCACGACGCCGTGCCTTGCGATGACGGCGAATCGGCACTGGCCCTCTGGGAGCAGGCGAGCCCGCTGTTCGACCTGACCATTACCGACTGCGGCCTGCCGGGCATGGACGGCTACGAGCTGACCCGGCGCATGCGCGACTGGGAACAGGGCATGGCACAGCGCGCCCACCCGATTTTTGGCCTGACCGCCAACGCACAGTCCGAAGTGGTGGAGCGCTGCCTCGCGGCCGGCATGAACCGCTGCCTGTTCAAACCCATCGGTATTGAAGCGCTGGCACCCTTGATTGGCGACGTGGCGCAACAAAGTGAGCGCCGCGCACTGGCGGCTGCCAGCAATAAGGGTGGCGAATTGGAGAAAATCCGCCTGCTCAGTCCTGAGTCCTATGGGCCGCTGGTGGAGGAGATCCTCAAGACCCATCGCCAGGACGCGCTTGAACTGACCCGATTGTTGGCGCTGGGCGACGTCGCAGGCCTGGGCAAACTGGCCCACAAAATCCGCGGCGGCGCGTACCTGACCGGGGACGCTGAATTGAGCGCGGCCTGCGGCGCGCTTGAAAGTGCAGCGCAGGCAGGTTCGCTGCCAACGTGTTACCCGGCGGCCGAGACCCTCCAGGCCCGCCTCCAGGCACTCGAAGAGCGCCTGTTAAGCTGACTTCAGCACTTCGCAGGATGCAGCTGCAAACGATGGAGGTAGGCCTTTTTCAGGTATTCAAGGCTAGTTCTGGTTCAGCTCCACTTTTATGGTCACCCGTCGGTTTGGTGCATAACACGCGACTTGTTCTTCAGGGGTGCCATAGCAGGTGCTCACCACCGGCTCGCGGTTGCCGGCGCTTTCGGTGCTGATCAGTGTTTGTGCAATACCTGCGTCTACCAGCATTTCGCTAACGGTGTCGGCCCGTTGGTGACCGAGCATTTCGTTGCGCGCAGCATTGCCCATCGGGTCGGTGTGGCCGGTGATGACGATATGCTTGATCTGCGCCTGGTCCTTGCGCAACGCTTCGAGCAGTTGGCGAATAGCCTCATGGCCAGTGCCGGAGATGTACTGGCGTGATGTCTGCCCCGGTGCAAATTGCACGTCCTTTTTCAGGCCGTACTGCTTGGTTGGGCCGCTGTTTTTCAAGAACGCGTAATGACGGCAAGCCTCCACACTGTCGACTCTGGACAGGACGTGCACCTGCGCGCGGGTGCTGTTCAGCTCGGGTGTGGCTTCTTCGCGGCTGACCGGTTGCGGGAAGGTGCTGCCGTCTTCGCGCACACGCAGGAAGTAGGTTTGGCCAGCGTGCAGATTAGCCTGGTAAAGGTCATTTTTCTTGCCCTGATACGCAGGCGCGTCGTCCAGGTAAGCGCCCAGCGTGTGTGTGCCCGGTGCCACGCAAAAACGTGTGTACCCGCCCGGCAGCAAGCCGGTATGAAACTGGCGGTCGACGTACACATGCGCAGCGCCCTGGCGCTGCACACTCAACACGGGGCGGTAATAGATAACCTGTGCCTGGTCGACGGCCACTGGTGCGGCCTCTTGATACGCGGTGTAGAACGCTTTGCCCGTGCCGTTGTTGGCACTGGCTGCAACGGGCATGTGGGTCCACAGCAGAAGGGAACCGAGCACTGCGACGGCGGGGAAAGATGAGTGATTCAAAGTCATGAGGTGTGCGCCATGGGCACCGATTCTGCGGCACCTGAAAGGGATCAAGAGTGGATAAATCAGCAGGCCTAAAATCGCTCTGCTGCCTTGAACCTATTCTGCGCAAAGGCTTTTGGCGGCTCTATGAGACCCGTCTCATAAGCCCGTAAATAAAGGCTTTAAGCAGTTTTCAAGACGAAAAAAAACCGGCGTAGATGGCTACGCCGGTCTGCTGCAAAATGAAGGGGCTTACGGCAGTAAGTCGACCCTTACGACGACACGACGGTCCGGTGCATAACAAGCAACTTGCTCGGCGCGCGAGCCTTGGCAATCGCTGCTGACCGGTTCACTCGAACCTGCGCTGCTGGCGTCGATGTGGGTGGCGGCAAGGCCACCGTCGAGCAATACGCGGCGTACCGTTTGGGCACGCTTGAGGCCCAACGCGTGGTTGGCCGCAGGTTTGCCGATGGCGTCGGTGTGACCGATCACCTCAATTTGCTCAAGCGTGGCGTGTTCGCTGCGCAGTTGGCCGATCAGGTCACGAATGGCTTTACGCCCCGAGACCGAGATATCGGCATAGCCGGATTTGCCAAAGGCAAACAGCACGTCACCGGACAGTGAATAGTCCTTGTACGACGCTGCAGCGGGCATGCGTTGGTAGTCACAGGCGACCACGTGGGAAGCGCGGGAAAGTGCATGCACCTGCTGGTGCGTTGCCGCCAGTTCGATTTCGGCCTGGGCACGCGGTACGGCCTGGGGGCTCGTGTTGGCGCCTTCGCTGACTTTCAGGAAGTAGGTCATGCCACCGGTCAATTGAGCGCTGTAAACATCGGTGCTCTTGCCTTTGTACTGCGGTGCATCGTTGAGGTAGGCACCGAGGGTGTGCTGGCCCGGTGTGACGCAAAATGCGCTGTAACCACCCGGCAGCAACGCGCTTTGAAACTCGCGGTCGACGTAGACATGCGCGGCACCGGCCTGAACATTGGCAGCCGGTGCGCGGTAATACACCACTTGCGCCTGACCGCTGGAAACCGGCGCCACCGGGGTGTACTGACTGCCGAACGCTTTGGGAGAAGCGCCCTCAGCCATAACCGAAGGCGCGCTGCACAGGGCCACGCTCAACAGCGCGACATGGAAGATCGTAGTGTGTTTAAACATGCTTATGACTCCACCACGGACACCGACCGGTGCCCGGGGTTTTGAAAAAAGGGGAGAGGGCGGCACTCGGGTGCCGCCCCTCGTTCAGGCTTACACCAGGTTGGTTTGCACGCCTTGCTGCACCAGCAGCTCGGCATCCAGCGAGTCGTGGCGATACACCTCGTACACCACGCCCCCCACGGTCACCTGGCCAGAGTTGGCCCAGTTGCCTGGGTCGGTGCCGTCGACCAGCAGGTCATCAAGGTTGACCTTATCGCCGGCGTTGCCCTTGACCATCATTTGCACGTTGTCGTCTTCAGTGAACAATGAAGTGCCACCTTGTTCCAGCACATCACTCAACGAAAGGTTCAAGGTGTTGTTGCCGGTGCCGGTGAGGTCAATTACCTCTACAGAGGAGATCTTTTCACCGAGCTTGGTCAGGTCGAGAACCTGATCCTTACCGGTCAGTTTAAGGGTGTCGACACCGCCTTCGGCATGTATCCCGGAGCCGGATGCAGACAGTGAGCCGACGTCGGCGACTGAAAATACGTTGTCTGATTCAGTACCGTAATGTTCGCCGGCGCCGACAATTGTGGCATTAGTGGGCTGAGGCTCTATTCCGGTGGGCACGTCGAATTTGAAGTTGTCAAATTGGACACCAGCGTTTGCTACCTCTACATCGAACTCTATACTTGCGATATACACCCCAGGAGGTGCTGTAAATTGGATGTTTTTGATGGCCATATAAACCATCGGTAGTTCTACCGAAGCAATGATATTCCCATCCAGGCCTATGTAATGCGCCACGTTTGCAGGGAAATTGGACCAACTGAGGTCGAACGAAACGCTCGAGATCGGATGATCAAGCTTCAGAGTAATATGATTTGGTCCTGCTTCGTCACGCCCGACCCAAAGCCCACTGGAGTGGGGGCCTTGCGGGGCGCGGATAGAGTTTATGATTGACGAGCCTGAGTTATTGATTAGCGTGAAGCCTTGGAAGCTCATTTCGGTGCCAACGGGTATGTTCACCGTTCTAGCCAAGGTGTCAAACGTCTCTGTTGTTTTGTGCGCCGCGTAACGAACATCCGAAGCGTTGCCAACCGCGTCAACCAAGAACGCGTCTGCGACGCCGGTGACGGTAGTAGGAACTTTCACCATCACAGATCCACTATCGATCTCGCCCTGAGTGAGTAAATGGCTGAACTGCTGGCTGCCGACAGTGACAAAAAGCGTGTCACCTTCATTCGCTTCAGTGCCTGCCAAACCGACGGTTACAGTATCTCCAGAGCGTTCTATAGCGCTGGGTGCCTGCGGGGCGGTGGTATCCAAAGTAACGTTTTCGGTGTTTACAACGCCGAGGTTACCGGCATTATCCACCACCCGCGTCTGGATTTCCCAATCCGCCGTGTGGCTGTTGTTATCTATAAAGCTCCAGCTATCCAGGCCGTTAAGGATCGCATCCAGCCAGGTTTTGCCACCATCCGTCGATACTTGGACCTTTTCGTCAGACGCAAGAGCTGCGGTCAAAGAGCCATTGATCAAGCGCCCAGCTGATCCGTCATTGGTCAGGAAGTCAGTGTGGTTGGCGCCGCTATCTTTGCTCATACTGTCGACGGTCGCCTTGGCCACCGGCGCCGTGGTGTCGATATTCACCGGGTACGGATCGGACTCGTCACTGGCATTGCCGGCAGGATCCGTCACGATAACGGTGAAGTCATGTTTACCGTCGTTCAGCGGCGGGTTGGGGGTGAACTCCCAGCTACCGTCATCCTTGACCGGCGCGGTGCCGATGATGGTGCCGTTATCCTTGATGATCACCGTATCGCCCGGCTCTTGACCGCTACCGACAAGCGTCGGGGTACTGTCGTCAGTCGTACCGTCTTTGCCTACCGGGTCCTGGATAATACCAACGTCATCTTTCACTTCGTCGATAACTGGTTTGCCGGGTGCAGTTGTGTCGATTTCGATGTCGAAATTGCCCGTCGGCAGGCTTTCACCACCAGCAGCGGTAACCACCGTGGCGGTAAAGCTGTGGTCGCCTTCGGCTAGCGCGGTTTTCGGGGTGTATGTCCACTTGCCGCTGGCGTCCGAGGTGACGCTGTCCAGCAACACTCCGTTGTCGTAGATATTCACCTGCGAGTTCGCCGTGGCCTGACCGCTGAGGGTCGGCGTGGTGTCATCAGTGACGCCACCGTTTTTCAGCGGGCCAGTAACGGTGCCTTCGTTATCGAATACCTGGGTGATGCTGATCTCGACCATGCTGGTGTCAACCGTGAACTCGGTTTCGACGCTTTTCGGACTTTGGTTGCCTGCCGCATCTTCAACGATGGTGCTGAAGCTATGATCACCGTCAGCCAGCGGGGTAGTAGGAGTGAAACTCCAGCTGCCATCTTTTTCAACAGGCGCGCGGCCTATCTCTACGCCCTTGTCGTAGACGATCACTGTGGTGCCCGGCTCAGCTGTCCCGCTGGCAGTCGGGGTGTTGTCGTCGGTGATGTCCTTGTCGTGGATCGTGCCGATAAGCGGGCCGACGTCATCGGTCAGGGTTTCGGCGGACGCAGCCGGTGGCGTGGTATCGAGGATGATCGGATACGCACCGGTTTCCGGACTCACATTGCCGGCCGCGTTGATGGTAGTAGCGGTGATGTTGTTGAGGTTTTCGTGCAGGTCGCTGGTCAGTGGAACGCTCCACTGGCCGGTGCTGCCAACGATGCCGGTACCTACCAGAATGCCATCGGAGTATACGTTGACGGTAGTGCCTGCCTCACCGGTACCGGAGATGGTCGGGCGCTTGTCATCGGTGACGCCGCCAGGGGAAATATTTCCGGTCTTGTCGCCGAAGTCGTCCATGGCACCGGTAATGGCCGGCGCTGCTGGCACGCCACCCGCAATGAGGTTGAATTCGAACGGGTCGGATTCCTCGCTGACGTTACCGGCCTTGTCTTCTGCTTTGGCCGACAGGTCATGCGGGCCGTTGGTCAAAGGCAACGTGGGCGTGAACGTCCAGTTACCGCTGTCGTCGGCAGGAGCGCGACCGATTTCAACGCCGTTGTCGTAGATGATCACGGTGCTGCCAGCCTCGGCGGTACCGCTGATCTGCGGCTGGGCATCATCGGTGGTGTCGCCCTGGTTGATGTTGCCGGTCTGGTCGCCCTGGTCATCAAACACGGTGGTGATTTCCGGTTTGCTCGGTGCCTGGGTGTCGATGATGACTTTGTAAGGATCGGATTCTTCGCTGGCGTTGCCGGCCGGGTCGGTGACAATGATGCTGAAATCATGGTCGCCGTCGTTCAGCGGCGGGTTGGGCGTGAACTCCCAGCTGCCGTCATCCTTGACCGGCGCAGTACCGATGACGGTGCCGTTGTCGATGATGGTTACCGTATCGCCTGGCTCCTGGCCACCGCCGCTGAGCGTCGGGGTGGTGTCGTCGGTGGAACCGCCATTGTCAATTGGGCCACGGATCAGGCCGACATTGTCGTCTATCACGTCGATGCCGCCGTTACCCTCGGCACCTGGCTTGCCCGGTGCAGTGGTGTCGATCTCGATGTCGAATTTTCCGGTTGGCAGGCTTTCACCACCCCCGGCGGTGACGACGGTGGCGGTAAAGCTGTGGTCGCCTTCCGGCAACGCGGTGGTTGGGGTGTAGGCCCACTTGCCGTCGGCGTCGGATGTGACGCTGCCCAGCAACACGCCGTTGTCGTAGATATTGACCTGCGAGTTGGCTGTGGCCTGGCCGCTGAGGGTCGGCGTGGTGTCATCGGTGACGCCACCGTTTTTCAGCGGGCCGGTGACGGTACCTTCGTTATCGAATACCTGAGTGAGGCTGATTTCTACTGCGCTGGTGTCGACAGTGAACTCGGTCTCGTCGCTTTTCGGGCTGTGATTGCCCGCTGCATCTTCAACGATGGTACTGAAGCTGTGGTCGCCGTCCTCCAGCGGAGTCGTGGGGGTGAAGCTCCAGCTGCCATCTTCTTTGACGGGCACGCGGCCAATCTCTACGCCTTTGTCGTAGATGATCACGGTAGTGCCAGGCTCAGCGTTGCCGCTGGCCGTCGGGGTGTTGTCGTCGGTGGTGTCCTTGTCGTGGATCGTGCCGAAGATCGGGCCGACATCATCGGTCAGGGTTTCGGCGCTGGCCGCTGGCGGGGTGGTGTCGAGGATGACCGGGTACGCCGCGGTTTCGGGGCTTACATTGCCGACTGCATCGGTGGTGGTAGCGGTGATGTTGTTGATGTCTTCGTGCAGGTCGCTGGTCAGTGGAACGGTCCAGTGGCCATCGCTGCCCACTTTGCCAGTGCCCACCAATACGCCATCGGCATACACCTTGACGGTGCTGCCTGGCTCACCGGTACCCGAGATGGTCGGGCGCTTGTCGTCCGTAACGCCGCCTGGGGAGATATTGCCGGTCTTGTCGCCGAAAGCGTCGAGGGCACCGGTGATGGCCGGCGCAGTCGGAGCGCCACCCGCCAGCAGGTCAAAGTCAAACGGATTGGACGGCTCGCTGACGTTGCCGGCCGGGTCCTGAGCCTTTGCAGACAGCTCATGTGGGCCGTTGCTCAGCGGGAGCTCGGGGGTGAATGTCCAGTTGCCGCTGGCGTCGACAGGTGCACGGCCAATTTCAACGCCGTTGTCGTAGATGATTACGGTACTGCCAGCTTCCGCGGTACCAGTGATGTCCGGCTTGGCATCATCGGTGAGTTCACCGGGTGCAAGGTTGCCGGTGTGGTCGCCCTGATCATCGTACACGCTCGTGATTGCAGGGGCAGCAGGTGCCTGGGTGTCGATGATGACGGTGTACGGGTCGGACTCTTCGCTGGCGTTGCCAGCCGGGTCGGTCACGATGATGCTGAAATCGTGATCGCCATCAGGCAGCGCTGGGTCGGGAGTGAACTCCCAACTGCCGTCGTCCTTGACCGGAACGGTGCCGATGATGGTGCCGTTGTCTTTGATGATGACTGTGCCACCAGGCTCCTGGCCGCCACCGCTGAGGGTTGGCGTCGGGTCGTCGGTGGAGCCGCCATTTTCAATCGGGCCACGGATCAGGCCGACGTTATCGTCGACTTCGTCGATGCCGCCGTTGCCATCGGCGCCCGGTTTGCCGGGGGCGGTGATGTCGATTTCGAGGTCGAAAACCGGTGTTGGCGCGCTTTCGCCGTTCGCCAGAGTCACGACGGTGGCGGTGAAACCATGCAGACCTTCGGCCAGTGGCGTGTCCGGTGTGAAGGTCCACTTGCCATCGGCGTCGACGGGTGCGCTGCCGATCAGCACGCCGTTGTCGTAGATATTGACCTGAGAATTTGGTGTGGCCTGGCCGCTGAGGGTCGGGGTGGTGTCGTCGGTGACGTCACCCGTTTGCAGCTCATGGAGAATGGTGCCGGCGTCGTCCATGACGTGGTCGATCTTGATCAGCTCGCCACGGGTATCCACGATCAAATCGTAAGGCAGGGACGGCAAGCCACGGTTGCCTGCGGCGTCTACCGCCACCGAAGTAAAGCTGTATTCGCCGTCGGCCAGGGCGGTGGACGGGGTGAATGACCACGTGCCGTCTGCGAGGGCTACGGTGTCGCCGATTTTTTCGCCGTTGGCGAAGACTTCAACGATGGAGCCCGCCTCGGCGGTTCCATTGAGGGTTGGGGTATTGTCGTCAGTAACGCCGTCTTGCGGGATCAGGCCTGTGTGATCACCGAAATCGTCCAGCGCTTCTTTGATCTCAGACTGCGCCGGGGCAGTGGTGTCGACAATGAATTCGAAGCCAGGGGAAGGCTCGCTTTCGTTGCCGGCCGGGTCTTTTTCTACCACGACAATAGTGTGGTCGCCTTCTGCCAGCGGAGTCTCGGGAATGAACTCCCACTTGCCGTCGCCGCCGACCACGACTTCGCCGATGACCTTGTCGCCGTCCTTGATGATCACGGTGTTGCCGGGTGTACCGGTGCCGCTGAAGGTCGGCGTGGTGTCATCGGTGGTATCGCCGTTTTCGATTTTGCCGGTCTTGTCGCCGACGTTGTCTTCGACATCGTCCAGTTTTGGGACAGTCGGCATCAGCAGGTCGTCGTGGTGGCCGCCATCGTCGCGGTTGCTCGCCCAGATTGCACCGGCGGCAGCCAATGCGCCCAGGCCCAGCAGCGCGGGCCAGAACCAGCCAATGCCAGTTGCCGCGACCAGGCCATCAAAACCGCCCAGTTGCTCGGCGCCCAGCACCTGCGGAGCGGACACGCCATCCATGAGGAAGGCCGCTTCGTGATCCTGCTCTGCATCCGAGGCGATGTATTCGTGGTAGGCACCGTCTTCAGCTACGCCAACCAGTTGACCGGCAGCGTCGAAGAAACCTTCGATGATCAGTTGCGGTTGATCCGGGTCGGTGCCTTCCAGCGCAACGTGCAAATCTTTGCCAACGCGCTTGATGGTGATGTTTTCCGGCGCGACACCCTTATCGCCTTCAGCGAGGATGTACTTGCCATTGGCAACGGCCTTAATCCGTACCGGATGACCCTGAGGGTTGGCCCGAAGCTCAGTAGCCTCGGTAATGGTTTTGCCATCAACGACGGCGATATTCACTGCGTTTGTATTCACTCTCATGCCTCATTCGACAGTTGGGTCGATGTGCCGCCAAGGAAAGCCGCACAACCTGATCAGCCAACGCACGTTTTGTGAGTGCATTGGAATGAGTCAAATGTTGAGGGAGCGGAAGGCTAGGAAATATGAGACCTGTCCCAAAGAGGTTATAACTATCAATGATTTTGTCGGGAGTGGCAGTGAAACTGAGTTCGGCCTTCATCAAATAGACCGTCATCAACGATTGATTGGCCGCCAGCAAATCCTGCAAGTGGACCTGCTGTTCCGGCTTTTTCAGGTTCTCTGGATTGCGCAGCAACAGCCATCGAGCTTGCTTTATCACCTTGCGAGCAGGTCTGTCATGGCGTAGCCGATTGGCCTACGTCGACACGGACTCGATCAATTACCTCTCGACCATATTTGGCCGCCGCCCGGCTGCGGCCTTCGCCGATCCACAGCACCCGTCGAGTGTCGGCGTCCAGCACAACGCTGGCGTAGCGATGAGCTTTGAACAGGGCGAATTCATCCATCACCAAGCGTCGCGGTTGCGCCTTCGGCAGAGTGCTCAACGCCGCTTGCAAGGCTCAACGCTCCAGCAACCGAACGGTGTCCCATGCAGCCCAAACATCTGCGCCACATGGAGCGTGGGAAGACGCTCGGCCTGGATAACCGCCTCGGCCAAACGCCGCGTCATGCGCGCATAGCTGTCCAGCTAACTGACGGTCTCCATACATTTACCGCATTCACGACAGCCAACCCGCCTGAGCAAAACGCTGAGGCGCACTGCGCGGCCGAGAATCGGCAAAGCGCGGACGGTTCGCTCGCAATACTCATGAGTGGTTGAACAAGGTTTTTGGCACCCGCCGCAGGACGGGAATCGGATAGCGTGGGGAATCAGATCGATCTGGAGGGCGTCACCATCAGGTTTGATGTTGACGACAGAAAATCCCTCCCAAAACGGAAGGAAAGTATTAATATCACGCATAAGAACGCCGATTTGTTAGATGTGTTTGCTCGCACGAACATCATCAATCAAATCGGCGTTCTTGTTTCTGTGTTTCCCGGGACTTCGTGATGAACCAAAAAAAGCCCGCTTTAGGCGGGCTTTCTTTGGGATGGTCGAGCAATCGGTGAGGATTAGCCGAACCATCTATTCGTGAACCTGCACCTGATCAGAAGTCCAGGTTGGACACCGCCAGGGCGTTGCTCTCGATGAAGTCACGACGAGGCTCGACCGCATCACCCATCAGGGTGTTGAAGATCTGGTCCGCGCCAATGGCGTCTTCGATGGTCACACGCAGCATGCGACGCTGCGCTGGGTCCATGGTGGTTTCCCACAGCTGATCCGGGTTCATTTCGCCCAGACCTTTGTATCGCTGAATGGTGTGACGCTTGGTGCTTTCCGCCATCAACCAGTCCAGGGCTTCCTTGAACTCTTTGACCGCTTTCTTACGCTCGCCACGCTGGATGTAAGCACCGTCGTCCAGCAGGGTGCTCAGTTGCGCGCCGAGGGTGACAACTGTCTTGTAGTCGTTGCTGCCGAAGAAGTCGCGGTTGAAGGTGACGTAGTTCGACAGGCCGTGGGAGATCAGTTCGACCTCTGGCAGCCAGACGTTACGTTCACGGTCTTCACGCAAGCTGGCTTTGTAAACCAAGCCAGACTTTTCAACGGTGCGCAGACGGACTTCGTACTGGGCCAGCCAATCCTGCATGTGCGCATGATCGCCCAGCTGTTCCAGGCTAACGGCAGGCAGGTAGATGAAGTGCTCGGTCAGCTCCTGAGGGTACAGGCGCGACAACCGCTTGAGAGTTTTCATCACCATGCGGAAGTCGTTTACCAGTCGCTCCAACGCTTCACCGGAGATGCCCGGGGCTTCGTCGTTCAAGTGCAGGCTCGCATCTTCCAGGGCCGACTGCGTCATGTACTCTTCCATGGCGTCGTCGTCTTTGATGTATTGCTCTTGCTTGCCCTTTTTGACTTTGTACAACGGCGGCTGGGCGATATAGATGTAGCCACGCTCGATCAGCTCCGGCAATTGACGGAAGAAGAACGTCAACAGCAGGGTACGGATGTGCGAACCGTCGACGTCAGCATCAGTCATGATGATGATGTTGTGGTAGCGCAACTTGTCGATGTTGTACTCATCGCGGCCGATGCCACAGCCCAGGGCGGTGATCAACGTGCCGACTTCCTGAGAGGAAATCATCTTGTCGAAGCGCGCCTTCTCGACGTTGAGGATCTTACCCTTCAACGGCAGGATGGCCTGGGTGCGACGGTTACGACCCTGCTTGGCGGAACCGCCAGCAGAGTCACCTTCCACCAGGTACAGTTCGGAGAGGGCAGGGTCCTTCTCCTGGCAGTCAGCCAGTTTGCCCGGCAGGCCAGCGATATCCAGCGCACCTTTACGGCGGGTCATTTCACGGGCTTTACGCGCCGCTTCACGAGCCCGCGCCGCGTCGATCATCTTGCCGACAACCAGCTTGGCTTCGTTCGGGTTTTCCAGCAGGAAGTCGGAGAAGTACTTGCCCATTTCCTGTTCAACCGCTGTCTTCACTTCGGAAGACACCAGCTTGTCTTTGGTTTGGGAGCTGAACTTCGGATCCGGAACCTTGACCGAGATAATCGCGGTCAAGCCTTCACGTGCATCGTCACCGGTGGTGGCGACTTTGTGCTTCTTCGCCAAGCCTTCCGCTTCGATGTAGGTGTTCAGGTTACGCGTCAGTGCAGAACGGAAACCCACCAGGTGAGTACCGCCATCGCGCTGAGGAATGTTGTTGGTGAAGCACAACAGGTTCTCGTTGAAGCTGTCGTTCCACTGCAGGGCGATTTCCACGGCGATGCCGTCGTCACGCTGAACATTGAAGTGGAAAACCTGGTTGACCGCAGTCTTGTTGGTGTTCAGGTATTCAACGAACGCACGCAAGCCACCTTCGTACTTGAACAGTTCTTCCTTGCCGCTGCGCTCATCCTTGAGGACGATACCCACACCGGAGTTGAGAAAGGACAGCTCACGAATCCGCTTGGCCAGGATGTCCCAGCTGAAGTGGATGTTCTTGAAAGTTTCGTCGGAAGGACGGAAATGAATCTGGGTACCGGTGGTTTCGCTTTCGCCAACGATTTTCATCGGTTCTTGCGGAACGCCGTGAACGTAAGTTTGCTCCCAGATCTTGCCACTGCGACGCACGGTCAGTACCAGTAGTTCGGAGAGGGCGTTCACCACGGAAACACCTACACCGTGCAAACCGCCGGATACTTTATAGGAGTTGTCGTCGAACTTACCGCCGGCGTGGAGCACGGTCATGATGACCTCTGCCGCCGAAACGCCTTCTTCTTTATGCACATCTACCGGAATGCCACGACCGTTGTCGCGCACGGTGATGGATTCGTCCGGGTGGATGATAATGCTGATGTCGTCGCAGTGACCGGCCAAAGCTTCGTCGATCGAGTTATCGACCACCTCGAACACCATGTGGTGCAGACCGCTGCCATCATCGGTATCACCGATGTACATACCGGGACGTTTGCGTACGGCATCTAAACCTTTAAGCACTTTAATGCTGGTCGAGTCGTACGTATTCGTATTTTGTTCGCTCATGCCTTCACTCCCGATGGTCGTGGGTCTGGGTGATACGGCCTTGTTCCACGTGGAACAAAGCGACTGGCGTTTCCGTCTGCCAGCCTTCCCTCAATAATTCGTGGTCTACACAGGTGATAAACACCTGGCAGCGTAAGTCTTCCAACAAGCGGCATAGCGCGCGGCGGTGCTGCTCGTCCAGTTCGGACGGCAAGTCATCCACCAGATAAATACATTGCCCGCGCCGGGCCTGGCTAACCAGATGCCCCTGGGCGATACGCAGAGCACAGACCACCAACTTCTGCTGACCGCGGGACAAGATGTCCGCGGCATTATGTGCGCCCAATCTAAGGCGCAAATCAGCTCGTTGTGGTCCGGCCTGAGTGTGACCAATTTGCTGATCCCGCTGTAGGGAGGTCGCGAGCACTGCACTCAGTTCCCGGTCTTTGTCCCAACCACGGTAGTAACTCAACGTCAGCCCCTCGAGTTCAAGCAACTCGCTCAAGGTCTGTTCAAAGACTGGTTTCAAGGCTTTGATATAGGCGCGGCGGTATTCATCTATTTCAGCACTGGCCAGGCACAGTTCCCGGTCCCACGCTGCTTGCGAAGCGGCGTCAAGTGTACCATGCCGCAGCCATGAGTTCCGCTGCCGCAGGGCCTTCTGCAGGCGCTGCCACGTGGCCATGAAGCGCGGTTCCACGTGGAACACACCCCAATCGAGGAACTGCCGACGAATTTTCGGCGCACCTTCCAGCAAACGGAAGCTGTCCGGGTTGATCAGTTGCAGCGGCAGGATTTCCGCCAGTTGCGCAGCACTGCGAGCATTCTGCCCGTCGATGCGAATTTGAAACTCTCCCTGCCGATCCCGAGATATCCCCAGGCTGCTATGCCCACCTTCTGCTAATTCGACTTGGCCAAACACCGTGCAAGCCAGCTGTTCATACTGAATCACCGGTAACAAGCGGGCACTACGAAAGGAACGGGCGAGCCCCAGCAAGTGAATGGCTTCCAGCACACTGGTTTTGCCACTGCCGTTGGCGCCGTGGAGGATATTGATGCGAGGGGATGGGGAGAAGGTCACCGGGTGCAAATTGCGCACCGCGGTGACCGAGACGCGACTGAGGGACATCTAGCTTCTGCTGAACATGATTACAGGCGCATCGGCATGACAACGTACGCCGAGTCATCGTTGTCGGATTCTTGTACCAGCGCACTGCTGTTGGAGTCGGACAGAATCAGGCGAACCTGTTCGGTGGTCATCACGCCCAATACGTCCAACAGATAGCTGACGTTAAACCCGATTTCCAGGTTGCCACCGTTGTAGTCGACGCCCACTTCTTCTTCCGCTTCTTCCTGCTCCGGGTTATTGGCCTGGATTTTCAGTTGGCCGTTGGCCAATTGCAGGCGAATACCGCGGTACTTCTCGTTGGACAGAATGGCGGTACGGCTGAACGCTTCACGCAGGGCCTGACGATCGCCGATCACCAGCTTGTCGCCGCCTTTAGGCAGAACACGCTCGTAATCCGGGAACTTGCCATCAACCAGCTTGGACGTGAAGGTGAACTCGCCCGTGGTCGCGCGGATGTGGTGCTGGCCCAATACGATACTGACATTGCCGTCCGGCTCGGTCAGCAGACGCGCCAGTTCCAGAATACCTTTACGCGGCACGATGACCTGGTGGCGATCCGGCTGACCGATATCGGCTTTCATCGAGCACATGGCCAGACGGTGACCGTCAGTGGCCACGGCGCGGATAATGCCTTCGGAAACTTCCAGCAGCATGCCATTCAAGTAGTAACGCACGTCCTGCTGGGCCATGGCGAAGCTGGTGCGCTCGATCAAACGGCGCAGACGGCTTTGTTCCAGGCTGCAGGTCAGTGAGCCTGGACCTTCTTCCACGGTTGGGAAGTCGTTGGCCGGCAGAGTCGACAGTGTGAAGCGGCTGCGACCAGCCTTGACCACCAACTTCTGCTCATCAACCTTGATGTCGATCAGTGCGTCATTGGGCAAGCTTTTGCAGATGTCCATCAGCTTGCGCGCCGGCACGGTGATCTCGCCAGGTTCAGCGGGTTCTTCGAGCTGGACACGACCGACCAGCTCGACTTCCAGGTCGGTACCGGTCAAGGACAGTTGCTGGCCTTCGACAACCAGCAATACGTTGGAAAGCACCGGCAAGGTCTGTCGGCGCTCGACGACGCCTGCGACCAGTTGCAGGGGTTTCAACAGGGCTTCGCGTTGAATGGTGAAATGCATGGTCTAGTCCCTTGCCTTAATAAGCTGCGCTGGTGTTCATCAAGTAGTCAGTGTACGCAGCAGGTTCTTGTAGTCCTCGCGAATATCCGCGTCGGATTCCTTAAGTTCGTTGATCTTGCGGCACGCGTGCAAGACCGTGGTGTGGTCGCGACCGCCAAATACATCACCGATTTCCGGCAGGCTGTGGTTGGTCAGCTCTTTGGAGAGCGCCATCGCCACCTGCCGGGGACGGGCTACCGAGCGCGAACGGCGCTTGGACAGCAGGTCGGAAATCTTGATCTTGTAGTACTCGGCCACCGTGCGCTGGATGTTATCCACACTC
This sequence comes from Pseudomonas sp. Bout1, assembly GCF_034314165.1. GTDB lineage: Bacteria > Pseudomonadota > Gammaproteobacteria > Pseudomonadales > Pseudomonadaceae > Aquipseudomonas. The sequence goes on along the minus strand of NZ_JAVIWK010000001.1, from coordinate 7,043,394 downwards.
ACCAGCTTGTCTTGCAACGCCAACAGGTCTTTCAGGGACTCGCGGATCAACTCAATGGTGATGTCGCGGCCCATGAAGTGCGAGTGAGCGATGACCCGCTTGAGCGCGCCTTCCAGTTCACGCACGTTGGAACGAATGCGCTGGGCGATGAAAAATGCGGCATCGTGAGGCAGGTCGACTTTAGCCTGGTCGGCCTTCTTCATCAGGATCGCGACCCGGGTTTCCAGCTCCGGCGGCTCTACCGCAACGGTCAGGCCCCAGCCGAAGCGCGACTTCAGGCGCTCTTCCAGGCCTTCGATCTCCTTGGGATAACGGTCACTGGTCAAGATGACCTGTTGGCCACCTTCGAGCAACGCGTTAAACGTGTGGAAAAACTCTTCCTGGGAACGTTCCTTGCGGGCGAAGAATTGAATGTCATCGATCAGCAACGCATCAACGGAACGGTAGAACCGTTTGAACTCGTTGATCGCGTTGAGCTGCAGCGCCTTTACCATGTCGGCCACGAAGCGCTCCGAGTGCAGGTACACGACCTTGGCATTCGGGTTCTTCTTTAATAGATGGTTACCCACAGCGTGCATCAAGTGAGTTTTACCCAAGCCAACACCACCATAAAGGAACAGCGGGTTGTAACCGTGCTTAGGGTTGTCGGCGACCTGCCAGGCAGCCGCACGGGCCAACTGGTTGGATTTACCTTCGACAAAGTTCTCAAAGGTGAACGTGCGGTTCAGGTAACTGGTGTGCTTGAGCGCACCTTCTACCTGGACGGTGCGTTGTTCAGCACGAACCGGAGCCTGTTGGGAGCTGGCGCCTGCCATCGGGTCAAAGCTGTCGCGGGACGGCTCTTGATTTATAGGCGCGTTTTTCTGCGACGAGGATTTCGAAGGCGTCTGGGCAATCGGCGCTGGCGAGTTATTAACAGGTGCCGCTGCAGCTTGAGCCTGGGAGGCACTTGCGGCCAACGGTGCATTCGGCGCAGCACGAGGTGCCGAGCTACGTTTGCTGCCTATTAATAAAGAGAGCACAGGAGCAAGCCCGTTGCCATGTTCATCGAGTAACTCGAGAACGCGACTCAGGTATTTCTCGTTGACCCAGTCGAGAACAAAACGATTGGGTGCGTAGACACGCAACTCGTCGCCTTCGGCTTCGACCTGTAGCGGACGGATCCAGGTGTTGAATTGCTGGGCAGGCAGCTCATCGCGCAAAAGCTCCACGCACTGCTGCCAAAGTTCCACTGACACGGATATCCCCTAAGTTGAAAGCCGGTGAGGCAAAAACAGCCGCCATTGTAGCGGCCAGCCGTCCACTTATCCACATGTAGGTTGCTCACAGGGCGCCAAGAATCAATGCCTTAACCGTAAAAAAGGCGACAAATGGTCTGTGCATAAGCTCTGTGGATAAGCGCCCCTAAGCCCGTTGTACAAGTGGGGTCGAAAGTCTGTGGGTAACTGGCCTGTGGATAAGTAGCCATTCCACACACAGGTTATCCGATAGCGCAGCACAGGCAGAGCACCGTTTCTCCCCCGTGTTGTCATTCTCTGTACACCACGGGGAATATGGCCTAAAGGCAGTTATCCACAGAAGATCGCCTGCCTAGCTTTTATAAGCTTTACAGAAAAGCTTTAAATAACTTCCTTCTTTATTTTTATATCTATGGCATTGCACGTGAAAGCCGAATCGCCTGGATTCGGTCCAGATGCCTCAAGAGATCTAATTGAAGGAAAAGCTGGTTGGAAATTGACCTAGAGGCTTGCTTTCTCTAGAATCGCCGGTCTCTTAAAACGGGGGCCATTCCGGCCCGTTGTGGACGAACCAGGTAACACGCCATGAAACGTACTTTCCAACCAAGCACCATCAAACGCGCCCGTACTCACGGCTTCCGTGCTCGCATGGCCACCAAGAACGGCCGTGCTGTCCTGTCGCGTCGCCGCGCCAAAGGTCGTGCGCGTCTGGCAGTTTGATAATCCGGTACTGGTGGTGAGTCAGGACTTCAGTCGGGAAAAGCGTTTGCTAACCCCCCGGCATTTCAAGGCAGTCTTTGACTCCCCCACCGGCAAGGTTCCGGGGAAAAATCTCCTGCTCCTTGCGCGTAACAACGATCTGGATCACCCCCGTCTCGGGTTGGTGATCGGCAAGAAGAGCGTAAAGCTCTCCGTTGAGCGCAATCGCCTCAAGCGTCTGATGCGCGAATCGTTTCGCCTCCACCAGGACACTCTGGTTGGTTGGGATATTGTTATCGTCGCGCGCAAAGGCTTGGGGGACGTAGAAAACCCCGAATTGATTCAGCATTTCGGCAAGCTCTGGAAACGTTTGGCTCGTACCAACAAGCCAGCACCAGCTGTCAGCACCGAAACTGTAGGGGTAGACAGTACTGATGCGTAAACTGGCCCTCGTTCCGATCCAGTTTTACCGCTATGCCATTAGTCCCCTGATGGCAAACCACTGTCGTTTCTACCCCAGTTGTTCCTGCTACGCGCTGGAAGCCATAGAAAATCATGGCCTTCTGCGCGGTGGCTGGCTGACCTTTCGTCGTTTAGGTCGCTGTCATCCGTGGAATCCCGGTGGTTATGACCCGGTTCCACCTATCCCTACCTCCCGTTCTTCTTCGATGGCCGAGTAATCATGGATATTAAACGCACGATCCTGATCGTCGCCCTGGCAATCGTGTCCTACTCTATGGTTCTTAAGTGGAACCAGGATTATGGCCAAGCTGCCCTGCCGACTCAGAATGTTGCTACCAATCAGTCGGCGCCGGCTATTCCGGATACGCCACTGGGTAACAATGCTGCCGCCAGTGCCGATGTACCCAGCGCGAATGCCGATACCAGCACCCCGGTAGAAACCCCGGTCGTCACCAATAAAGACCTCATCCACGTAAAAACGGATGTACTGGACCTGGCTATCGATCCACAAGGTGGTGATATCGCCCAGCTGAAGCTGCCGCTGTATCCACGTCGCCAAGACCATCCTGACGTTCCGTTCCAGCTGTTCGATAACGGCGGCGAACGTGTATATCTGGCACAAAGTGGCCTGACCGGTACTGACGGTCCGGATGCGCGTGCTACCGGTCGTCCGGTTTATTCGACCGAGCAGAAGACTTATCAACTGGCTGATGGCCAGAACCAGTTGAACGTTGACCTGAAATTCAGTCACGACGGCGTCAATTACATCAAGCGTTTCAGCTTTACCCGCGGTTTGTACGATCTGAAAGTTACTTATCTGATCGACAACACCAGCGCCAAGGCCTGGACGGGCAACCTGTTTGCCCAGCTCAAGCGTGACAACAGCGCCGATCCTTCTTCCAGCACCGCTACCGGCACCGCGACTTACCTGGGCGCTGCCCTGTGGACAAGTAACGAGCCGTACAAAAAAGTGTCGATGAAAGATATCGACAAGGGTGCGCTGAAAGAAACCATCCAAGGTGGCTGGGTCGCCTGGCTGCAACACTACTTTGTGACCGCGTGGATCCCGAACAAGGGTGACGCCAACCTGGTTCAAACCCGCAAAGACAGCCAAGGCAACTACATCATTGGCTTTACTGGCCCGACGTTGACCGTCGCTCCAGGTGCCAAGGCTGAAGCCAGCGCTACGTTGTATGCCGGCCCTAAGAGCCAGGCGGTCCTCAAAGAGTTATCCCCAGGTTTGGAACTGACTGTGGATTACGGCATTTTGTGGTTCATTGCCCAGCCGATCTTCTGGCTGCTGCAACATATCCACAGCATCGTTGGTAACTGGGGCTTCTCGATCATCCTGCTGACCATGCTGATCAAGGGGATCTTCTTCCCACTGTCGGCTGCCAGCTACAAGTCGATGGCCCGTATGCGTGCCGTGGCCCCGAAACTGGCCGCGCTGAAAGAACAACATGGTGACGACCGGCAGAAAATGTCGCAGGCCATGATGGAGCTGTACAAGAAAGAGAAGATCAACCCGCTGGGTGGATGCTTGCCGATTCTGGTACAGATGCCGGTATTCCTGTCGCTGTACTGGGTTCTCCTGGAAAGCGTGGAAATGCGCCAGGCACCGTTCATGCTGTGGATAACTGACCTGTCGATCAAAGACCCGTTCTTTATCCTGCCGATCATCATGGGCGCGACCATGTTCATCCAGCAGCGCCTGAACCCGACTCCTCCGGACCCGATGCAGGCCAAAGTAATGAAAATGATGCCAATCATCTTCACCTTCTTCTTCCTGTGGTTCCCGGCTGGTCTGGTGCTGTACTGGGTGGTCAACAACTGCCTGTCGATCTCCCAACAGTGGTACATCACACGTAAAATCGAAGCGGCTACCAAAAAAGCCGAGGCGTAATTTACTCTGTGGATAACACCACTCAAGACGCCCCCTAGTGGGGCGTTTTGCTTTCTGTCACTTTTACCCGGGTACCCGCCATGAGCGCTCCTCGTGAAACCATCGCCGCTGTCGCCACCGCTCAAGGTCGTGGTGGTGTCGGCATCGTTCGTATTTCCGGGCCGCTCGCCGGTGTGGCAGCCCTGGCCATCAGTGGGCGGGAACTGAAGCCCCGGTATGCGCATTACGGGCCTTTTCTCGGCGCCGATGAAGAGGTACTGGACGAAGGTATTGCCCTTTATTTCCCGGGGCCCAACTCATTTACAGGGGAAGATGTCCTTGAGCTGCAAGGCCACGGCGGCCCGATCGTGCTGGATATGCTGCTGCAGCGTTGCCTGCAACTGGGTTGCCGGCTCGCCCGCCCGGGTGAATTCAGCGAACGTGCGTTCCTCAACGACAAGCTCGACCTGGCCCAGGCCGAGGCGATTGCCGACCTGATCGAAGCCAGCTCTGCACAAGCTGCGCGCAATGCGTTGCGCTCGTTGCAGGGGGCGTTTTCCCTGCGTGTGCATAACCTCACCGAGCAGTTGATCAGCTTGCGCATCTACGTGGAGGCCGCGATTGATTTCCCGGAGGAAGAAATCGACTTTCTTGCCGATGGCCATGTACTGGCGATGCTGGATAAAGTCCGCGATGAGTTATCCACAGTACTGCGCGAAGCCGGGCAAGGAGCCTTGCTGCGCGACGGTATGACCGTGGTGATTGCCGGCCGTCCCAACGCCGGCAAGTCGAGCCTGCTCAATGCCCTGGCCGGGCGAGAGGCCGCGATTGTCACCGAGATCGCCGGCACCACGCGGGATATCCTGCGCGAACATATCCACATCGATGGCATGCCACTGCACGTGGTGGACACGGCGGGGCTGCGTGACACCGATGACCAGGTGGAAAAGATCGGCGTAGAACGTGCGTTAAAGGCCATCACCGAAGCCGATCGCGTGCTGCTGGTGGTGGACGCCACCGCGCCAGAGGCCGCAGACCCCTTCGCACTGTGGCCGGAATTCCTCGAACAACGGCCAGACCCGGCCAAAGTCACGCTGATTCGAAACAAGGCCGACCTGACCGGCGAGGCGATTGCGCTGGACGTCAGCGAGGATGGCCATGTGACGATCAGCCTCAGCGCCAAGTCGGCGGGTGATGGCCTGGAGTTATTGCGCGATCACCTGAAGGCCTGCATGGGCTACGAGCAAACCTCGGAAAGCAGCTTCAGTGCTCGCCGCAGGCACCTGGAAGCGTTGCGACACGCTAGCGCAGCCCTCGAGCACGGCCGGGCGCAGTTGACCCTGGCAGGTGCTGGTGAGCTGCTGGCTGAAGATTTGCGCCAGGCTCAACAGTTATTGGGTGAGATTACCGGCGCTTTCAGCTCCGATGATCTGCTGGGAAGGATCTTTTCCAGCTTCTGCATCGGTAAATAACCTTTCGTTTGTCCCCCAGGCAGGCCATTCGCGCCTGCCTGTTCTGCCCGTTTCAGGGCACTCCTTTGTCTTTTCGGAATAACCCGAACTTCGCGACGGCCTTTTTGCGCCTGGGATTTGCCTCAATCGACGCTTTTCTGTGGATTAAGCCCTGTGAATAACCGCCCTTGTGCCCAGTTGATAACAGGGCTTGAAACCTGAGTAAAAACCCCTCTGTGGATAACCACCTGTTTAATCCACAGGCTTAGACCACTTATCCAAGGGCCTTATTGGCACATGACCACAGACTTTTGAATCTCTGTACATACCATAAATAAAGGCCTGTAGAGATCTATCCACAGAAACATGCCTCAGTATAAATAAACATAAAAACAAAGATTTAATAAATTTCTCTCTTTTAATTTCTATTGTTCGTGATTCATCCACAGCTGGTTAAATTTTGTGCAAAGGGTTCTTTAGGAAGGGCGAAGTCCCTATACTTGCCGACTCGTTCGAAAACCTGATCTCGAACGCTCATTCCTAATTACCTACAGAAGCAGGCACGAGGTGCGTGGTGGATTTCCCTTCCCGTTTTGAAGTGATCGTCATCGGCGGCGGTCATGCCGGTACCGAGGCAGCACTGGCGTCAGCACGTATGGGGGCAAAAACCCTGTTGCTGACGCATAACGTGGAAACCCTCGGCGCCATGAGCTGCAACCCCGCAATTGGCGGGATTGGCAAAAGCCACCTGGTCAAGGAAATCGATGCCCTGGGCGGCGCGATGGCCATGGCTACCGATAAGGGTGGTATTCAATTTCGCGTATTGAACAGCCGCAAAGGCCCGGCCGTACGAGCCACCCGTGCTCAAGCCGACCGGATCCTGTACAAGGCCGCTGTCCGCGAAACCCTGGAAAACCAGCCGAACCTGTGGATATTTCAACAGGCCGCCGACGACCTGATCGTTGAACAGGACCAGGTACGTGGTGTTGTCACACAAATGGGCCTGCGGTTCTTCGCAGAATCCGTGGTGTTGACTACCGGTACCTTCCTCGGCGGACTTATCCACATCGGTATGCAGAACTATTCCGGTGGCCGTGCCGGTGACCCGCCGTCAATCGCCCTGGCTCAACGCCTTCGCGAACTGCCACTGCGGGTCGGTCGCCTGAAAACCGGCACACCGCCGCGTATCGATGGCCGTTCGGTGGATTTCTCGGTGATGACCGAGCAAGCCGGCGATACACCGATCCCGGTGATGTCGTTCATGGGCTCCAAGGAACAGCATCCGAAGCAAGTCAGTTGCTGGATTACCCACACCAATGCGCGTACCCACGAAATCATTGCCGCGAACCTCGACCGTTCGCCGATGTATTCCGGGGTGATCGAAGGTATTGGCCCACGCTACTGCCCGTCGATCGAAGACAAGATTCACCGCTTTGCCGACAAGGAAAGCCACCAGGTCTTCATCGAGCCGGAAGGGTTGACCACCCACGAGCTGTACCCGAACGGGATTTCCACTTCCCTGCCGTTTGACGTGCAAATCCAGATCGTGCAGTCGATTCGCGGTATGGAAAACGCACACATCGTCCGCCCTGGTTACGCCATCGAGTACGACTACTTCGACCCGCGTGACTTGAAATACAGCCTTGAAACCAAGGTGATCGGCGGTTTGTTCTTTGCTGGCCAAATCAACGGCACTACCGGCTACGAAGAAGCCGGCGCCCAGGGTTTGCTGGCCGGAGCCAATGCGGCACTGCGTGCACAAGGCAAAGACAGCTGGTGCCCGCGTCGCGATGAGGCCTACATCGGCGTGTTGGTCGACGACCTGATTACCCTCGGTACCCAGGAACCGTACCGGATGTTTACGTCCCGGGCGGAATACCGACTGATCCTGCGGGAAGACAACGCCGACCTGCGCTTGACCGAAAAAGGTCGCGAGCTGGGCTTGGTCGACGATGCACGTTGGGCAGCCTTCTGCAAAAAACGCGAGAGCATCGAGCTGGAAGAGCAACGCCTGAAAAGTACCTGGGTTCGCCCGGGCACCGAGCAAGGTGATGCGATTTCCGAAAAATTCGGCACGCCGCTGACTCACGAATACAACTTGCTGAACCTGCTGTCCCGTCCTGAAATCGACTACGCTGGTCTGATCTCGGTAACCGGCGGCGGTGCAGAAAACCCACAGGTCGCCGAGCAGGTCGAAATCAAGACCAAATACGCCGGTTACATTGATCGCCAGCAGGACGAGATTGCTCGTCTGCGGGCCAGCGAAGACACCAAGCTGCCTGTGGATATCGATTACACAAATATTTCCGGTCTGTCGAAAGAGATTCAAGGCAAGCTGGGGATAACTCGACCAGAGACCCTGGGCCAGGCGTCCCGTATCCCGGGCGTCACGCCGGCAGCCATTTCGCTGTTGATGATTCATTTGAAAAAACGCGGCGCGGGCCGTCAGTTGGAGCAAAGCGCTTGAGTTCGTTGGTCACCTCGCAACACGCCGAAGAGTTATCCACAGGTGCTCGCCAGCTTGGCGTCAACCTGACCGAAGCCCAGCATGAGTTGTTGCTGGGTTATCTGGCCCTGTTGATCAAATGGAACAAGGCTTACAACCTCACTGCGGTACGTGACCCGGACGAAATGGTCTCGCGCCACCTGCTCGACAGCCTCAGCGTGATGCCGTTTATCGAAAACGGCCGCTGGCTCGACGTTGGCAGCGGTGGCGGCATGCCCGGTATCCCGCTGGCGATCCTGTTTCCCGAGTCGCAAGTAACCTGCCTGGACAGCAACGGCAAGAAAACCCGCTTCCTGACCCAGGTCAAACTAGAACTCAAGCTGGATAACCTGCAAGTTATCCACAGTCGCGTCGAAGCCTTCACGCCTGAACAGCCTTTCAACGGAATTGTTTCCCGGGCTTTCAGCAGTATGGAGAACTTCAGCAACTGGACCCGCCACCTTGGCGACCGCGATACCCGTTGGCTGGCAATGAAGGGCGTTCATCCAAGCGACGAGCTGTTAGCATTGCCGGCAGACTTCCACCTCGATAGCGGACACGCCTTGGCCGTACCCGGTTGCCAAGGCCAACGCCATCTGCTGATACTGCGCCGCACGGCATGATTGGGAACACAAGCAAGAATGGCTAAGGTATTCGCGATAGCGAACCAGAAAGGTGGCGTGGGCAAAACCACCACCTGCATCAACCTCGCAGCATCCCTGGTCGCTACCAAGCGTCGGGTGCTGTTGATCGATCTCGATCCACAGGGCAACGCCACCATGGGTAGCGGTGTGGATAAACACGGCCTGGAAAACTCGGTCTACGACTTGCTGATTGGCGAGTGCGACCTGGCGCAGGCCATGCATTACTCCGAGCACGGCGGTTATCAACTGCTGCCGGCCAACCGCGATTTGACCGCGGCAGAAGTGGTGCTGCTGGAAATGCAGATGAAAGAAAGCCGTCTGCGCAGCGCTCTGGCGCCGATCCGCGAGAACTACGACTACATTTTGATCGACTGCCCACCGTCGCTGTCGATGCTGACGTTGAACGCATTGGTTGCAGCCGACGGGGTGATTATCCCCATGCAGTGCGAGTACTTCGCGCTCGAAGGCTTGAGCGACCTTGTGGATAACATCAAGCGTATCGCCGAGTTGCTCAACCCGAACCTGCAAATCGAAGGCCTGCTGCGGACCATGTATGACCCGCGCCTGAGCCTGATGAACGATGTGTCGGCGCAGCTCAAGGAGCACTTCGGCGAGCAGTTGTACGACACCGTGATTCCGCGCAACATCCGCCTGGCTGAAGCGCCAAGCTACGGCATGCCCGCGCTGGCGTACGACAAGTCATCCCGCGGCGCCATTGCCTATCTGGCGCTGGCCGGCGAGATGGTTCGCCGTCAACGCCGCAATTCACGCACCGCTGCAGCCCAGCCAACTTAAGGAATCCCCATGGCCGTCAAGAAACGAGGTCTCGGACGTGGACTGGATGCACTGCTGAGTGGTCCGACTGTCACGACCCTTGAAGAACAAGCGGTGCAGGCCGACGAGCGTGAGCTGCAGCACTTGCCGCTGGACCTGATCCAGCGCGGCAAATACCAGCCGCGCCGGGACATGGACCCGCAGGCGCTGGAAGAACTGGCGAATTCGATCAAGGCTCAGGGCGTGATGCAGCCGATCGTGGTGCGCCCGATTGGTGCCGGCCGCTTTGAAATCATCGCGGGCGAACGCCGCTGGCGCGCCAGCCAGCAGGCCGGCAAGGAAACCATCCCGGCGATGGTGCGCGATGTGCCGGATGAAACCGCCATCGCCATGGCGCTGATCGAGAACATCCAGCGCGAAGACCTCAACCCGATCGAGGAAGCGATCGCTCTGCAGCGTTTGCAGCAGGAATTCAAACTGACTCAGCAGGAAGTCGCGGATGCAGTGGGCAAGTCCCGGGTGACCGTATCCAACCTGCTGCGCCTGATTGCGCTGCCGGAAGTCATCAAAACCATGCTTTCCCATGGCGACCTGGAAATGGGTCATGCCCGTGCTTTGCTCGGTTTGCCGGAAAATCAACAGGTTGAGGGGGCGCGACACGTTGTCGCACGAGGCCTCACCGTTCGTCAGACCGAGGCCCTGGTTCGCCAGTGGCTCAGTGGCAAACCTGCACCGGTCGAAACCGTCAAACCTGATCCGGATATCGCACGCCTGGAGCAGCGCCTGGCCGAACGCCTAGGCTCTGCGGTGCAAATCCGGCATGGTAAGAAAGGCAAAGGGCAATTGGTCATCGGATATAACTCATTGGATGAGCTTCAGGGCGTCCTTGCCCACATCCGCTGAAACAATTGCTTGTGTAGCGCGCAGTCGGAAATCACTACCCGGCAGTTGAATAGGGGCAGAACCGCCCCTATACTCTGCGCGCATTTTGTCGGCACAAATTATGCCAAGTTATTGATTTCCGGCAGCCGACCATTGAGGAGCAAGAGTGATGGAAACCCGCACGCCAAACACGTTGCCGTTCCATCGCTTGGCCGTTTTCCCGGTTTTAATGGCTCAATTTGTCATTTTACTGATCGCCTCGTTGGCGCTTTGGTATTGGCATGGAGTCGTAGCCGGATATTCAGGACTCTGCGGAGGCCTGATAGCCTTGCTGCCCAATATGTATTTTGCTCACAGGGCCTTTCGGTTTTCCGGCGCCCGAGCAGCCCAGGCCATCGTCCGGTCTTTTTATGCCGGCGAGGCGGGGAAACTGATTTTGACGGCAGTGCTGTTTGCACTGACCTTTGCAGGTGTGAAGCCATTGGCGCCGCTGGCTGTATTCGGCGTGTTCGTGTTGACTCAACTGGTCAACTGGTTCGCTCCCCTGCTAATGAAAACAAGACTTTCGAAACCTTAGGGCGTTTGAGGCAACCATGGCAGAAACAACCGCTTCGGGCTATATCCAGCACCACTTGCAGAACCTGACCTTCGGTCAGCTTCCCAACGGCGGCTGGGGCTTTGCCCACTCCGCAGCAGAAGCCAAAGAAATGGGCTTCTGGGCATTCCACCTGGATACTCTGGGCTGGTCTGTCGCATTGGGTCTGATCTTCGTCCTGATTTTCCGCATGGCGGCAAAGAAGGCGACTTCCGGTCAGCCAGGTGCTTTGCAGAACTTCGTTGAAGTATTGGTCGAATTCGTCGATGGCAGCGTGAAAGACAGCTTCCATGGCCGTAGCGCGGTGATTGCACCGTTAGCGCTGACCATCTTCGTCTGGGTGTTCCTGATGAACGCCGTCGACCTGATTCCGGTCGACTGGATTCCTCAGTTGGCCATCCTGATCACCGGCGACCACCACATTCCATTCCGTGCTGTTTCGACCACGGACCCTAACGCCACCCTGGGCATGGCCTTGTCGGTGTTTGCGTTGATCATCTTCTACAGCATCAAGATCAAGGGTATCGGCGGCTTTATCGGCGAACTGACCCTGCACCCGTTCGGCAGCAAGAACATCTTCGTTCAAGCCCTGCTGATCCCGGTGAACTTCCTGCTGGAATTCGTGACCCTGATCGCCAAGCCGATTTCCCTGGCTTTGCGACTGTTCGGCAACATGTATGCCGGCGAGCTGGTGTTCATTCTGATCGCTGTGATGTTCGGCAGTGGTCTGCTCTGGCTTAGCGGCCTGGGCATTGTTCTGCAGTGGGCGTGGGCTGTGTTCCACATCCTGATCATCACCCTGCAGGCGTTTATCTTCATGATGCTGACCATCGTCTACCTGTCGATGGCGCACGAAGAGAACCATTAAGACCAGTCTCGACTAGTCTGATGTCCCTCCCGGTCAAACGGGAGGGTAGCCCTGAAGGGCTATGAAACGATTTGTTTTACCGTTTTAAAATCTAAAAAACCTAAACCATACGACGTAAAAGTCGGGAGGAAAGATGGAAACTGTAGTTGGTCTAACCGCTATCGCTGTTGCACTGTTGATCGGCCTGGGCGCCCTGGGTACTGCCATTGGTTTCGGCCTGCTGGGCGGCAAGTTCCTGGAAGGCGCAGCGCGTCAGCCAGAAATGGTTCCAATGCTGCAAGTTAAAATGTTCATCGTCGCCGGCCTGCTCGACGCCGTGACCATGATCGGTGTTGGTATCGCTCTGTTCTTCACCTTCGCGAACCCCTTCGTTGGTCAACTCGCCGGTTAATCACTCGGTTTTTCGAGTGATTGGTGTGTTGTGCAACGAACGAGCGAGGTATTGGCGTGAACATTAATGCAACCATTATTGGTCAGTCCTTAGCGTTCTTGATTTTTGTAGTTTTCTGCATGAAGTTCGTATGGCCTCCGGTCATCGCGGCTTTGCACGAACGTCAGAAGAAGATCGCAGACGGACTGGACGCTGCCGCACGAGCAGCTCGCGACCTGGAGTTGGCCCAAGATAAAGCGGGTCAACAACTGCGCGAAGCGAAAGCTCAGGCAGCTGAAATCATTGAGCAAGCCAAGAAACGCGGTAACCAGATCGTTGAAGAGGCTGTTGAAAAAGCCCGTATCGACGCTGACCGTGTGAAGGTTCAGGCTCAAGCCGAGATCGAGCAGGAACTGAACGGTGTCAAAGATGCGCTGCGTGCCCAATTGGGTGCTCTGGCCGTCGGCGGTGCTGAGAAGATCCTGGGTGCCACAATCGATCAAAACGCGCACGCGGAGCTGGTTAACAAACTGGCTGCTGAAATTTAAGCGAGGGCGATCATGGCAGAATTGACCACGTTGGCCCGACCTTACGCTAAGGCAGCCTTCGAGCACGCCCAGGCCCACCAGCAGCTGGCCTCTTGGTCAGCCATGCTCGGCCTGGCTGCAGCAGTGTCGCAAGACGACACGATGCAGCGCGTGCTCAAGGCCCCGCGACTGACGAGCGCAGACAAGGCCGCCACGTTTATTGACGTGTGCGGCGACAAGTTTGATGTAAAAGTGCAGAACTTCATCCACGTCGTTGCCGAAAACGACCGTCTCCCGCTTCTGCCGGAGATCGCCGCTCTGTTTGACCTGTACAAGGCCGAACAAGAGAAATCGGTAGATGTTGAAGTGACCAGTGCTTTTGCATTGAACCAAGAACAGCAAGACAAACTCGCCAAGGTTCTCAGTGCACGACTCGACCGGGAAGTGCGCCTGCAAGTTGCGGAGGATGCCACCCTGATTGGTGGTGTCATCATTCGCGCCGGCGACCTGGTTATCGATGGCTCGATTCGCGGCAAACTCGCGAATCTTGCCGAAGCATTGAAATCTTGAGTTTGAAGGGGCAGCAGAGCAATGCAGCAACTCAATCCTTCCGAAATAAGTGAAATTATCAAGGGCCGCATCGACAAGCTCGATGTGACCTCCCAAGCCCGTAACGAAGGCACTGTCGTCAGCGTATCTGACGGCATCGTGCGGATTCACGGTCTGGCCGACGTAATGTACGGCGAGATGATCGAGTTTCCGGGCGGCGTCTACGGTATGGCTCTCAACCTGGAGCAAGACTCTGTAGGTGCCGTTGTATTGGGCTCCTACCAGACTCTGGCCGAAGGCATGAGCGCCAAGTGCACAGGCCGCATCCTGGAGGTTCCGGTTGGTAAGGAACTGCTGGGTCGCGTTGTCGACGCACTGGGTAACCCAGTTGACGGCAAAGGTCCGCTGAACAACACCGAGACCGATGCGGTCGAGAAAGTTGCTCCAGGCGTGATCTGGCGTAAGTCGGTAGACCAGCCTGTACAGACTGGCTACAAGGCTGTCGATGCCATGATTCCTGTCGGCCGTGGCCAGCGTGAGCTGATCATCGGTGACCGTCAGATCGGTAAAACCGCTCTGGCGATCGACGCGATCATCAACCAGAAAGACAGCGGGATTTTCTGCGTCTACGTAGCAATCGGTCAGAAACAATCGACCATCGCCAACGTGGTTCGCAAGCTGGAAGAAAACGGCGCCCTGGCTAACACCATCGTCGTGGCCGCCAGTGCTTCGGAATCCGCTGCACTTCAGTTCCTGGCACCGTACTCCGGTTGCACCATGGGCGAATACTTCCGCGACCGCGGTGAAGACGCGCTGATCGTTTATGACGATCTGTCCAAGCAAGCAGTGGCTTACCGCCAGATTTCCCTGCTGCTGCGCCGTCCACCAGGCCGTGAAGCTTACCCAGGCGACGTGTTCTATCTCCACTCCCGTCTGCTGGAACGCGCATCCCGCGTTTCGGAAGAATACGTAGAGAAGTTCACCAACGGCGCAGTGACCGGCAAAACCGGTTCCCTGACCGCACTGCCGATCATCGAAACCCAGGCTGGCGACGTTTCCGCGTTCGTTCCGACCAACGTGATTTCCATCACTGACGGTCAGATCTTCCTGGAATCGGCCATGTTCAACTCCGGGATCCGTCCTGCAGTGAACGCCGGTGTTTCGGTATCCCGTGTGGGTGGTGCCGCTCAGACCAAGATCATCAAGAAGCTCTCCGGTGGTATCCGTACCGCTCTGGCTCAGTACCGTGAACTGGCGGCATTCGCCCAGTTCGCTTCTGACCTGGACGAAGCGACCCGTAAGCAACTTGAGCATGGTCAGCGCGTTACCGAGCTGATGAAGCAGAAGCAATACGCACCAATGTCGATCGCTGACATGGCGCTGTCGCTGTATGCCGCTGAACGTGGGTTCCTGACCGACGTTGAAATCACCAAGGTCGGCAGCTTTGAACAAGCGCTGATTGCTTACTTCAACCGCGATCACGCCGAATTGATGGCGAAGATCAACGTGAAGGGTGACTTCAATGACGACATCGACGCTGGCATCAAAGCCGGTATCGAGAAGTTCAAGGCCACCCAAACCTGGTAAGCCGCAGCGGGGGCCGCGTGGCTCCCGCTTGCTAACCTGATAGGTGTTACATGGCAGGCGCAAAAGAGATTCGCAGTAAGATTGCGAGCATCAAAAGCACGCAAAAGATCACCAGCGCCATGGAAAAAGTGGCGGTCAGCAAAATGCGCAAGGCACAAATGCGCATGGCTGCTAGCCGTCCCTACGCGGAGCGTATCCGCCAGGTTATTGGTCATCTGGCCAACGCCAACCCGGAATATCGCCACCCGTTCATGCTCGACCGCGAAGTAAAGCGCGTCGGTTATGTCGTGGTGAGCAGTGACCGTGGTTTGTGCGGTGGTTTGAATACCAACCTGTTCAAGGCCCTGGTCAAGGACATGGCGGTAAACCGCGAAAACGGCGTCGAGATCGATCTGTGTGTGGTCGGTAGCAAGGGTGCGGCCTTTTTCCGCAACTTCGGCGGTAACGTCGTTGCAGCTATCAGCCACCTGGGTGAAGAACCGTCGATCAATGATTTGATCGGCAGCGTCAAAGTGATGCTGGATGCATACCTGGAAGGCCGGATTGACCGCCTCTCCGTGGTATCCAACAAGTTCATCAACACCATGACGCAACAGCCTACCGTGGAGCAGTTGATTCCATTGGTGGCCACCCCGGAACAAGAACTCAAGCACCACTGGGACTACCTCTACGAACCAGACGCCAAAGAGCTGCTTGACGGCTTGATGGTGCGCTACGTGGAGTCGCAGGTGTACCAGGCGGTGGTCGAGAACAACGCGGCTGAACAAGCTGCGCGGATGATCGCGATGAAGAACGCTACCGACAACGCCGGTGATTTGATCAGCGATTTGCAGCTGATCTACAACAAGGCGCGTCAGGCTGCGATCACCCAAGAGATCTCGGAAATCGTCGGCGGCGCTGCCGCGGTTTAACGGTTCAAATATTCAGAGGATCCAGCTATGAGTAGCGGACGTATCGTTCAAATCATCGGCGCCGTTATCGACGTGGAATTCCCACGCGACAGCGTACCGAGCATCTACAACGCTTTGAAAGTCAAAAGCGATGCCGGCACCACCCTGGAAGTTCAGCAGCAGCTGGGCGACGGCGTGGTTCGTACCATTGCAATGGGTTCCACCGAGGGCTTGAAGCGCGGTCTGGAAGTCACTGACTCTGGCGCAGCCATCTCCGTACCTGTCGGTAAAGCGACCCTGGGCCGGATCATGGACGTCCTCGGTAACCCGATCGACGAAGCCGGTCCAATTGAAACCGAAGAGCGCTGGGGCATTCACCGTCCTGCGCCTTCCTTCGCGGAACAAGCGGGCGGCAACGACCTGCTGGAAACCGGCATCAAGGTTATCGACCTGGTTTGCCCGTTCGCCAAGGGCGGTAAAGTCGGTCTGTTCGGTGGTGCCGGTGTAGGCAAAACCGTAAACATGATGGAACTGATCCGTAACATCGCCATCGAGCACAGCGGTTATTCCGTGTTCGCCGGTGTGGGTGAGCGTACTCGTGAGGGTAACGACTTCTACCACGAGATGAAGGATTCCAACGTTCTGGACAAAGTGGCACTGGTTTACGGTCAGATGAACGAGCCGCCGGGTAACCGTCTGCGCGTAGCACTGACCGGCCTGACCATGGCCGAGAAGTTCCGTGACGAAGGTAACGACGTTTTGCTGTTCGTCGACAACATCTATCGTTACACCCTGGCCGGTACTGAAGTATCCGCACTGCTGGGCCGTATGCCTTCGGCAGTAGGTTACCAGCCGACCCTGGCCGAAGAGATGGGTACTCTGCAAGAGCGTATCACTTCGACCAAAAACGGTTCGATCACCTCGATCCAAGCGGTATACGTACCTGCGGATGACTTGACTGACCCGTCGCCAGCGACCACGTTCGCCCACTTGGACGCCACCGTCGTACTGTCCCGTGACATCGCCTCCCTGGGTATCTACCCAGCGGTCGATCCACTGGACTCGACTTCGCGCCAGCTGGACCCGAACGTTATCGGCCAGGAACACTACGACACCGCTCGCGGCGTCCAGTACGTTCTGCAGCGTTACAAAGAACTGAAGGACATCATTGCGATCCTGGGTATGGACGAGCTGTCGGAAACCGACAAGCAGTTGGTATCCCGCGCTCGTAAGATCCAGCGCTTCTTGTCGCAGCCGTTCTTCGTGGCTGAAGTCTTCACCGGTGCCTCGGGTAAATACGTTTCCCTGAAAGACACTATTGCTGGCTTCAAAGGCATCCTCAACGGTGACTACGACCACCTGCCAGAACAAGCGTTCTACATGGTCGGCGGCATCGAAGAAGCGATCGAGAAAGCCAAGAAACTGTAATTCCGGCGCCCGGTAACGGGCGCTAATCAGGTTGAGGCAAGCAGATGGCTATGACATTCCATTGCGATATCGTCAGCGCGGAAGGAGAAATCTTCTCCGGTCAGATCGAGAGTGTGATTGCACACGGCGAACTGGGCGACCTGGGTATTAACTTTGGCCACGCGCCATTGATTACATCCTTGAAGCCTGGTCCGATCACTCTGACCAAGCTGGGCGGGGAACGGGAGGTGTTTTACATCTCCGGTGGTTTCCTCGAGGTTCAGCCGAACATGGTCAAGGTACTTGCCGACACCGTGCAACGTGCCGCCGACCTGGATGAAGCCGCAGCTCAGGACGCCGTCAAGGCTGCCGAGAAGGCCCTGAACGAAAAAGGCGCAGATTTCGACTACGGTTCTGCTGCTGCACGTCTGGCCGAGGCCGCAGCCCAGCTGCGCACCGTCCAGCAGATCCGCAAGAAGTTTGGCGGTTAAGCCGTCAAGCCTCATGTGTGATTGATTAAAAAGGGTAGCCTCGGCTACCCTTTTTCTTTTTTTGCAAAACACTTCTTTGGTCTTAAGTCTGACCGCCCAGGATTGGTAGCCATTCATGTCTCTCGAAATCGTAATTCTTGCCGCAGGCCAGGGCACTCGCATGCGTTCAGCCCTGCCCAAGGTGCTGCACCCGGTTGCCGGCAACTCCATGCTTGGCCATGTTATCCACAGCGCCCGGCAACTTGATCCACAGCGCATCCATGTGGTGATCGGCCACGGTGCCGATGTGGTGCGTGAGCGGCTGGCGGCAGATGACTTGAATTTCGTATTGCAGGACAAGCAATTGGGCACCGGCCATGCCACCGCGCAAGCCGTACCGTTTATCACGGCCGACACGGTACTGATCCTCTACGGTGACGTGCCGCTGATCGAAGTGGAAACCTTGCAGCGCCTGCTCAAACACGTAGTGCCAGGCCAGATGGGCCTGCTCACCGTCGAGCTGGACGACCCGACCGGCTACGGCCGTATCGTGCGCAACGCTGACGGCAAGGTCGCCGCCATCGTCGAGCATAAAGACGCCAGCGAAGCCCAGCGTGCCATCACCGAAGGCAACACCGGGATCCTTGCCGTGCCGGCCGATCGCCTGGCTGACTGGATGAGCCGCCTGTCCAACAACAATGCCCAGGGCGAGTACTACCTGACCGACGTCATCGAGATGGCCGTCAGTGATGGCCTGGTGGTTGCCACCGAGCAGCCCCACGACCCAATGGAAGTGCAGGGCGCCAACGACCGCAAACAACTGGCGGAACTGGAGCGCCACTACCAATTGCGTGAAGGCCGCCGCCTGATGGCACTGGGCGTGACCTTGCGCGATCCGGCACGGTTCGATGTGCGGGGTGATGTGACCGTGGGCCGCGACGTGCTGATCGATATCAATGTGATCCTCGAAGGCCGCGTGGTCATTGAAGACAACGTGGTGATCGGCCCGAACTGCGTGATCAAGGACAGCACTTTGCGCGAAGGGGTAGTGATCAAGGCCAACAGCCATATCGATGGCGCGGTGATGGGCGAGGGCAGTGATGCTGGCCCATTCGCGCGTTTGCGCCCGGGCAGCGTGCTGGGAGCCAGGGCCCATGTGGGTAACTTTGTAGAACTGAAAAACGCACAGATGGGCGATGACGCCAAGGCCGGGCACCTGGCCTACCTCGGTGATGCAGTGATTGGTGCGCGCAGCAATATCGGCGCTGGCGCTATTACCTGTAACTACGATGGCGCCAACAAGTACCAGACGACCATTGGCGAAGACGTGTTTATCGGCTCCAACAATTCGTTGATTGCCCCCGTAAACATTGGTGATGGTTCAAACACAGCGGCAGGCTCCACCATCAACCAGGATGTGGATAAGTCCCAACTGGCAGTGGCCCGCGCCCGCCAGCGCAACATCGACGGCTGGAAGCGCCCGGTAAAAATCAAAAAGACCTGAGTTATCCACAGCCCTGCCAGCATCACGTTCCTCTGTGGGAGCTGGCTTGCCTGCGATGAGGCCCTTTCAGTCGATACTCTAATTGACTGAAACACCGCCATCGCAGGCAAGCCAGCTCCCACACGGGTTCAACGGCGCTCAAAAGATTCATCCTCCTGCTTGACGAACTTTCGCTAATAGGTTTTGATTGCCTTCGTTATCTTTCGAAACGAAACTTACTATCACCATGTCGAAACGAAATACACCCCAACGTCGCCACAACATCCTTGCCATGCTCACCGAGCAAGGTGAGGTCAGCGTGGACGAACTGGCCAAGCGTTTCGAAACCTCGGAAGTGACCATCCGCAAGGACCTGGCCGCCCTCGAAAGTAACGGCCTGTTGCTGCGTCGCTACGGCGGCGCCATCACCATGCCCCAGGAACTGGTCGGCGACCCGGCCCAGCCCATTTCGGCCTACAAGCGCGCCATCGCCCGTGCGGCCGTAAGGCGCTTGCGGGAACACGCTCGCATCATCATCGACAGCGGCAGCACCACCGCCGCCATGATCCCCGAGCTGGGCCACCAGCCCGGCCTGGTGGTGATGACCAACTCCCTGCACGTGGCCAGCGCCCTGAGTGACCTGGAACACGAGCCGGTGCTGTTGATGACCGGCGGCACCTGGGACCCGCATTCGGACTCCTTCCAGGGCCAGGTCGCCGAGCAAGTACTGCGTTCCTACGATTTTGACCAACTCTTCATCGGTGCCGATGGCATTGACCTGGAGCGCGGCACCACCACCTTCAACGAACTGCTGGGTTTGAGCCGCGTCATGGCCGAGGTCGCCCGTGAAGTGGTGGTGATGGTCGAGTCCGACAAGATTGGCCGCAAGATCCCCAACCTGGAACTGCCCTGGAGCAGCGTCCATACCCTTATTACCGATGATCGCCTGCCGCCTGAGGCCCGCGACCAGATTCAAGCCCGCGGCATCACGCTGATTTGCGCGGCAGTCATCTAGGAGAAAAACCATGTGTGGAATTGTTGGCGCAGTCGCTGAACGAAACGTCACCGCCATTTTGCTCGAAGGCCTCAAACGCCTGGAATACCGCGGCTATGACAGCGCCGGTGTGGCGATTTTTACCAATGCTGGCAAGCTGGAGCGCATGCGTCGCCCAGGCAAGGTCAGCGAACTGGAACAAGCACTGGCCGGTGAGCCGCTGGTGGGCCGTCTGGGCATCGCCCACACCCGCTGGGCCACTCACGGTGCACCGTGTGAACGCAACGCTCACCCGCATTTCTCCGGTGACCTGGCTGTTGTGCACAATGGCATCATCGAAAACCACGAAGTGCTGCGCGAGCAACTCAAAGGCCTGGGGTATGTCTTCACCTCGGACACCGACACCGAAGTCATCGCCCACCTGCTGAACCACAAGCTCAAGGACCTCGGCGACCTGACCATCGCCCTCAAGGCGACCGTCAAGGAACTGCACGGCGCCTATGGTCTGGCCGTGATCAGCGCCAGCCAGCCCGACCGCCTGGTCGCCGCCCGCAGTGGCAGCCCACTGGTGATCGGCCTGGGCCTGGGCGAGAACTTCCTCGCCTCCGACCAACTGGCCCTGCGCCAGGTCACCGACCGCTTCATGTACCTGGAAGAAGGCGATATTGCCGAAATCCGCCGTGAAAGCGTGTCCATCTGGGACGTCAACGGCCAGCCCGTTGAACGTGAAGCCGTGCAGTACCGCGACGGTGCCGAAGCCGCTGACAAGGGCGAGTACCGCCACTTCATGCTAAAGGAAATCCACGAGCAACCGGCCGTGGTGCAACGCACCCTGGAAGGTCGTCTGAGCCAGAACCAGGTCTTGGTGCAAGCCTTCGGCCCGCAAGCCGCCGAGCTGTTCGCCAAAGTGCGCAACGTGCAAATCGTCGCCTGCGGCACCAGCTACCACGCCGGCATGGTTGCCCGTTACTGGCTGGAAGAACTGGCCGGCATCCCGTGCCAGGTCGAAGTCGCCAGCGAGTTCCGCTACCGCAAGGTGGTGGTGCAGCCTGATACCCTGTTTGTGACCATCTCCCAGTCCGGCGAAACCGCCGACACCCTGGCCGCCCTGCGCAATGCCAAGGAACTGGGCTTCCTCGGCAGCCTGGCGATCTGCAACGTCGGCATCAGCTCCCTGGTGCGCGAGTCAGACCTGACCCTGCTGACCCAGGCCGGTCGCGAAATCGGCGTGGCGTCTACCAAAGCCTTCACTACCCAGCTGGTGGGCCTGCTGCTGCTGACCCTGTCCCTGGGCCAGGTGCGCGGCACGCTGGGCGAAGGTGTCGAGGCGCACCTGGTCGAAGAACTGCGCCGCCTGCCGGCCCGTCTGGGTGAAGCACTGGCTATGGACAGCACCGTGGAAAAAGTCGCCGAACTGTTTGCCGACAAACACCACACCCTGTTCCTCGGCCGTGGCGCGCAATACCCGGTGGCGATGGAAGGATCGCTCAAGCTCAAGGAAATCTCCTACATCCACGCCGAAGCCTACCCGGCCGGTGAGCTCAAGCACGGCCCGTTGGCGCTGGTGGATGACGACATGCCAGTGGTGACCGTAGCGCCGAACAACGAACTGCTGGAGAAGCTCAAGTCCAACCTGCAGGAAGTGCGCGCGCGTGGCGGCCAACTGATCGTGTTCGCGGATGAGAAGGCTGGCATGACCAATGGCGAGGGCACCCACGTCATTAACATGCCGCACATCCACGACACCCTGTCGCCGATCCTCTACACCATCCCGCTGCAACTGCTGTCGTACTACGTCGCCGTGCTGAAGGGCACCGACGTTGACCAGCCGCGTAACCTGGCGAAGTCGGTGACGGTGGAGTAAGCCTCACCAGTACCACCAAAACCCTGTGGTTTTTAACAATAAAGATTGACACAAAACAATAAAGTTTGACACTGGCGAACATAGATTGACACAAGGCTCAAACCCCCGTATCTACGGGGGTTTTCCTTTCCAGGCTTTCCCTTTGGTCTGGAATCATCGCTTCAACTTTCAGCGGGTGTAGTCTAGAAAACGTTTTGTATACGGCCGCTTTGCCGGTCGTGTCCTTCTACGACTTTTTCTCGGCGCGAGGTGAAGCGGTCCGCATCGACTGAGGAGGCGTGGGTTGCGAGGTCGTAAGTTTGCATCACAGCAGGACATTGAACGGCACATTGCAAATGGATTTGGCGAAGGCGCCGGGGCAAGCTACGTGCCTTGGCTGCGGGTACAAGATGTCCCGTCGATAGGTCGTTCGCACAAGATTCAAGGCGTGAAGATCGAGAGGATTCATCACCTCCTGTCAGATCTCGAGCGTTCGTACTTCCTTGTGTGTGAATTTTCTGAAGACGTCGTGGATATACGGGAGCAATACCCTTTACTACCCACAGAGCGTGCGCAAGCGATAGCGTCGGCGATCGATGTACGCTATCCAAGATACCCTAGAACAACACTGCCTTATGTGATGACAACAGACTTCCTGTTAACTGTTAAGGACCCGAGCGGAAACTTCAAATCGGTAGCTAGGACGGTGAAGTATCGTTCCGATTTAATTGGCAATGGAAGTAAAAGAACGCTTGAAAAACTTGAAATTGAAAAGCGTTTTTGGGAAAGCCAAGGTGTTGATTGGAAAATCGTAACAGACGAGTTTTTTACACGAGATTTGATTAAAAATCTTGGACTAATCAGGAGGTACTCGAAGCTCTCTCGTGATTTAATGAAAGCGCCGTTGCATTCGAGTTTTATCGAGTGCCTTGTAAACAGCCGGGAATATTCGTGGACCTTGGCCACCTGTCTAAGAAAAATAGCATCACTTCTGTCCATTTCCTATATAGACGCTCAAGCAATTTTCTTTCATCTGGTTTGGAACAAGATACTGAAAATCGATTTGGTTAACACTCCTCTCCACCTTACTGGTCTAGTTCCTGGCTTCGAAGTTTCACCGGGCCCTGTCCAAGTATCGTTGAAGGAGAAATTATCATGACTGTTCTCGTTAATGACGTTTTCGAGCCTGTAACCGATCTGTCGGTCATTGCTACGATAGCCAGGCTCCTTTACCAGGATGAAACGCATGACTTAGCAGTTTTGATGGATCTAGCTGACCCACCCCGGCAGCCGTACGCGGTTGGTCTGGATGAGCTGCGTCGCTCGATAGCGTCTGGTCACACCAAACCAGCAGCCATCACCACGCCCGAGTTTATGCTTGTGCTTGAGGAACAGTTGGATGAGAGAGCCAAGCAAGGCCGGGACGAAAAGTGGGCCGTCATCGCCCCTCTATTAGATCCTGAATACCCGGGACAAATATTTGTACGAGGTGAGTTAGGCCGGCTTGTTAGCAGACGGGCGTCAGAGCTCGGAATCCAGCGGAAAACGATCTATCGGCTTCTTTACCGATATTGGTTTTATGGTCAAGTTCGCAACTCATTGCTTAATAATTATACGGCGGTAGGTGTTGCCGATAGAAAATATGATCCGAGCAGGCCACCAGGGCGAAAGCCTAAATTTCAAGGCGTTCTTACTTCGCCTTCCAAGATGCTCAGTGCAGTTGATAAACGATGCATCCGTGTTGGATATGCTCTTTATGTAAGAGATAAGAAATCATCTATTTCGAGCGCATATGACGAAATGTTGAGACGATTCTACTCTGTTCGAGACATCTCTAAAAACAGTGAAGAAGAGCTTCGTTTGTTGCCTGGTTCAGAACTCCCCAGCTTGAGGCAGTTCCAATATTGGGGACAGATTTTTTTCGACGAGATTGAAACCGAGCGTGGCCGTAAAGGGTTGAGGAGGTGGTTAAAGGATTGCCGTCCGCTTTCAGGTACCGTTCGAGATTGGCTGCGTGGACCCTGTCATCAGTTCGAAATCGACGCAACGATTGCCGATATTTATTTGGTCAACAGCTACTCTAGACGGATGCTCATTGGTCGGCCCGTTGTTTATATCGTAGTGGATAGTTTCTCCGGAATAATTGCTGGTCTCTATGTAGGATTGGAGGGCCCTAGTTGGAATGGGGCGAGACAAGCGCTGTTCAACGCGTTTACCTCCAAAGTCGAGTTCTGCGCTCAGAACGGCGTTGACATCAATGCAGATGATTGGAATTGTCACCACCTGCCCCACCAGATTTACGCCGACCGGGGAGAGATGCTGTCACTCGCAGCAGAGGGGTTATCCTCAGGGTTGGGAATTGAGATGGGCACTGCCCCACCTTATCGGCCTGATTGGAAGCCTATGGTAGAAAGTCGGTTTGGCATTTTGAATGATTTGACGGGTATCAGGTGGCTACCTGGCGGGGTAGCTGCGCGGGACAAAGAGCGCGGCGAGCGAGATTACCGGCTCGATGCCACGCTGAACCTCAAAGAGTTCACCCAAATCCTCATCAATTGCGTGCTCCACTATAACCGTCACCATCGACAGCCTGACCGACTGACTCAAGCGATGATGAATGACGGCGTAGAACCTACGCCTAACGGTATATGGAATTGGGCCTGCGACAACGACCTGATCGAATCCAACAAACGTCCCGACGAGCTGGTTTATCTCCACCTTTTACCGCGTGAGCGCGCGACCGTTCAAAAGGGCGGAGTGATGTTTCGCGGCATGCACTACGTGTGTGATATGGCCATAGAGAAAGATTGGTTTGCCAAGGCTCGCAAAGGGGGCGTTTGGTCAATAGAGTGTTGGTTCGATCCGAACTCTGCGGCACACATTTGGATTCAAGGAGAGGCCAAGCAGTTTATCCGTTGTGATCTTCGACGATCGGATGCCGGTTACGCGAATTATCGCTCGGACGAGATTTTTGATCTGCTCGAAGCCTATCGCCAAAAACCGCCTACTCGCCGTCGAGCTGAGCTGGAAAGCCGTGTGCAGCTTAGCGATCAGGTCCACCAGATCATCAGTCACGCGCTCGCAGAACGAAAACAGGAACCTGCTCCGCCTACTAAGGCAGAGGCCACTGGAAACATCCGCGAGAACCGCGCAGAAGAACGTCTCCGCGAGCGTGAAAATGCGGTTGTTCCTGAAGGCGTCAGGGTGGAGCCAGCTTCACTTCAATCTGAAACGACACAGAAAGCGCATGATTCATATGCCGGTGAGCGCACCGCTCAGGTTATCGATTTGCTCAAAAGAATTCGGCCAGGACAGGCAAAATGAAAGGTGCACAGACGTTTGCCAATTACGTCAGACAGGACATTAGTGAGTATGCGGGTAACCCGCTTATCGAAGCTTTGCCTCCGATATTGTCGGAGGCGGCGGCTGTTGAACTGATTTCGAACTTTCCTCAGCCGGTGGATCCGAAAGAGCTGACGCTCGAAGGAGCCACTCGAATTCACTGTATCGACAGGCTGAGAACCGTCGTACAGCCGTTCTTGCTACATCTGGAACTGGAGGCCCTGTTCTCACTGCTCATCCGTCGAGGGTATGTCGGGCGTAACCCGATGTCGCCCGCTACCGTCCGGCATTTGCATTCTTTATCGGGAGCTCAGCGTTACCACGATGCGTTCAAGTCCACTGCAGAAACGTTTACGGTCGTCGGCCTGAGCGGCATTGGCAAGTCAACGGCACTCCACGCCATCTTGAGCCTTTATCCACAGACAATCCGTCATGAGCGCTATGAGGGAAAGCAGTTTGTTCATACCCAAATCACATGGCTGAAGCTTGACTGCCCTCGGGATGGATCGCTGGCTGGATTTTGCCAGCAGTTTTTTTATGCGGTTGGAGACGCTCTAGGAGACAAGGACTACCACAAGCGCTACCGGCATCGAAACATCAATGATGCGCTGCAACAGATGGAGCAGGTGGCCAGCACGTTTTTCATCGGCGCCTTGTTGATCGACGAGCTGCAAAACCTCCACCTGGCGAAAACCGGTGGTAAGGAGAGCATGCTGAATTTTTTCCTGCACTTGGTAAACAACATCGGTATCCCGGTGGTTTTCAGTGGCACGAACTCGACGATTAGCCTGTTCTCAGAAGCCATGCGGACTGCCCGCCGAGTTTGTGGTGCTGGTACGCTCGAATTCAAACGATTCGAAAAGGATGATGAGGAGTGGCGGTTGTTGGTCGAAAATCTCTGGAGCTATCAGTGGTGCAAACAGACGGCTGAGCTGACCGACGAGATTTTTGACACGCTGTATGAGCACACTCAAGGCGTCACGGATTTCCTGGTCAAGCTGCTGGTATTGAGTCAGCGTTATGCGGTCCAGAGTGGCTCGGAGTGTTTGACTGCCGAGATCCTGGTGAAGGTAAGCAACTCAAAAATGCAGATTCTAAAGCCAGCCCTTTCAGCTCTGCGTAGCCGTGATCCGAAGCGGATGCGACAGTTTGACGATTTGCTGCCGATTGAGGATCAGCTGAGCGAAATGATGGTTTTCGATGGATTGGCACGAGAGGATCGCCTCACCTTGCTTCGAAGCGTTGTATCCCGTGAGAAGCCGGTAGACCCATCTCCGACCATTTTTGCGAAAGATCACCCATCGCCGATTGCTACTGCTGTGGAAAACTCAGAGGCTAAAGCGCTTAGCGAACATGACGCTCCCCTCGACGCTCTGCGCGCTGCGGGCTGGCTCAACGAGGACCTGTTTGAGTTCTCACCGATGTATCACAAAGCGTGAGTCGGAGGGGGGGTGAAGTGCAACTTAAACTCCATTTCTTCCCCGCCGCGTTTCCCGACGAGACGCTGCACAGCGTGATTTCTCGTTATGCCCGTCTTTGCGGTGTTCGTAATTGCCAAGCAGCATTTGCCGGACTGAAATCGGCGGCAGCTTTTTCGCAAAATGTGGCATTCCCGAGTCATTTAGGGGATTTTGTCGATGCGCTACCCAGCGGTACTGAGCTATCGGTAGCCGAGGTCCTCATGCGCCACACATTATTACCCTACTATGCGCCGTTTTTGAGGATGAGCCAGGTCGAACACGCTCGGACGCTGATGACCGCTGATGGGAAAGGCTTGATGTTGAAGCTGGGCGTCAACGCGAGCCGTATTGGATTCGCCTCCCGAGTGCGGTTATGCCCAGAATGTATCGCACAAGATCAGGCTCAACGGGGAGTCGCTTACTGGCACAGGGTCCACATGCTTCCAGGCGTGCTGGTATGTCCGCATCACGGTACGTCACTCAGGATCCTTGATCCTCGCTGGTCCAGCCGCAGCTCTCGACAACTCAATCTGCCCAATGATGAGAATGTGCAAGCACACACAGTACTTCTCGACACCCCGTTGCGGTGCATGCCACCGCTTCACGAAATAGCGTTGCGCTCACTTCAGGTCCTCGAGTCTGACGTCACTGCTTTGTCGGCGGAGGCGGTGCGCTTCACGCTTTTACACAGGGCAACGCAGCTCAACCTTGCTTCTGATAACCATCGCTTGCACCTGCACATGCTGGCGCAGCACATGGCCGATTTTTTTGCTGCACTCCCGCGAGAATGGGAGTTTTCTATACTCGGAGATGTTCGTGCAGGTACACCCGCCTCATGGGTCACGAAGCTGCTTCGTACGCCTATAACCTCTCACCATCCGCTCAAATACATTTTATTGGCCGGTGCTCTGGGCGTTGAAATGGTGAGCTTGCTTCATGGTCAATGCCCAGTGAAAGAGGCGGTGGCATGTGATCCGAAAGCTCACATTCGGCTTCACGCGCGCCTTTCTCCGGTGATGCCTGGTGAAGGCCTGGACTGTTCGTCAGCCGCTGTGTGGCAACATGCTCTTGAAGGAGCTGATGCCAAAAAGATCGCTGCCGTTCTAGGCGTTTCATCAGCGTATGTCTATCGTCACATCAGAAATGTACCCGGCGGGCAAGATGCTTGGAGGGAGGCACGATTTCACACTGAGCTATGCGCAAGACGCGCGGCTTTCGAGGCTGATTATCGATTTTACAAAGCACATGCATGCAGGGGGTATGCGTGGCTGTATCGCCACGATAAGCAGTGGCTTTCGGAGTCAACTGCAAACCCAAGCCCCCATCGTACGCCTCGTCTAAATAGCACCGAAATGTTCGCTGCCCTCGATGCGAGACTGGCCGGCGAAGTCCGTCAGTGTGCCGACGCGCTTTATGCTCTTGCGGGTAAGCCTGTCCGCATTTCGCGTACCAGGATAGGTCGGGAGCTTCATGTTCTTTCTCGCTTCGAAAAGCAGCTTTGCAAGCTTCCTCTGTGTGCAGCAATGCTCGAAAAAGTATGTGAACCAATCGAAGGCTTTCACGATAGGCGTCTGCGATGGGCTAGACGCCAATTGCTCTCAGAGGGCAAGGCTGTATCACGTTCTTCGCTCTACAGGGTCGCGAGCATTCGACCCATGCTGTAATCCAGCTGGGCATTCCCCCTCCATCTAAAAAGTTCTAAATCAATTCACCATAAACCCATTATTTTTCTGTTAATGAAAAAATTCCCCTCCAGAATAGGTCCGGCATACGCTGGATCATCACGATCAGCATGTAAACGTACTAACCCGCGATCAACGGAAATAGTTTTGCAACCGGCATGGGCTGACCTACGCGGGTTTATCGATACGTGTTTTGTATTCGAGGAATACGGGCGCGGCAGGATTTAGATGAATTCACTACGATTCAAAGTTGAGCGGCTTGTCATTTCAAATCCAGACCGGATGCAGAATTTTAGGGGTTGCATATATACTGCCCCCGGATGCACATTCTCTTCGAGCCCTACCTTTAATCGGTAAATGATGTCTGATCTATTATTTTTCCCCGTTTCGATGCCGGATGAAATGCTTTACTCTCGTGTCACCCGATATCACTATCTGTCAGGTAACAGAACCGCGACGGAAACCTATCGCGATTTGTTCGCATCGAAACCCTTTTGCATCGGTGGCATCGTACCCAAGCAGATCGAGAGGCTCGCGCACAGGCTGCCGGGGCAATCGGAGAGCAATCTCGCAGAGTTGATCAGAAGCAATACTACTTTTCCTGCTTACCGACCGTTTCTTGGGGTTAAGCAGGGGCCAGAGAACGACGTAGGGCCACTGGGTTATGACGGGGTGGTACGGGTGCCCCGCAGAGAAGAGTCCACCCATGGCAAGGCTAAGCTTTGTCCTACCTGCGTTCAGGAAGATTTGATTGAGCGGGGTTCTGCCTACTGGCATCGATCTCACCAGATACCCGGTGTTGCCGTCTGTTGGCGTCATGGCGACGCATTGATCCATGCCTGCCCCGAGTGCTCTCGCCCGTTCTACCGTAAATTGAAGCTGCTTCCCAATCTGACTGAGCCATGCGCATGCGGCTGGAGCCCGTTAAACAGCGCAGCAATACACAAGGGGTCAAAGATGGAACAGAAAGTCGCTCTGTTCGCACACGATATCCTGCAACGCAATATCCCTCCGATAGGCAGTACGGTATTAAGTTCGTGCTACGTCCGCCAATGCAAGAAACGCGGATTCATTTTCGGAAAAAATGCGGGTATCGCAAAACTATTCGACAGCATCCAAAGCGCTTACGGCGATGAGCTTTTGGCGCAGATTGATCCAGCCTACAACACCGGAAAGCATGAGCAATGGATCCGGCTCAAATCAGATAAAGGTCAGCTAAATATGCCGCTCGCGCGGCATTTGATCATTGCTCTTCATTTGTTTTCCAGTGCAGATGGCTTTGAAGAGGCTCTGAAGAATGAGTCTATTCTGCTGAGTGCCGCTGTTTCTCCGCGAGCGCCCAAAGTCGAAGAATCGCGTCTTAGTCAAAAAACTAGATATCGCCAAAAAATCGAGTTGCTTTTAGCGCTACGTACCGATGCCAATATCGAGTACCTCTGGAAGAAGGCGTACAAACCTACGCAATGGATTCTAGAAAATGATAACGCATGGTTAATGGCAAAACTCCATGCCCCTAAAAAAGCTACAGTTAAGGTCGAAAAGTCCGTCGACTCAAGAGACGACGCCTATGCAGCCCTTATCGAAGCGGGCGTAGATGAGCTGTATAAAGTTACGAAAGATCCGAAGAGAGTGAACATTCGGAATTTGCAATCGCTGCTCCCAGGTTCGTTACCTCATGAGCTGGATCTACGCAAGCAGAGGTTCCCTCTTACTTATCAACAGATCAAGATTCATCAGGAGTCAGTATGGCATTTTCGTCTAAGAACTTTGGTGTGGACTGTCTCTGAACTCATCAGGATGAAGCTCCCCGTGAATTACTCGACGGTAAGATTGACCTCAGCGGTATCAAGCAAGGTTTTCCTGGTTTTTTGCAGTTTCTTCGAGTGGGATCTGGAAAGCCTGGCAAGAACCGGGGTCGACGCGGAGGCCCTGCTCAGGTCTACCGGCGTATCGAGGAATTGGGAGGGACCACCGGTTCAAATAAGCTTTTGAGGGCATCTTTGTTCCGTCAGCGTCTGCCAACCTTTGGTGTTAACAAAAATCCCATCTGGCTTGAAAGCGTAAATGCGGGGTAGCGTCCACCTTTCACATTAGTAACCTTCGCGGCAGCTTTCTGAAAGCTTTCACTTGTTACTCTTTAACTCAGTAAATTGAGCTTTAGGAGAAAATCATGAAAGCAATGACAGCAGTGAAAGCGTTTTGCGCCGCTTCGATTTTGACCTTATCTTCATTAGCCATGGCTGAAGGTGGCGGTGACCGCGTGTATGGTCGAATGATGCAAGAGAACCAACAAGCAATGGAGCAATATGCCTCAAGGAACGGCAAGACTCCTCCTGAAGTTGTTCATTATGAATATGGTATGAACCTCGATATCCACAAGGTCGTCAGTGTCACGCAAGCCAATAAAACCTGTGGGGTTGCCCCTTCGCGCATGACCTATGAAGACTCTACGGGCAAGCTTAACACCGTGGAATATAAGGTCATGGCCGACAACTGCCCCCATGGAAGCTAGACAATGAAATTATTTAAGAACTGCATAATTCTCCTTTGTCCGAAACTAGCTTACTGCTCGCTGACGTAGAAGTAATTTTCAGGAAAGCCTGAAGTTATCCATTTTATGAAATCATTCCGTCAGTCGAAGGGTTTCTAACGTGCAGTAAACAATTGCTCGACCACCTGATACATCCCGCCTCCTTGTTTTTCCTTTGGTTTGGGAGGTGGTTTAGGCGCCCTAGTGGCGCCTTTTTTACGTTCGAAATGAGCTATGTCCTCTGCACGGCCATGACCTTCACCATGCAGGAGTGAGATTAGAAGATCAGTTTTCGGGGTATTCAGCAACGACGTGGTCTGTGCCTGCCTTTGACAAGCCGATTACGTTATACGCGTCATGTTTCCCGTCCACTTCCATTCCTGGGGAGCCGGCCGGCATGCCTGGAACGGCAATCCCGAGCAGGTCATCACGTTTGCTCATCGCAATGATTTGCTCGGCGGGCACGTGACCTTCAACAAACTTTCCGTTGATGGTTGCTGTGTGACAGGACGAGAGCTCAGGAGAAATCCCGAGACCGCGCTTGATCGCGCTCATGTTGGTTTCCACGTGATCAACGACGGTAAAGCCGCTGGCTTCAAGGTGCTGGACCCATTTCTTGCAGCATCCGCAATTAGCGTCGCGATGTACATCGATCGTCAATGGCTCTGCTGCGTGACTGGCTGAACTGATGAACAGAGCCACGAGAGCAGCGAGACGAAGTGCCCGTCTGCGACGAAGAGAATTATTTCGCATGGGTATGTTCCTTCCCATCAGTATGTGTATGTGATTTGGGCTGTACGGTTGGAGTCGGGGCCGCGTCATCTGAAGCTTCCCTACCCTTATGATCGGCGTGGTCCGCAGGCTCCTTTGCAGACGGCGCTGCGGAGGGGCCATGGGCATGTGCCGTGTTTTTCTCGTCATCATTAGCGCGGACTTCCGCCCTTTGGTTGGCAGCACCTGCGCCACTTTGCCCCTGGGTCGTTCCATGTTGACCCTCATGGTTGTGCATCACGCTTTCGCCACCACCGTGTTGATGGCCACCGCTACTCGTGATCAGGGCTTTGTATTGCTCTGTATCAAGTGACGGAAGCTGCTGGAGAAATGCGACCATCCCCTATATGTACGGATCGGCCATGCTTTTGCCCCACGCGGGCATGCCGGTGGATTTGATGCCGTGCTTGATGATCCAAAAAGCTGCGGCTGGGTGCCCATCGACGCCCAGTTTTGAAAGGTTCGGAGGTGCGGGGTAAAGGCTGTTACTCAGTTCGGTGCCTGTAAGGCCCGGAGCCAAATGGCAACCGACACACATCGAGTTGTAGTTGCCAGCACCTTCACGGATGAGGGCTTCTTGGCTCAGGTCGGGGACCTGAATGTCGCGCGAGCGCACTTCGATCGAGCGATCCCGAGCAATAGAAAGTAGCGCGTAGACAGGGGCAGAGTGGGGATCATCCGCCCCGACATTGATCACGCCGAAATATACCACGCCGGCAGCCGCTGCTACGGTGGCCAGACCAGCAGCTATCAGTGCCTTCAGTGTAATCTTCATGCCCGGTTCTCAGAACCACATCCGGATACCGGCGACAAAGCGTGCCTCGCTGGCATCTTCACCTTCCTCACGTGCAAAGTCTGCCGTATTGCCATAGGAACGGCTCCAACTCACCCCGATATAAGGGGCAAATTGGCGGACAATCTCATAACGCAATCGGAGCCCCACTTCGGTGTTGGCTAATCCGGACCCGATGCCGCGCTGAGGGTCATTCTTCCCATAAAAATTGACCTCGGCCGTCGGCTGCAAGATCAATCGATTCGTCAGCAGAATGTCGTAATCGCCTTCCAGTCGAGCAGCCGATTGACCGTTCTCACCGATGTAGGCAGTCGCTTCGGCCTCGAAGTTGTAGAGGGCCATGCCCTGAATGCCGAGTGCGGCCCAGGTTTGAGGAGACCCTGGTTTGAAATCCTGTCGTACACCGGTGACGACGTCCCACCACGGTCCGATGGAGTGCCCCCAGAGCGCGGATAATTCAGCACTTTCCGTCACGCCATTGGTACGTTCGCCTTCCGAGCGCAACCACAGTCGATCAATGTCACCGCCGATCCATCCTTTCGCATCCCAAGCCAACGCACTACCGTTGTCAGCATCCTGGTATTCAAACTTATCCAGCAGCATGAAAGAGTTGATTGTTTTGTCGTGGACACCATGACCAGCGACATCTGGAAAGGCGGCTGCACGGTCAGCATCGGTAAGTACGGGGACAGGGGTTCGACTGGTTGTCGTCGTCCCTTCATCCATACTTTCCATGCCGGTCATTTGACCGTCGTCCATTTTCATCTTGCTGTGGTCCATAGCCCCCATGTTGCTATGGTCCATCGCTCCCATGGAGCCATGGTTCATCTTCGAGTGATCCATCTCTTCAGCGGCGTGAGCCACGGCAAAGAAGACAGGACTCGTAGAAACTGCCAATACCATCAACGTTGGGCGTAAAAAATTCTTGGTCATGATCTCAATCCGCCTTCTTGTTTTCATGGTCATGATCCATCGACTCATGGCGCATCTTGGTATGAGGTATCGTCGCGTGATTCGGCGTTGCCTCGTTTGACGTGGTCGCAGTCTTGTTCGGCGCATCCGCAGAAGTAGCAGGTGAAGGATCACCACGTTCTTCGACTGCCAATGCTACGCAGGAGAATCCACCCATCAGGCCAAAAGCAAAGAGGCAACCGATCAGCGATTTACGATTTAGGTGTGTGCTCACAGATCGTCTCCTTTACTCATCAACCCGTACTTCACGGAACATGCCCATTTCCATATGGAAAAGCAGGTGGCAGTGATAGGCCCAGCGACCTAAAGCATCGGCGGTTACTCGATAGCTGCGCTTGGTACCCGGTGGCATGTCGATTGTGTGCTTACGTACCATGAACTTGCCGTTTTCATCTTCAAGGTCGCTCCACATTCCATGAAGGTGGATGGGGTGCGTCATCATGGTGTCGTTTACCAAGGTGATGCGAAGACGCTCCCCGTACTTGAGACGAAGGGGCTCAGCATCAGAAAATTTGATGCCGTTGAAGGACCAGGAAAACTTTTCCATGTGACCGGTCAGATGCAGCTCAATGGTGCGATTGGGCTCTCGGCCATCAGGGTCCTGGAAAGTGCTCTTCAGATCTGAGTAAGTGAGCACCCGTCGACCGTTGTTCCGCAAACCGATACCTGGATCGTTCAGTTTTGGCGTTGGGTTCATGGCCTGCATGTCAACCAACGGGTTGTTGGTTTCGGACGCTGGGTGAGATTGCATCTCGCCTCCCATACCGCCCATCCCTGCCATCTGGCTGTGGTCCATGCCGGCCATGTCGGACATGTCGCCTTTGTCCATCCCCGCCATCTTGCTGTGGTCCATGCCGGCCATGTTGGACATGTCACCTTTGTCCATACCTGCCATCTTGCTATGGTCCATGCCGGCCATGTTGGTCATGTCACCACTGCCCATGCCGGTCATCCCGGTCATGTCACCTTGGTCCATTCCCTGCATCTTGCTGTGATCCATGCCAGCCATACCTGACATGTCACCCTGTTTCATATCGCCGCCGCCCATGCCAGCCATGCTGCCATGGTCCATGCCAGCCATACCGCCCATGCCCATGTCATCCATGGTCAACAGCGGACGCGGATCGATCGCCGGTACCGGTGCTTTCAGTCCTTCACGAACTGCCAAGGTCCCCCGCGCATAGCCGGTTCTATCCATGGACTGGGCAAAGATTGTGTAAGCCTCCTCGGTGGCAGGCTCAACAATCACATCATAGGTTTCTGCCACGGCGATTCGGAATTCATCGACACTGACTGGTTGGACATATTGGCCGTCGGCCGCCACCACGGTCATTTTCAAACCAGGAATGCGAACATCGAAATAGCTCATCGCTGAGCCATTGATAAAGCGCAGGCGTAGCTTCTCGCCAGGCTTAAAAATACCGGTCCAGTTGCCGTTCGGCGCTTGGCCATTCATGAGGTAGGTGTAAGTATCCTCGCTGACGTCTGCCAGATCAGTTGGGTTCATTTTCATTTCGGCCCACATTTTCCGGTCGGCGACGGCAGCAGACCAACCTTGCTTGCTGACGTCGTCGATGAAGTCGCCCACGGTACGTTTGTGGTGGTTGTAGTAGTCCGATTGTTTCTTGAGTTTGGCCATGACGCGCCCAGGATCCTCATCGGTCCAGTCAGTCAGCATCACCACATAGTCGCGATTGTATTGAAACGGCTCAGGCTCTTTCGAATCGATGACTATTGGCCCGTAAACACCTGCCTGCTCTTGCAACCCAGAATGGCTGTGGTACCAGTACGTGCCGTTTTGATGCACCTTGAACTTGTATTCGTACATGCCGTCGGGCGCGATGCCGTGGAAGCTCAAACCCGGTACGCCATCCATGTTGGCAGGCAAAATAATGCCGTGCCAGTGGATGGAGGTGTCTTGATCCAGACGGTTCTTCACGCGCAGAGTGACCGTCTCCCCTTCGCGCCAACGCAGCAAAGGCCCCGGCAACGAGCCATTGATGGTCATGGCTGTGCGCGGCGAGCCAGTGATGTTTACCGGCGTTTCACCAATAAACAGATCAAATTCGTTGCCGGTGAGGACGCTCGGCAGGCCGGGACTGGTCACTGCCCATACAGGAGTGCGCCACAGACCAAGGCCACCAAGGATGCCGCCGGCGGCCAGGCCTTTAACGAATGTCCGTCTAGAGGTTTTGGAATGCATGCCGTTTATTTCCAATCAGTCAAAAGGGAGCCGTTCAAATCAACCCGTGAGTTGGCAAGATGAGCTTCGCGTACCGAAAAAAAGACGAATTTTTCATTGCAAGCGAGCTCAGAAATTGCCACATCTAAACCACCTTCGTGATTACATTTCTGTCAGCTTGGCCGCGTGCCTGATCGTTCAGCAGTTTTTATGGTCCATCGCTTTGGCTTTGCTTTCAGCGACAGGCGGTTGAGCGCTCTGCGTTTGAGCTACCTGGTACGATTCCATCGAATTCGTCCTGGCCACTTCCATACGTGCGAAAGTCCGGTCACCACCGCCTTCAGCCATGGCCAGAGTGGAAACAGTCAGCGCTGCGACGACGAACAAGGTTTTGATGGTGTTCATATGGGCTACCTCAGATGTGTGAAAATATCCCCTCTGAATCACATCATGGATTGGACTCTTTGGGGGTGAGCAAAAGACTCAGTTGGACTATAAGAGACACCCCCTGTCAGGAAGCTTAGGCCAATATTACAGTTGTGTCAGTTTGGAATATTTTTCTTGAAGTACACGCTATTTAATACGTATGGTCTCCATCTTTTCGCATTGCGCGACTTTTATTGAATATAAGATTGAAGTGTAATCATTGCTTTGGGTTCCATTAATTCTCACGGAGGCGATGTTCTAGGTCTCTGCATTAAAATTAATAGGAGACTTGAATGCTCTGCTGCAACAGCTGGGTGTTCAATGATCAAAGAAGATAGTAATGCCACCGAGGGTGATTAATTGTGAGTATTAATTTTGAGAAAGCATTAGGCTCCGCAGAAAGAGCGTTAGTTTATCGTGGCCAAAGAGCTGAGATCTTAAGTAACAATATCGCGAACGCTGACACTCCGAACTTCAAAGCCCAAGACTTGGATTTTTCTACTGTGCTCGCCAGCCAAACCAAAGAACCTGCTACCACTGCGTTTTCTTTGAAAACAACAAACGCAAAGCATTTTCTTAAGAAAGAATCGGCGGTGGCTATATACGGGCGCGACTTGCTTTACAGCACGCCGGCTCAGCCTGCCTTGGACCAAAATACTGTCGATCAGCAGGTCGAGGTCGCGAAATACACGGAAAACGCGATACGTTTCGATGCCGCTTTTACTCGGCTAAATGGAGCATTCAAGGGTTTGCTCAAAGCTCTGCGCGGTGACTAGCAGCATAGGCGCATGCGAGCCAACTTTGGCCGATACAGCGGCTCAGGTACTTTCGGATTCAAAGGTATTCACCATCAGACGACGCTCTACTCAGGAGCAGGCGTCTCCATTCAATGGCTGATCTTGGAAGGAAAACCAACAGCCTCCACAGCTTTACGGAGCTGTTCAGCGTTTTCGCTACTTTCAACACTCACCTTACCGGTTGATCGATCGACGGAGACCGTAGCGTTGTCGTCCAGTGCCTGGATCGCTCTGGTGATTTTGCCGACGCAGCTGCCGCAACCAATGCCTGATACATCTAAGACGACCATGTGAATTACCCTCGTGCTGAGCGGTGTCTTTTCCCCGCAGCGACAGCATCGACGTTGACACCATGGCAAGGTCAACGATTATCTAATCAAAGCCGTGAGCGCAGATTTCGAGAAGTTTTACGGGACTTGACCACTCGGCTGCTAATTAGCTCGCTACCATTTGAACGGTTTCCAGGAGTGCGCCCTATTGTTCTCGTCGGTAAAGGTCGGCTAACGGCAACATTGCGGCTCTCTCGCTTGATCCAACGATTTTGTATGCCTCTCGTTTCGCCAACGGCTTTGATCTGTCCTCCCGCGAACCTTGCATAGGTATAGGGGGGAGGCCTATCATGCGACCCTATATAGGTAGGGGGGGTATAGCGTGGGTCATATCGCATCACACAAAGACGATCTTCTTAAACGTGTAAAACGTATTGCCGGGCAAATTCAAGCTGTTGAACGAGCATTGGAATCGGACTTCGACTGCGCCAAGACACTACATCTTGTTGCGGCCACTCGGGGTGCCATCAACGGGCTGATGGAGGAGATCATCGAGGATCACGCACGAGCACATGTCGCGAACCCCGCGCTCAGCGAAGAAGAGCGTAACAAGGGCGTCGAAGAGCTTCTTGAAGCTATCCGCCGGTACTCCAAGTGAATGCATCCAGGTAAACACGTATGAGCAGGACCGACATCGATTACACACACGACCACGTGTTTCTAGGCTCAGCGCACGATGAGAATGCCAAGCGTACGCTTTGGGTTGTAGCACTCACGGTGGTAATGATGATCGGGGAGATCACCGCCGGCTATATCACGGGTTCGATGGCGTTACTGGCCGATGGCTTCCACATGGCAACCCATGCCGGCGCATTGGGCATCGCGGCGGCCGCTTACGGATACGCAAAACGCCACGCTACCAGCCAGCGCTACAGTTTCGGTACAGGAAAGGTTGGAGACTTGGGCGGGTTCGCCTCGGCGCTGATTCTTGGCATGATTTCGTTGGGCATTGGCGTTGAATCGTTCATGCGTTTGTTGCAGCCAACACCGGTTCAGTTTGGCACCGCGACCCTCATCGCCGTTGTCGGTTTGCTCGTCAACATTGTCAGTGCCCTGCTGCTGGGTCATGGGCATGGGCATGGGCATGGGCATGGGCATGGGCATGGACATGGACATGGGCACGACCACGATCACCCTCATGCCCACAACGGAAACGACAACAACTTGAGGTCCGCCTATGTCCACGTCGTTGCAGACGCGCTGACGTCGATTCTGGCCATCGCTGCCTTGCTTGCCGGTCGATATCTGGGTTGGGTGTGGCTCGACCCGGTCATGGGTATCGTCGGCGCTATCGTTATCGCGCGTTGGGCCTGGACCTTGATGGGGGTAACTGCGGGCGTGTTGCTCGATCAGACCGACGCGCACGTTGCCGAGGAAATCCGCGAACTCGTTGAGAAACCTGGTGGCGCTACCATTACAGACTTGCACGTTTGGAGGGTGGGACCTCAAGCGTGCGCGGCGATCGTCAGCGTTCTAGGTGAAGCCACTGTGAACGCCGAGAGCATTCGTGAGCGTCTCAAAACAGTTCACGAAGTCAGCCACCTGACCGTCGAGTTCCGGCAGACATGACTCAGCGCCTGTCCAGCACAACCTCTATAGGACACACCGATGCCGCCCGGTAAACGTGAACTGGCTCGGATCGAGCGCCAGTTGATCGTCACGCTCACCGACGCGTGCGAAACAGCAAAGGACGAGATAAAGGGGTTTATTTGGCTCACTCACACCGCTGACCTAAGTGCGTTGGCTGAAACCCTGAAGGTCATCTGGGTGTTCGAAACCCTGGCTGACAGGAAGCGGGCCGAGATTGACGCGAAGGCCCGCATCTTTGAGTTGACGGCGATCGCCTTGAAAGAGGCCAATCTTGACCTGCCTGTTTCAGACCGCAATGTCCGCTTTGACTCGGAGCAAGAGTGCCAACGCACGCACATAGGCGACTGGAAACGTCGCGTGGCTCAACTACATAAAGCTAAGGGGGACTGACCATGGCAAAAGAAATCGAGAATCCTTGTATCTCGGTTTGCCAACTCAGTGGTGATCTGTGTGTGAGCTGCGGGCGGAATAAGGAAGACATCAGAAAGTGGAAGCGCATGAAGCGGCCCGAAAAAATGGCCGCTGTGCAAAGGGCGAATGCGCGCTTAAAGGGATTGAAGAAAGCACATGGATCGCCATTCCCCCCGAGTTAAAACCGCTGCAATTTTGAAGGTCAGTCAACTCGGGTATTCCTCAGCCTCAATGCATTGAAAACTACCGACGCGGAACTGACGCTCATGGCTATGGCAGCGATCATTGGCGACAGGAGGTGCCCCGTCAATGGATAGAGCAAACCAGCGGCAAGAGGTATACCCATTGAGTTGTAGAGAAAAGCAAAGCCCAAATTCTGGCGCATGTTTTTAACTGTGGCGACCGAAAGAGCTCGTGCTCGTAAGATCCCCATCAGGTCACCTTTGACCAGCGTGAGTTGCGCGCTATTCATCGCCACGTCAGTCCCCGTTCCCATGGCTATCCCCACATCTGCTCGCGCCAGGGCCGGAGCATCGTTGATACCGTCACCTGCCATGGCCACTTTTCGCCCGTGTTGCTGTAGGTCTGCCACCAGACGTTCCTTGTCTTGGGGTTTGACTTCACCGTGGACCTCTTCAATCCCCATCTCCCTGGCGACAGCCCGAGCGGTAGTAAGCCCGTCCCCAGTAGCCATGATGATTTTCACGTTGTGAGCCTTAAGCTTGGTGACGGCCTCTTTTGAGGTTGGCTTGATCGGATCTGATACGGCCAACAAACCTGCCAATGCGCCGTCGACGGCGAGGTAGATAATACTGATGCCGTCAAGTCGCAACACCTCAGCGCGCTCTTGTAGGGAGTTGGTGCTCACGCCTGCGGCTTCCATCAACGCTGTGTTCCCCAGCTGGAGCTTCTTGCCATCGACAACGCCACTGACGCCGATACCCGAATCCGACTCAAAGGATTCGGGCTTGGTGAGCTTTATGTTCTCGGCTCGGGCGTGATCGACGATCGCATGTGCTAAAGGATGCTCACTGCCCTGATCAAGGCTGGCAGCCAGGTGAAGGACGTCGTCGGGATTGAAGGTGGGAGTGGCCTCCACGCTGTGAAACACGGGCCGTCCCTCTGTCAGGGTGCCTGTCTTGTCGACAATCAGCGTGTCGATTCTGCAAAGGCTTTCAATTGCACTGGCATCTCTGAACAAAACACCCATGCTGGCTGCTTTACCTGTCGACACCATGATCGACATAGGCGTAGCAAGTCCCAACGCACAGGGACAAGCGATGATCAGCACGGCGACAGCGTTGATTAGACCAAACACCCAACTGGGCTCAGGGCCGAAAAGCCCCCAACCGATAAATGTCATTATCGCAATCGCGATAACACCCATCACGAAGTAGCCGGCAATCGAGTCGGCCATTCGTTGCATCGGCGCCTTGGAACGCTGAGCTCTCGCGACCATCTGTACGATCTGGGACAGCATGGTTTCGGCACCGACCTTCTGGGCCTCC
Source organism: Pseudomonas sp. Bout1 (assembly GCF_034314165.1). Lineage (GTDB taxonomy): Bacteria > Pseudomonadota > Gammaproteobacteria > Pseudomonadales > Pseudomonadaceae > Aquipseudomonas. Next base: position 7,002,501 of record NZ_JAVIWK010000001.1, on the reverse strand, counting down.
ATCACCAGGCTCCCATGCGTATTCAGCGTGGCGCCGATCAGGCTATCTCCAGCTTTCTTCATTACCGGGACTGGCTCGCCAGTGAGCATCGACTCATCCACCGCACTTTCACCCTCAAGTACCGAACCATCAACTGGCACCTTTTCACCCGGTCTGACCCGTAAGTGGTCTCCCAGGTGCACATGTGTGAGAGGAATGTCTTCCTCCTGGCCATCGGCATTGATCCGGCGTGCAGTTTTGGGCGAAAGGCCGAGAAGAGACTTAATGGCGGCGGAAGTTTGTGATCGGGCTTTGAGCTCAAGGATCTGGCCAAGCAACGTGAGCGAGATGATGACCGCTGCCGCTTCGAAGTAAACGCCGATACGTCCATCTTGCATGAAATTGGAGGGAAAACTTTGGGGGAAGAGCGTTGCTATGACGCTGTACAGATAAGCTGCGGCGGTGCCCAACCCAATCAGAGTCCACATGTTGGGACTGCGATTTTTAACCGAGGCCAGTCCCCTTACAAAAAAAGGCCATCCTGCCCATAAGGTCACGGGTGTCGCCAGAGCGAACTCGATCCAGTTTTGAGCCGAACCATGAAGAAGTTGTAACGAGTGACCCGCCATCGCGAGCACGGTTACGACCACGGTTAAGGGCAGCGACCACCAGAAGCGGCGATTGAAATCCCGGAGTTCAGGATTTTCTTCTTCATCAAGCGCCGGCATGACAGGCTCTAGTGCCATGCCACATTTAGGACAGTTACCGGGGCCGGTCTGCCGTATTTCAGGATGCATCGGGCACGTAAATTCAGTGCCCGTTTGTACCGCAGACTCCGGCGTTGTGCTGCCTGACTCGTTGCGCACCACGTGGCCACTGTAGCGCTCAGGGTCCGCTCGAAACTTCTCCTGACATTTCAGGCTACAGAACCGATACGTCTGTCCTTGGTAAGTCTCAGCAAATTTACTCGACGAAGTGACTGCCATTCCACACACCGGGTCATGTAGATCAGCATCATCCCGGGAAGCAGCATGGGTGTGATTATGGTCGTGATGGCCAGAGGTGGTAGGCATGTCTATTCCCCTTGTAAGGTGCTACTAGAAATGAGCATATTCAGTACAACGCTGATTTGCGGCTCCACAGTGGTGCGGTGATGTTTCCGCACGGACCCCGGCTGAGAAGCGTTGCTATGTTACTTGCGACTTAGCGTAGCCAACTCTTGCGTCGGGCCGGCAGAAACAGCCGACTCCGGTTTATTTCAGATCAAATTCGCCGACCATTCCCGATTGGTAATGCCCCGGCACGTTGCAGGCAAACTGAAGCCCTGCACTGTCGTTGAAGGTCCAGATCAGCTCTTGGGTTGAGCCAGGCTCAATCAGGACACTGTTAGGGTCGTCATGCTCCATTGCGACCATCTTCATTCCGCCCATGCCGTGGCTCATGCCGCTCATCTTCCCGGTACCGGTAGGGCTTAATGTTCCGTTCTTGAACATGCTTGCCATTTCTTTCTGGTGTGCTGCATGAGCAGCGGCTTTGCCGATGTTGAACTCATGCAGCAGCGAACCCTCGTTGCGAAGGACAAAGCGGATTGTTTCACCAGGTTTTACGTCGATGCTTTTAGGCTTGAAAAAAATGTCGCCCATCTCGACCTCTACAGTGCGGGTAACGTCAGAGGCCACACCAGGCTGGCCTATGTCGTCTTGTCCATGCCCAGCATTAGCCATAGCCGTAGCAGCGAAAAAAAGGGTCATTGCTGCGATGAACGGGGTAGCGAGCGTAGTTTTCATGGTGACCTCAGGAATACGTGGGAACATTGGCTATGCTAATGATGCTCAGCTGCCAGCTAACTGACTTGGGCATTACTTCTTTGTCAGTTTTCTAAATAGATACGGCGTCCAATTGACGCCGCAACAAGATGCTGACAAGTACTTATCCTGGGGGCGTTTATTGATGGTTTTCTGAAAGCATCAATTTGTGCTCGCGCTGCATCTGGCGCAAAACGTCGTCAACAATTTTGTCGTGCTTCTCCATCCAGGCTAGATGCTGTTGGGGTGACATTGAGGCATCTGGGTGATCGTTGTGGAGCTGGCTCATGATGTCGCCAAGCATCTTCATGTGTTCTGCCATGTGGACGTGACGCTCTCCTTCAGGGGCTTGTTCAGCTTTCATCAACGTGGCCTCGGCCTTGTCGCGCAAACCTTCCATACGCTCAATCACACGATCTCCGCCGCTTTCAGCCCACACAGAAGCCGAGACCAGTATCGAGCTTACAAAAAACAGCATTTTCAGGTGGTTCATCGGGGTAGCTCCTCATGAGGGAATCCGACTTCCATACGATTCATCGCTCAGAGGTCGGTCGAGCACCAATGAAGTGCTCATGTCTGAACCCTAGCCAGCACTCGCTGACATCTACCTGAAGCCAAGATTACTTTTCTGTCAGTTGCTGGTTGGCTGCCAGTTTTCGTTGCAGACTCCGCTTAACCTTTATCTGAGAACGACCTCATGAGACTTCTTGTCGCTGAAGACGAACCAAAAATAGGTATCTATTTGCAGCAAGGGCTCAACGAGGCCGGGTTCAATGTCGACCGTTTCACGAATGGAAAAGAGGCGCTTCAGCACGCTTTGAGCGAAGCCTATGATCTGCTGATTCTCGACGTCATGATGCCGGGTTTGGATGGCTGGGAAGTCCTGCAGAAGGTGCGCGCTTCCGGGAAAGACGTCCCGGTGCTTTTTCTCACCGCCAGAGACCGCGTTGAAGACCGAGTGAAGGGACTTGAACTCGGTGCGGATGACTATCTGATCAAACCCTTCGCGTTTTCTGAATTGCTTGCTCGAGTCAGAACGCTGCTGCGTCGCGGTAGCAGCGCACCTTCGCAAACCTTTATGAAACTGGCTGACCTTGAAGTGGACCTGCTCAAGCGTCGAGCCATCCGAGGAGGCAAACGCATAGACCTTACGGCCAAAGAGTTCGCGTTGCTTGAGCTTCTGCTGCGTCGTCGAGGGGAGGTGCTGCCAAAGTCTCTTATCGCCTCCCAGGTTTGGGATATGAACTTCGACAGCGATACCAACGTTATCGAGGTTGCAGTGAGACGGCTCAGGGCCAAGATAGACGACGATTTTGAGGTCAAGTTGATTCATACCTCAAGGGGAATGGGTTACATGCTCGATGCACCAGATTCGGAGTCGTGATGAACCGGATGTCCCTGACGACTCGTATGAGTCTGATGTTTATGCTCGCGGTAACGGCCGTGCTCACGGTCGCCGGACTCAGTTTCAATAACCTCAGCCGGCATCATTTCAAGATGCTGGATCAGCAGGCATTGTACGAAAAACTCCACTCGACCCAGCGGATCTTGTCCGGGCTGAGCAACATCGATCAATTCAGCGAGGCTAAACCGGAGTTAGAAGCGCTGCTGGGCGCACACCGTGATTTGACTGCGCTTATCATCGATGGCGACGGCAAGGTGCTGTTTGCGGATCCCGGCCCGGTCGACGTTCCGAAGGCGTTTCGAACAACCACAAACACAACCGTCTGGGAATGGCGGGAGCAAGAGCAGATGTTCCGTGGTGTGACTGCGCAATCCGTAGTGACGGGACAAGAAAGGCCATTAACTGTCATGTTGATTTTTGACGTTACGCAGCATATGTCCTTTTTCGAGACGCTCGAACGATGGTTTTGGATAGGGTTGGTGATCAGCGCATTGGTCAGTGCTGCACTCGGCTGGATGGTAGCTAGCAGTGGCATGCGGCCTATCCGCCAGGTCACATGGGTTGCTGCCTCCATGTCAGCAAAATCACTCAAGGAGCGTATTCCCCTGGCACCCGTTCCGAAAGAGCTTCAACAGATGGTGTTGTCGTTCAACGCCATGTTATCCAGGCTCGACGATGCATTTGTCCGGTTATCCAACTTTTCGGCAGACATTGCCCACGAACTACGGACCCCCGTGAGCAACTTGATGACCCACACTGAAGTGGTGCTTTCGAGAAAAAGAAACATCGAGGACTACGAAGACAATTTGTACTCCAATCTTGATGACTTGAAGCGCATGAGCCGGATGATTGATGACATGCTTTTTCTGGCGAAATCTGACAATGGTCTAATTACGCACGAGAGCAAGCCAATAGACCTGGTGGCTGTCGTGGAAAAATTGCTTGAGTACTACCGCCTGTTGGCTGATGAACGAGGGATCGAGCTCAAGGTTTCAGGACGGGGGAGCGTGCGAGGTGATGTTCTTATGCTCCACCGAGCGATTTCCAATCTGCTCTCAAATGCGCTGCGCTACACCTATGAAGGGACGTCAATCAGTGTCGATATTCAGCACAAGGATGCGTCGGTAACGGTTGTCGTGGAAAACTATGGTGAGCCCATTGCCCCCGAACACCTTGAAAAGCTGTTTGATCGTTTTTATCGCGTGGACCCAGCGCGGCGAGAAGGAAGTCCGAGCAACGCAGGGCTAGGTCTGTCAATTACCCGATCAATTGTCGAAGCGCACAATGGCAAGATCTGGTGTACGTCAGGCGACGGGAAAACGGCTTTTCATCTTGAGTTTCCGGCCGTCGATTCCACGGTTAGCTGAGCGACAAAACATTGGGACCAACGACGTCTTGGCGTTCTGCGTTTGCTACGCCTCTGCGGATTTTTCAAAGTGATTGAGCTCCCCTGTCCTGCGGTACGCCGTGTCTTTTCCAGGTCTTGCTACGCTCAACGATTAGATGCCAAACATCGGATCAAGCTGACTGAAATGTAATCGAACAGTTTGTGATCGTGTGGCATCGTGTTCTCGCACTGTGACGTTAGGGCTAGCGAGTTTCTCCTGTTCAACCTGGCGAAGAGGACGGGGGCTCCAAGTTAATCAACAGTGGTTTTTAAAGAAATTAAAAACTAGTTCCTCCCAAAAAACCTCGAATCAACAGCGCTTGCTGTGAGGAGTCTTGCATGTCATTCCTTAAAACTACGTCCGTGGCTGTTGCAATCACTGCTGGTTTGCTTCTGAGTGCAGTGGCCCAGGCACATCCAAAACTACTTTCTTCCACTCCGGCAGAAGGCTCGGATGCGGCGGCTCCGTCGAAAATCGAACTGCATTTTTCTGAGAATCTCACCACTCAGTTCTCCGGTGCAAAGCTGATCATGACCGACATGCCAGGCATGCCTAACTCACCCATGGGTGTAAAGGCCGCCGTCGCTGCTGGTGGTGATCCGAAAACCATGGTGATTACGCCGGCTGCACCGCTGACCACCGGCACCTACAAAGTTGAATGGCGTGCAGTGTCTTCGGACACCCACCCGATCACCGGCAACTTTTCATTCAAAGTGAAATAATCCATGAGCGACTCATTAAATATCGTGGTTCGCTTTGCTCTCTATTTTGACCTGATGTTGTTATTTGGACTGGCCATATTTGGCTTGTACAGCCTCAGGGGAAAGGAAAGGGTATCGGGCACGGTCTTGAACTTTGAGTCGCTTCTCTACGGTACTTCTGTTGCAGGTGTAGTTCTGTCCCTTGCTGCGATGTTGTTGCTTGCAAAAGCAATGAGCGGTGTATCGGAGCTTATGGAGCTACATCACCACATTTTTGAAATGGTCATCATGGGCACCGACGTTGGGCTGACCTGGATGGTTCGGATAGCCGCCTTGGTGGGGGCAATTCTGGGCGTCGCGTTGAATAAACGATATCCGACACCCAGCCTCTGGATCGTCACCGTCTGTGGAGCAATCGCGTTGGCCACGCTAGCCTGGACGGGGCATGGTGCCATGGACGAAGGCAGCCGCCGCTACTGGCATTTTCTCAGCGACATTTTCCATTTATTAGCGGCAGGTGGCTGGTTGGGTGCTCTAGCGGCCTTCGCTCTACTGCTACGGTTGAAATCGCTGAAGGGTGAGGAGGAAGCACGTATTCTTGCCCGCGTGCTGACTGGCTTTGAGTCGGCCGGCGGTGTGATTGTTGCGATCATAAGCGTTACGGGAGTAGTAAATTACCTTTTCATCGTCGGTCCCAACCTTGATGAGGTCATGCTCAGTACCTATGGCCAGTTGCTGTTTTTGAAGATCCTGCTCTTTGCCGGGATGATCGTTTTAGCGACGCTGAACCGCTTTCACTTAAGCCCGCTATTGGAGCGCTCGGTTCGCAATGGTCAATACTCTGTAGCGGTCAATGCCTTGCGCCGCAGCATGAAATTCGAATTCCTGATGGCAATCCTCATCATCTGTCTTGTCGCATGGTTAGGCACGCTAAGTCCTGAAATGGAAATGAGCGCGCAATAGAGGTTTCTGGCAGCTAACCCAGAAGCCTGGAGCGTGATTGTTAGCACCATTTCTACTGGCTACACTTCAGCCCATGACACGCTGTCTACGGCTTTGCCTGATTTTCCTGATTAGCCTGGCGCTTCCCCTCAGCGGGATGGCGGGTGTTCAAGCGCCGGAGAGCCATGTCCAATGAAACCCTTGGATGGCGGATGACAACATGGGCCAACGCTGCCGCCGTGACATGAAGTCCCCCGAACTCGGTGAACCCCGTAAGCCGAGCAAGGGTGCAAAACAGGCGGTAAGCTGCACATTTCAAAGCGGCAATGAATTTACCCTGTCGCACGGTTAAGCACTTTGCGTCAGAAATTTAATAAGCACGGAGGTGTCGGTGGTTCAATAATGATAACTGAGCACGGTTAACTTAGAGCTATTACCATCGATTTTCCCACATGTCGCCGCATGCGGTTTTAATGGGATGGCAAATTTGCGAACCACAGGACAATCCTAAGGCACGCATCCTGAAATAAACCAAGATAGCGGACTTTATTGCACAATGACGATTCTCACCTCGTACAATCTCTACGCACATGGAGTCTTTTGCCGCGTTAACTACGATTCGACAATGATTCAATGATGCGACATTGCTCTATAACACCACCGTGGCAGCAAACACTCAGTCGTGTCAGTTCGGCTTCTAAACCTCGTAAGTCCTGAATACGGATTCGAACTTGTTGGAGTTGCCCTTGCACTTTCGCATCCACAGCGGCGCAGGAAGCGTCGCGTCGGTCAGCCAGGCCGAGTAGATCGCGAATGTCATCGACGCTGAACCCAAGCGCGCGGCTGCGACGGATAAACAGCAGCCGGTTGCGCTCTTCATCTGTGTAAAAGCGATAACCCGACGGTGATCTTCCAGCAGAAGGCAGCAGCCCTGACTGCTCGTAATAGCGGATGGTTACGGCTTTGGTATCGGTCAGCTTCGCCAAGGCACCGATCGTGTACGTGGGCGCATTCATTTCTCTTGACCCTATAGTTGCTGGAATCCTCATTCTACTCGCGTCAGGCAACAAGCAAATCCTTGCTCACCGTTCTACCGATCGCCAGGCCTCTGATCGATGAAAACCCTCCCCGCCGATCTCTTCAACTCGAGTTTGGACGCTTTGCTCTGCACATGGCTGCTTACCTTCGTAGCAGAGCTTCTGTGCTGCTCGTCGGCCGCCGCATAGGGCAAGTGCCCTGTGTGCTTTGCTGTGAGGACGGGATGCCGCCTGATATTAGCGTCACGAAATAGGACGCCGTTGATGCCAACACCGTAGGCGCGAGGGGAAGCAGCATTTCCTATCTACTACCGGCCACTTACTCACTGTGATCACGTTGAACATGAATGGTCGCTGGTGGATGCCTTAAGGCATCGAAGAATCTCTTGACCTTATAGTGGCTATAAGGTGTTCACTCTCGCCATGAAAAGCGGAGAGCGTTCTCATGAAAAACTGTTGCGGTGACGAGCAAGCACCAAAAAAGCCAGCGGGCGTGGACGTTTTTGACCCTGTCGCATCCGGGAGCTGCTGTGCGACTTCCGCAACATCGGGTGAAGACGAAACCGATCGAGATCGAACTACCAGTTGCTGTTCTTCTAAGACCTCGGACGTGAATCCTGCGCTTTCAACAACCAAAAGTGCGGATGGCTGCTCTGCTGGAGGCAACGGCGGAAAGACAAGCTGCTCCACTTCATCTCCGACATCTTCTCAATATCCACCTACCGAACCGAACGAGCCCACCACCTCGGTTGTTACCGATGCATGTTGCTCTGCATCTGGAACGGATGGCCCAAGCGCGTGCCCATCCAAAGTGTCATCAGCCGTTGTCAACGACACGGCTCGCTTGAGTCGTTTCCGGATTGGGCAAATGTGCTGTCCTACCGAGCAGGCGATGATTGAGGGCAAGCTTGCAAAGATGCCTGGAATTCAGAAATTGGAATTCAACATGATGAACCGTACTCTAGGTGTCTGGCACGAATTGCCACATACCCTGGGAATCGAAGCGGCCGTGTCATCGCTTGGTATGCAGGCGGAACCGTTGAATGGCGCGGTCGACGTACCAGGCGCGGATAAGCAGCAAAGCCAGTTTGAAGCTGAATCACTGCGCAAAAGCACCTGGTGGCCGTTAGCGCTGTCTGGTATTGCTGCGGTAGGCGCGGAAATTTTGCATTTCACCCAGGCAGCCCCCGAATGGGTGATTGCTGCTGTAGCTTTAATCTCGGTAGCACTCTGCGGGCCCGCGACTTACAAGAAAGGTTGGATCTCTCTCAAAAATTTCAATCTCAACATAAACGCGTTGATGAGCATTGCGGTGACGGGAGCGGTCCTGATTGGGCAGTGGCCAGAAGCGGCGATGGTCATGTTTTTATTTACTGTTGCCGAATTGGTTGAGGCCAAGTCGTTGGATCGTGCACGCAATGCGATCAAAGGACTGATGGACTTGACCCCAAATCATGCAACGGTGCGCCAGGCAGACGGCAGTTGGCTGGACGTAGATGTCAAAACCGTCCAGATCAGCTCCTTGGTTCGAGTTCGCCCCGGCGAGCGCATTGGTCTGGATGGCAACGTGATCTCCGGCAACTCTACCGTAAACCAAGCCCCTATCACCGGGGAAAGCTTGCCCATCGAGAAAGCTGTCGGTGACCCTGTTTATGCCGGCTCGATCAATGAGTCCGGTTCCTTCGAGTACCGCGTGACGGCTGAGGCCAGCAATACGACACTGGCCCGGATTATTCATGCTGTGGAGGAAGCCCAAGGTTCACGCGCCCCGATCCAGCGGGTCGTCGATAAGTTCGCCAAGGTTTATACGCCATCGGTGTTTTTCTTCGCCCTTGCCGTTGCGATATTCCCGCCCCTGTTTATGGCCGGATTATGGGCTGACTGGATTTATCGGGCGCTGGTGCTTCTGGTAGTCGCTTGCCCTTGCGCACTGGTGATTTCGACCCCGGTGACCATTGTAAGCGGCCTCGCGGCAGCGGCGCGAAAAGGCATTTTAATCAAGGGCGGGGCGTACCTGGAAAGCGGTCGCAAGATCACCCATCTGGCCTTGGATAAAACTGGGACCATTACCCATGGCAAGCCCGTACAGACCGATTTCCTGCCTCTAGCTGATGGATTATCTAGAGATTATCGCATTGCCGCCGCGAGCCTTGCCCAACGTTCGGATCATCCGGTTTCGCGGGCTATTGCCAAACAAACGGCCCAGCAATCGCTGCGGTTGCTGGAAGTGGATAACTTCGAAGCGCTGCTGGGCCGAGGGGTCCGCGGCGAGATCGAGGGTAAGCGCTACCAGTTGGGTAACCATCGTTTGTTGGAGGAGTTGGGGTTCTGCTCACCTAATACCGAAGCCGCCCTGGGCCACCTTGAGCGGCAAGGGAAAACTGTAGTCATTCTGTCCGATGACAAACGGGCGCTGGCGTTGTTTGCAGTCGCCGATACGGTAAAAGCCACCAGCCGAGCCGCAATCGAGGAGCTTCACGCGTTAGGTGTGAAGACTGTGATGTTGACAGGGGACAACCCACATACCGCGCTGGCAATTGCCGCGCAGGTAAACATTGACGAGGCCAAGGGCAATCTCCTACCGATCGATAAGCTCAAAGCCATCGAAGCCTTGATCGATCATAAAGGCACCGTCGGCATGGTCGGTGACGGAATAAACGATGCCCCTGCGCTTGCTCGGGCTGATGTGGGCTTCGCGATGGGGGCAGCTGGCACCGATACGGCGATCGAGACTGCTGACGTAGCAATCATGGATGATGATTTGCGCAAGATTCCTGCCTTCATTCGTCTCTCCCGCCAGACCGGAGCAGTACTTACGCAAAACATTGCGCTCGCGCTGGGCGTTAAAGCCATCTTCCTAGCCGTTACGCTCACTGGTCACGCTACGATGTGGATGGCGGTATTCGCGGATATGGGGGTAAGCCTGTTGGTAGTACTGAATGGCCTGCGCTTGCTGCGCAAATGATACGGACACGATGCCTGCTTTGCTGTTCCAAGACCTGGATCCCAGTGGGTGATACCGCACGAGCAAGAGTCAGTGCTTTTCAAAAAATACCAGTTTCAGATGTACTGGAACGGTTACTACGGAATAGCCAATGAACGGTTTCCCAATGACAGCTCGTGTACAGCCGCCTACTTTGTGGTGGGGAATTGCAGCGGTCCTGGCGTTGATCGATCAAAGTCTAAAGCTTGGCGTCGAGCACCTTTATGAGCTGGGCTCATCGGTCGCCGTAGGCTCATTTTTCAACATAGTGCATGCACGCAATACCGGCGCCGCGTTCAGCTTCTTGGCTGACGCTGGAGGCTGGCAGCGTTACCTTTTCGTTGTTGTTGCGCTAGCCGTAGCATTGACGCTCGTCGCGATCCTTCAACGGGAACGTCACTGGAGCGAAGCCTTGGGCTATTGTCTCGTTTTGGGTGGGGCTGTTGGCAATCTTATCGACCGTTCTTTGCGAGGCTTTGTCGTGGACTATCTGGATTTTCACTATCAAGGCTGGCACTGGCCCGCGTTTAATCTCGCAGATATATGTATTGTCAGCGGCGCATCGTTTTTATTGGTCATAAGCGTGATTAGCCCCGCGTCGCCAAGCAAACGTTGACGATGGAGCGCCACCTTCCAGTACGTGTCCTAAGGTGGTCTGGTCGCGCATGGCTAACGCCTGGGTTAGCGGTTTTTGCTGGGCATGCTGGTCATCAAGATTGGCATCAGCATCAGGCTCACCAAATAGCTATAGGTATCGACGTGCCTGTAACAGTGGAATGCCTGCCGCGTCAGCACACCGAGTTTGCAGTGTTTATTCCAGCCGGTGTTCGGCATCGAATCAGCGGAGCCCTCATCGTTTCAATCTACTTGGACGTCTTGGCAGAAGAGGGCCAGGTTTTGCCGAAGACCATGACGCCGATTCCGATCAATATCGCCCCGGCTGACGCCGCACTAATTGCTGACTCCTTGAAGGCAGGCGCGGGAGACACTCGGTCCGCAGTGCGAAAAGCCCTACAGATAACCGATGCACCTCCAGTCGCCGATCCTCGCCTGGCAATAGTCAGCACGGCCATTTACCAGGGCATGGTACGACGTGAAGAGTTGGCAGCACTGGTACACCTGTCCCCAACTCGATTCTCGCATTGGTTCGTGGAACAAACCGGTTTGCCGCTGCGTAGCTATGCTAAATGGCTACGACTGACCCAAGCTGTTCGACATCTGGCATCCGGAGAACCTATAACCACCGCTGCGCACGCGTCAGGCTTCTCCGACTCAGCCCACTTTTCCAGAACCTTTCGCTCGCTGTTGGGTATAGATCCCTCATCGGCGCTCGCCGAAGTGAGCTTGCATTAAGCGACTAGGTTAGAGGCTTGCGGCCTTAGCTACAGGCCGCTCGCCGATTGGAATAGTTAAGCTTTTAGAGCCAGGATTCGACGTGCGCCGTTCAAAACGATCAGGCCAACGACCGTACCAATCACCAAGTCTGGGTACGGAGACCCTGTCCAAGCGACCAATGCTCCTGCAGCGATTACGCCAACGTTCGCAATCACATCGTTGGCTGAGAAAATCCAACTCGCTTTCATGTGTGCTCCTCCTTCGCGGTGGCTGTAGATCAGCCACAGGCAAGTGACGTTTGCCACCAGCGCGACGGCGCCTATCCCCATCATCAGCATCGATTCAGGTTCACTGCCATAGAGAAAGCGTCGAGCAACTTCCAAAAGCACACCCAAAGCTAGAATGATCTGAAACATACCTGCCAGGTGTGCTGCACGTACTTGCATTCCCGCGCTGCGGCCGACCGCAAAGAGGGCCAGCCCGTAAACGGCCGCATCAGCAAACATGTCCAGCGAGTCGGCAATCAGCCCCGTCGATTGGGCAATCAGGCCAGCACTCATTTCGGCGAGAAACATTGCACCATTGATGCCGAGCAATATTTTTAATGTGCTGGCTTCCTTTGAAGCGTTTTGCTCTTCATTGGCACTGTTGGCTGATACGGACTCTGGGCTGATGGGCTGCGTATCTAATAGCCTTGCCCCCAAGCCAAGTGACTCCAACTTGGTAGCGATCTGCTCTACGGCCCCTTCGTGAAAAACACTCACCTGTCTACCGGATAGGTCAAAAGAAAGTGAAGCTATTTCCTGCAAGCCATTCAGCGCGAGTCTGATCATCCGTTCTTCGGAAGGACAGTCCATTTTTGGTACTGAAAATTTGCTGATCCATGTCCCTTCATTTAATGGCTTAGCTGCTGCTTCTGGGCCTGCTGAAGCCGGGCCACAGCCACAGGATTTGTCACACGAACTCATGGGGCCGCTCCTCTAAATACACTTGATCCTGTCGATTACAAACCTTCTAGCCGCTATAAGGTCAAGCGAGGATATTCATCATTCGATTGTAGCTCTTTCGTTCAATCCAAACGCCAGCCTGTGACTTATCGTCTTCGCTTCCTAAAAGGAGGTGAGCGATGATCATTATTTTCCGATACGTCATACGTTGGATGAGCTATCCGCTCATATTTGGTGGCACCGCTGCGTTCATGGTTTGGGCGCTTTACACCGGGATTCCGCCATGGCCCACAACACTCCTGATCGCTATTGTGAGCTTGTTCACGATCGCCGCGCTGGAGCAATTCCAACCCTTTCGTCAATCCTGGCTCGAAGATCATCAAGACACCTCGACCGATTTATTGCATATGCTGGTCAACCTTTCTGTCATTCAGTTCACTGCTGAAGTCCTCGCCAAGCTTGGCGATGCGGTGCCGGCATCAGTTCGCCTTTTTCCCAGCGAGAGTCCCCTCTGGTTACAGCTGGTTCTGGTCGCAACCGTCCTCGATTTAAGCCTGTATGTCATGCATCGCATCAGCCATCGGGTGCATTGGCTGTGGCGTATGCACATGATTCATCACAGCGCTGATCGCCTTTATTGGATGAATGGGGAGCGCAGACATCCGCTGCATGCGGCGCTAATGGCCGGACCGGGGCTGGTGGTTCTGCTCGCCTCAGGTGCGCCGTCGGCCGTTATCGCGACTTGGTTCAGCATCTTGACCGTTCATTTAGCCTTCCAGCATTCGAACCTGGACTACTCGTTGGGCTGGTTACGCAACGTGATTGGAGTCGCCGAGACACATCGCTGGCACCATAAGCGAGAGTTCGAAGATGCCCAGGTCAACTTCGGAGAGTTTTTACTTATTTGGGATCACCTATTTGGAACCTTCTATGACGCAGCAAACAAGCTCGGTGATGCGCAGGTAGGGCTAAAAGAGCGAGACTTTCCAACAGGCTATCGTGCGCAGCTAATCGCGCCGTTTAGGCGCAAGCCTCAGAACCATATGATCTGAAGTTGCGTACCACGAAACGCCTATTCGCGCATTTACTGCCATGTGTTGTAGGGTAAGCGTCCAGCCAACACACCTTCCGAACTCCAGCATTAAGGGCGATGGTGTCCGCGTATTTTTAAGCGGACGCGATCGCCCTTAACGTCAGGATTTCCATGCGCCAACGAAGCTCTTACCCGAAACCCTTCAAGGCCCAGGTTGTTCAGGAATGCCTGCAACCGGGCGCAACCCTATCCAGCGTTGCCATCAGCCACGGCATCAACGCCAACGTTATCCGCAAGTGGCTACCGCTTTATCGAGATCAGTCGCCAGCGGCGTTGCCAGCTTTCATTCCATTGAGAGCTACGCCCAAACGGCAAACGGAAGCGTTGGCGGTTATTGAGCTGCCATTTGGCGAGCAATCGATCTCAGTGAAATGGCCAACGTCCGATCCTGAAGGCTGCGCCCGCTTTGTCCGTGGGCTCACTCAATGATTCGCATCGATGCCATCTGGCTCGCCACCGACCCCATGGACATGCGTGCCGGCACTGAAACTGCGCTGGCCAGGGTGATCGCGGTGTTCGGTGCGGCGAAGCCGCACTGCGCTTATCTGTTCGCCAACCGCCGCGCCACTCGTATGAAAGTGCTGGTGCATGATGGGATTGGCGTCTGGCTGGCTGCTCGCCGGTTGAACCAAGGCAAGTTTCACTGGCCCGGCATTCGTAATGGCTACGAGATAGAGCTGGATGCTGAGCAACTTCAAGCGTTGGTGCTCGGCCTACCTTGGCAGCGTGTTGGGGTTGGCGGTGCAATCACACTGCTTTAAAAAGCTGTAATTAGCGCCTTGGCCTACTGCCGCAAGCGACCTGCTTTGGTAAAATCCAGGGCATGACTTCCTCGCCCAATCTCGATCAGATGACCCCCGACCAACTGCGCGCCTTCGCGGCGCAGTTGCTGTCGCAGGTTGATTCTCTCGGGCTGCAAGTCGACAGGATGGGCAAGAAGAACGACCGCGACCAAACCATCATCGAGCAACTCACCCACGAAATCGCTTGGTTCAAACGTAACAAGTTTGCCAAGCGCAGTGAGCAATTGAGCCCTGCTCAAGGCAGCCTGCTCGATGATCTGCTCGACACCGATATCGCGGCCATTGACGCCGAGCTGAAGGCGTTGAATCCGCCGGCTGCGTCGGCCGAGCCACGCAAGCAGCCCAAGCGTGTTCCTTTGCCTGCGCAGTTTCCGCGTACCGTGATTTATCACGAACCCGACAACACCCAATGCCCCTGCGGCTGCCAGCTCCAGCGGATCAGCGAGGACGTCAGCGAGAAGCTGGATTACACGCCGGGCGTGTTCACCGTGGAGCAGCATGTGCGCGGGAAATGGGTCTGCCGCGAGTGTGAAACGCTGACTCAGGCACCGGTTCCGGCCTAGGTAATCGACAAGGGTATACCGACCGCAGGGCTGCTGGCTCACGTGATGGTGGCCAAATTCGCCGACCATTTGCCGCTGTATCGCCAAGAGAAAATCTTTGGCCGCGCTGGCCTGGCTATCGCCCGCTCGACACTGGCGCAATGGGTCGGCCAGACCGGCGTGCAGCTCCAGCCGTTGGTCGATGTGCTACGCGAAACGGTACTTGCCGAAGGCGTGATCCACGCCGACGAAACGCCAGTGCAAATGCTCGCGCCGGGCCAGAAGAAGACCCACCGTGCTTACGTCTGGGCCTACTGCACTACGCCGTTTTCGGCGGTCAGGGCAGTCGTTTACGACTTCAGCCCGAGCCGTGCGGGCGAGCATGCACGTAACTTCCTTGGCCAGTGGGATGGCAAGCTGGTGTGCGACGATTTCGCCGGCTACAAGGCAAGCTTCCAGCAAGGCATCACCGAAATTGGCTGCATGGCCCATGCGCGCCGCAAGTTCTTCGATCTGCACGCGACGAACAAAAGCCAACTGGCCGAACAGGCGCTGCACTCAATTGGCAGCTTGTACGAAATCGAACGGCAAGCGCGGGAAATGACCGACGAAGATCGCTGGCGAATACGTCAGGAAAAAGCGGCACCCATTATCGACGCACTACATACCTGGATGATGGCCCAGCGCGATCTTGTGCCCGAAGGATCGGCTATTGCCAAAGCTCTGGATTACAGCCTCAGGCGCTGGACGGCACTGGCTCGATATCTCGAGGACGGCGCTGTGCCCATCGATAATAACGCGGTCGAAAATCAGATAAGGCCATGGGCACTTGGACGCTCGAACTGGTTGTTCGCCGGGTCACTACGCAGCGGTAAGCGGGCAGCCGCGATCATGAGCTTGATCCAGTCAGCACGCATGAATGGGCATGATCCGTATGCCTATCTCAAAGATGTACTGACGCGGCTGCCGACGCAGCGTGCCAGTGAGATTGATCAACTGCTGCCGCATCGGTGGATGCCCGCCTGAGTCACGCAAGGTGACTTCGGCGGACGCTTACGTTTTACGGGCAGCTATGCTGACTGGTGTGATTGATAGTTCGACTCGATTTTTGAAGTGGGTCGGAGGGACGAATGAATCTTGAGGGCCTAGCCGAACTGCTTTCCGGTGGCGAAAAACTACCTGGATGTGAGCTAGCTCATTCAGACGCCTTGGCACTGGTCGGATTTTACTTCCCTGGACGCGCCTATTGTCTAGTCGCTGACTGGACAGTGGTTGATATAGCGGTCTCCCCCCGTCAGTTAAACGTCGTTGCTAGAAGAGGAGTCACTCCTACTTTGGTCAACGCTTTATGTGTTATCCACGATAGCAAAGGACGTTTCCCTCGCGGTCACTGGGTAAGAACTTCATTGGGGGTTTCGTTCACCCATGATTGCCTGTTCGAGACAAAAAACACCGTTTATGTGTTGATGGGACCCGGTCGAAGGGTACGAACAGACCTGGACGTCGCGCAGAGCCTGTACTGAAAGTCACTGGTGCGCAATGTGGCAGTCATCGACGTTCAGCGTTTTAGGTTTCGTCCGCCTCAGCCATCCCTATATTTTTCCGGTGCTTACCAAGACTTAGTGTTGGCCACGTATCAGCAATCGCCCCCTAGAACTTGGCTTGATAGGGGGTAGCCTGTCTACTTCAGAGGAGCCGAGCGGCGTGCTTGCTATAATTCAAACGAATGGTTCACACCCCCAGAATCCTCGGCGATGGCGGTTGGTTTTCTAAGGTTAAGCGCAAATTCTAGCGGAGTGGCAACACATGACTATGCCCTGCGAGCGTACCCGGAGTATCGTCCAAACAGGCGAGTTCTTGCGTGAGCTGTCCAGAGATCAGACTCTCCCAGAATCTGTTCGTCAGCAGGCAAAACGCCTCCTGCGGCATTACCCAGAACCATGGGTGATCTTTGGGATCGGCTCCTTCGAAGAGCTGCTTCAAACAAAGGGTCCGAGCGATCCAACGCGAGAGTTCGCGATAGTGGTCCACACTCCCCAGTTGAGCTCCAGCACTGACGGATAAGGCTGGAAAAACTTCCTCAGACTGAGTCTATGATAGAGACCATGGTCTGTGGCAATCCGCGATGGTGCTGTCCGCGCTTCAACGCTCCGACCCTCGTGTTGATGAACGGCATAGATTCTTATGCTGTATGCATGTACAGTTAATGGGTTCTTGCGGCCTTACTCATTGCCTAAGTGTTGAAGCCCTTAGGCGGTGTCATGTGCCGAGATAAGCCCTGAAGTTTGTTGGGTAAGGTGTTATTTTCAGTGATTCCATATTGATACTATCGGAACGGAATTCGACCTATGATCACACTGAAAACTGCCATTATTCACAGCTTCAAGAAGCTGGCCAAGACCAGCTTTATCTCCGAGGTGGTCAAGAAGGATGTGGCGCTCGATACTGAAAATCCTGCGTTGCATTTTCTGGTCAATGGCATCCACGGCCTCATCGGCAAAGAAGGCAACAGCGTGGTCTATGGACAGTTTGCCAATGATGACCGTCAGGGGCCGTTTCCAGAGCGCTTCACCGCGTTCGTAGAAGTACAAGATGATGAAGCGCAATTTATCGACTTGACCCACTTGGCAATGGACCAACTGGTGGAGCAAGCCGGTAATCAAGTCTTGTCGACTGGTGGACACATCCTTTGCGCCCAGTACACCTCGGGCGCAACCGACTTTTTCCTGGTCGCCAGCATGAAGGAGCGCGGTGGTATTCAGCTGGACGAAAACTATGTGCCGAAGGAAATTCAAGAGGTCGATCTCAACAAGGTTCAGCAGGCCGCCAGGATCAACTTGGCTAGCTTCGTGGCCATAAAGGCTATGGCTGCTGCGGCCGCTGCTGCGCCTGAGCAGGATGAGGATGACGCGGAGGATGAAGTGGATTCAACCTACCTGTGCTTCATCAGCCGCGGCCGTGATAGTCAGGCATCTGACTATTTCATTTCTGCACTGGGTTGTGCGAAAGGAGTGGCCTCCGGACGCGCTACCAAAAATGCCATTGATAACGTTGCCCGGTTTTTTCGCGACAACAAAGCGTTAAAAAGCTTTGGTTATAAGGCCAAAGAGGCGGTGATCAAATATCTGGAGGAGCAGTTGGCCGCAGGTAAGTCCGCACGCCTGGACGCCATCTGCCACGTCGCTGTCGCACACGTACCCGCTGACTTAGTGGATGAAATCGTTGGGCTGAAAGACTATTTGAATAGTGAGAAACATAAGGTGCCGGACGACTTTACGGTCAATGCGAAATCGCTGAAAGAGAAGACCCGTATCAAGGGGGACGCTGCTAACTGGTCGTTGCAATTCGAGCGTGGAGCGTTAGGTAAGGATCCGGCCGCAGACGTTTACTATGATGAGGGACGGAAGAAGTTGACCCTGTCCAATCTGACTGCCGAACTGGTTGGTGTGATCGAGAAAGAATTGCTGGCTAGGGCTGGCTAAGAATGTTTTCCAATGTGGTAGCTCTCTACCGTACCCTCGGAGCGCCCACCATTGAGGATGGGGTCATCCGCTATGAGGGGAGGCCAACGCCCGACATTATCGGTGCGTTGCGAATGTGTGATGACCTGCCCGCAGCTTATGGCAAGTTCGAGCATTGCTCTGAAGAAGCTGACTCTCTCGATATTGAGTTTCGCTTGCCATCGAACGAGTCGGGCCGGTTCTACGCGAACTTAGGCGAGTTTGTCGCTCGCAATGGCTCATTGGGCAAGGGCCAATTTCCGAGCAACGTGTACATTGTTGAGCTCAGTTGGGCGGATAGTGATGACACCGAACCTTCGGCGATTAAGGCGCTCAGGCGCGTCTGCCGGATGATCGAGCTGCTTGCACTGCTAGCGATCGGCGTCGACAAAGACAGCAGTCCAGATGGTTATAACCTGTTTTTTGCCTTGCCTCCCGATGGGGCTAAGCCTCCGAGAACTTTTCTGTTGCCTACCCAGGTTGACGTCAAGGTTCTTGACTATGAGCTCAACCACCTGAGTTTGTTGGAAGAAATACTCAATCGAAAAAACGAAAACAAGGCGCACCTCTCCGAACGAAAATTGATGATTCGGATGGCGGTGGCGAGCGTCATCGAGAAGTTTGAGAGCGAGCCGAATCTGTTCTTGGTGATCGTGCGGGAGTGGCGGGAGGTCCTCGCCACGTACCGTGCGAATCTGCAAACCTACGTCTATAGCTTCTCGTTTGAGCGGGCCCGGCGCGAGGTGGCCCAGGCTGAAATCGACTATGGCACTAAGCTTAGTGGAGTACTGGGCGACATCGCGGGCAAGATGCTTGCCCTGCCGATATCGTTAGCGGGTCTGGTCGTGCTGGAGAAAACAACCTCAAAATTCGAAGGTTTTATTCTTGTCCTTGGGCTAGCAGTGGTCTCTGTGGTTCTGCTTGCGATCCTGCACAATCAAATGCTGCAAACAGAGCGCCTGCTACACAGTTTCAATGTCATCTTCGATGATTTTAAGGACAAGATAAAAACCTATCCCCCAAAACTTCAGGGCTTGCTCAGGATCACCATCGACCAGGTCGACAAGCAGGGCCGAACGCTAACCAGGACCTTTCGCTTGCTGAAGGGGCTGTCCTTGCTGCCAATCGTCGGGGCCTTGCTGCTGGCCGCGATAAAATACTGGGATGGTTTCGTATGGCTATTGATGACCATCCTGTCGATCGTGTTTTCCGCGCTCAACGTAGCCCCGAACTTTCTCAGCCCGTAAAGGCTTTGCCTCATTTCTATGGAAAATTTTAAGGTGAAATAGGATTAGTAAGTTCAAACTGTTGAATAATGATCCACGCTGCCTACAATTGATCGAGGAAAAAATTTATGCTCGCAACAAACAGATGGCAGCTGAGCACGCAGCATCCTCAACGGAGCTGGAGCGTGCGGCGGTTTTCATAAAGGCTGCGCTTTGCAGGAAATCTGGCTTATCCCTCGGCCACGTCGTTTTCAATCGCTCAGTGATGAACGTTAAGAGATGAAAACCCACCATTTGAAACTCCTGAGGCCATCACAGTTGGCAGTCAGCAGGAGCTTGCCACGTAGTCTACGTAATGAAGGTCCCGCGTCTTACATTAGCGACGAGAAATCCCAGATGAGCGTTGAACTGAATGAGGAGGATATGCGCTTGGCGCTATTCGGCTCCCCAAAACAATCCGACCCCGTAGTACTCGCAAAGCCGCAGCCGAGTCCAACGTCCCGACTAAACTCTAAACCGCTATCACTGAAGCTGAGGGTGACACTGCACGTTACCAAGGACTTCGAAGGCGACGTGAGCGTGTTCATTTATGATGCGAACACGCTGAGTACTCTTATCGCGGAACAAGAGGCTAAAAAAGAAGCTAAAAAAAAGAAATTCAAATATTTCGATGTGGTCTCGGTCAAACCCATCCAGTAACTATCGTGTCGTTAAAGAGCGTGCTTCATTGCACTGCTCTTGCTCCCTATGCAATACCACTGACCAGCCAGTTGTTTTCTTGCAGACATTCGTTTGCATGTAACTTGACCAGTATGCGCCGTAATAGGGACTGGCTGATAAAGTCCAAAAGCAACAACTCCAGCAGTATTAAAAAATACTCGGTTTTTTGAACAAGCGGATGGGGAACTCCACAACACTACATCCGGAATATTTCCGCTATTGCTATCCCATTTTGGTTAGCGGCCACCGCCTTCCGGGTACAGCTATTACCGCATCCCAACTTGACCGCGGTCACTGCTTGAATCATATAAAGCTGTGTGATGGTCAGATTGGTCAGGTGAGCCAAAAATCTAAACGATCTCGGTTCGACTTCACTGTGACGATGCATCGAGAACTGATTTCAGCTCCTGAGCATGCGCACTTTCAGGTGTGGATTCGTGCTGCTGGTTAAGAGAATTCCTGAGAAAAGCCCTAGTAAAGGTAGAGCCACCCATCGGTTGGGGGCATGCCGCAAAAGTTAATTTTGAAAAAACAGGCGAACATTACAGAATTGTAATTTTTCAATCATCTCCCCGTTATCTTCAAATTGCAACGATACAAGTCGGCGACGATACGGGAGCAGAAACTGCTCCCGTAAACAATAATTCCAGCCGAAGAGCTTTCTAGTTCTGCCGAACCTAAGGAGTGATTAATGGATAACAATACGAAATTTTCGATGGCCGCTTTGGCGTTGGTTGTCAGTTCTGGGCCTTCTATAGTGTTTGCGGAGGAAAAGACTGGGGGGTTTATCGAAGACAGCAGCCTTACCGTGCTCAATCGAAATTTCTACTTCAATCGTGATCATCGTAACGGTCAATCAAGCCCCACGGGCAATGGCTACTCCGAAGCTTGGTCGCATGCGATTATCAGTAAGTTCGAATCCGGGTTTACCCAAGGCACTGTAGGCGTGGGCGTCGACGCTTTCGCGATGATCGGTTTGAAGCTTGATACGGGTGACGGTCGTAACGGCGGTCGTAGTTCATTCGATGTGCTACCTGTCAATGGCGACGGCGAAGCTCGAGATGAATACACGAAAGTCGGTGGCGCGGCAAAAGTTCGCGCTTTTGACACTGTGGTGAAAGTAGGTGATGTATTTCCCGCCAACCCTGTCGTGGCTTCTGGCGACTCAAGGCTTTTACCGGAAAGTTTCCGTGGTGTGACCGCTACCAATACCAGCATCGAAGGGCTGACAGTTCAGGGTGGTCGCCTGCATGCTATGAGTCAACCAGTCTCCAGCAATATGCGCGACAACTTCGCAACCTTCTATGCAGGCCCAGTTAACTCACCTTGGGTCGGCTATTTTGGTGGCGACTACAATGTGAATAAGAATATTATCGTTAGTCTTTACTCCAGTCGTCTCAAAGACGCCTGGAATCAATACTATGCTGGCACCGGGTTGAACTACTCCTTCTCTGATGAGCTTTCCGTATTCGGCGGTGTGAATTACTACAAGGCCGTTGACGAAGGGAAAAAACTGCTGGGCGAGTTCGACAACAATATTTGGAGCGCTAAGGTTGGCGTGAAGTATGGCGCACACTCACTTGCACTTTCTCACCAGCGAAATAATGGTAACGACGACTTCGACTATCTGCGTCAGTCGGATTCCATCTTTCTCGACAACTCAATCCAGTACAGCGACTTCAACTCGCCAAAAGAACGTTCATGGATGGTGCGTTACGACCTCGACATGAGCTCGTATGGTGTACCTGGCTTGTCGTTTATGACACGTTATGGTCGTGGCACCGACGCCGACTACTCCAACGCCAACGCCACATACATGCGGCGCGATGCGGATGGAAACCCGTTGACCGATCAGAAACGTTGGGAGCGCGACATCGAAGTAAAATACGTCGTTCAGACAGGCTCCTTGAAAGATATGTCCTTCCGCTTGCGACAAATGAACACCCGTGCAACCGCGTTTGAGTCTGATTTGGATGAAGTCCGTGTGATCGTTGAGTACCCACTAGCGATTCTGTAATACCTGAACGGGATAATTCGTTCTTCACGAATATCCCGTTTTCGCTAGAAAGATTTCAAAAATGTAATTTTTCAATCATCTTCTTGTTAACTTGAATTGCTTATAGTGAGTGGGAGTTAATAGGAATCTAGCTAGCGCATCTGGTTGGAGTCCTATAGACAAGTAGCTAGTATGTGAAAATCTGAAACTCATCGCTGTTCAGTTAAAAGCTCCAAGCTCACCTTTAGAAGCTCCTTTGGAAAAAGGTGAATTTTTAAGACGTCCCTCGGGGCGTCTTTTTTATGCCCGTTAAAACACGAGCATATAAAAAACGCCCGATACCTCTAAGTATTGAGGTTAATCGAGCGTACAAATCCCTCTGACAGCAGCATAGCTGCTAGCCGCCTCGTTTACGACACTCTCCAGCCACAGTGTACCTAATTGTATTTAGCTGTCCTTTTGAATCTTCATAGGTCATTGCGGCGGGCACCACTGCGCAGACTTTTGCAGGCCGCACCACACTGATAACCTTCACAACATCCACCTTCATCCCGTACTCGTATTCTTTCGACACAGGGGCGCTTTTCCCATGGCTAATTGCATACTGCTCCATGGCTTTAGCATTCGCCGCCATCATCTTTTCAAAGGCTTTGTCTCCTCCCCCTTCCGCCAGTACGAGAGAGGATAACGTCAGAGCTCCAGCGAAAGTAATAATATTCATGAACTTCATATTTAGTACCTCATATATTAACTGTTACAAGGATATCAATTCGAACATTGCGATGGCGTGGCGGCTAGGTTACGAATGTGTAATAAAGCCGTAAAAAAAACCGCCGCCGGAAACCGGAAGCAGTTTTTTTATACGCAGTACTACTACATTTTACCTGTCTCATCTTTAGCATCACTTGACACCACGGGAACGCTCTTCCCTTCTCTAGCAACATATGCCTCCATTGCCACATCTCGCGCCGCCATCATTTTTTCGAAGGTTCTGTCCCCCCCACCTTCGGCTAAAGCAACTGAAGAAAGGATTAAAGCACCCGCAAGAGCGCAGATTTGAGCAATTTTCATACTGACACCTCATATAGTTAACGCTAGTAGGGTATCAATTCGAACCTATCAACACGGTGGCGCCAAGATTACAGATTCGTTATGTAGCTCACATAAAAAAGCCCACTATCGAATCTCGATAGTGGGCTTTTAAAACTAAAGAATTATACGGCTTCTATTTTATCGTCTTCGTCTTCGTCTTCGTCTCGGCGGTGCGCCCATTGATAAAGCGCAGGCAATATCAGCAGGGTCAACGCAGTTGAGGATAGGATGCCCCCGATCACCACGGTAGCCAGGGGTCTCTGGACCTCTGCCCCCGTTCCGGTGGCCAGTGCCATCGGAATAAAGCCAAGAGAGGCCACCAGAGCTGTCATCAACACTGGGCGCAACCGGGTAAGAGCCCCTTCATTGATTGCGGAACTCAACGAATGTCCTTCCTCCCGAAGATTGCGGATGAACGCAATCATCACCAGACCATTCAGCACCGCCACGCCCGACAACGCGATGAAACCAACACCTGCCGAGATCGACAGCGGTATGTCTCGGAGCCATAAAGCCATGACTCCCCCCGTCAACGCGAATGGAATACCGGTGAACACCAATAGGCCATCCTTGAGGTTGTTGAACATCATGAACAAGAGTGCGAACACCAAGAGCAGGGCCACCGGGACTACAATCTGTAGTCGCTTGGCAGCGGATTGGAGCTGCTCGAACTGTCCTCCCCAGTTGGTCCAGTAACCGGCCGGGATCTGCACTTCTTTATCAATGGCGCTACTGGCCTCCTGTACAAATGAGCCGATATCACGCCCACGCACGTTGGCGCTGACGATCACCAGACGTTTGCCGTTTTCACGACTGACCTGGTTAGGTCCCAACACTAGATCGAGGCTAGCCACCTCTGAAAGAGCAATAAACCCGATCTGATCGGCATTGGTGTTAAGCAGCGCCGGTACCGGGATTAGCAGTGTGGACAATCCCTCGAGATCCTTACGCATGGCGTCGGATAAACGCACCACCATGTCGAATCGGCGGTCTCCCTCATACATCGTACCGGCTTGACGACCACCGACCGCCACCGCAATGGTGTCTTGTACGTCGCCAACGTTCAGTCCGTAACGGGCGGCTTTGTCACGATCGATGTTGATGGTCAGTACCGGCAGTCCCGACGTTTGCTCGACTTTGACCTCGGAGGCACCATTGATCTTCTGCATGGACGCGGCAATTTTTGCAGCGGTGCTGTTAAGCACCGCCATGTCATCACCGAAGACCTTGACCGCCACATCACTGCGCACGCCTGAAATCAGCTCGTTAAAACGCAATTGAATAGGCTGAGAAAGCTCATAGTTGCTTCCGGGCATTCCGGCTGCAGCTTTTTGGATATCAGCTACCAACGCCTCTCTGGATTTATTCGGATCAGGCCATTGATTCTTCGGCTTGAGCATCACGTAGCTGTCAGAGATGTTTGGTGGCATTGGGTCTGAGGCAATTTCTGCTGTACCAGTACGAGCAAACATCCGCTTGACCTCCGGTACCTTTGCTAACACAAGTCTTTCCAGACGTTGCTGCATTTCTACCGATTGCGTCAGGCTGGTACCTGGTACACGCAGTGCTTGCAACGCGAAATCCCCTTCACTGAGGCTCGGCACAAACTCGCTGCCCATTCGACTGGCGACCACACCGCACACCGCGATAACGGCTAGTGCTATGGCGAATGCCATTGATCGATGGCCCATGACCCATTCTAGCGCTGGCGCATACACCCGACGGGCGCCACGCATGATGAAGTTCTCTTCTTCCTTGACCTTACCGGTGACGAACATCGCAATCGCCGCCGGGACAAAGGTCACCGACAACAGCATCGCGCCGAGCAAGGCAATCACCACAGTAAACGCCATCGGGTGAAACATTTTTCCTTCGACGCCGGTGAGGGCAAAAATCGGTAGGTACACGACCATGATGATCAACTGGCCGAAAATCAGCGGTCGGCGTGCTTCCTTGGCCGCCGCGAACACTTCGTGAAAGCGTTCGGAGCGGGTGAGGATGCGTCCGTGGTGTTGCTGTGCATGGGCCAGACGACGGATGGCGTTTTCGACAATGACCACCGCGCCATCAACGATGATGCCAAAGTCCAACGCTCCGAGGCTCATCAGGTTGGCGCTGACCTTGTTGGTAAACATGCCAGTGAATGTGAATAGCATCGCGAGCGGGATCACCATGGCAGTAATCAGAGCCGCGCGAATGTTGCCAAGGAACAGGAACAGAATCGCGATCACCAGGATCGCACCTTCAATCAAGTTCTTCTTAACGGTGGCAATTGCCTTGTCCACCAAATTGGTACGGTCATAGACGGTGACTGCCACCACCCCTTTTGGCAGTGAGCGGTTGATTTGCTCAAGCTTGCTAGCAACGGCTTGGGCCACGGTGCGGCTATTCTCACCGATCAGCATGAACACTGTGCCGAGCACCACTTCACGACCGTTTTCGGTCGCTGCCCCCGTGCGCAATTCACGGCCGATGTCCACGGTTGCGACGTTCTTGACACGGATGGGCGTACCGTCGACGTTGGCCATGACGATATTGGCGATATCTTCGGTGGTCGCTACTTGGCCAGGTGCGCGAATCAGTAACTGTTCGCCACTGTGCTCGATATAACCGGCACCGACGTTGGCGTTGTTGCGCTCCAGCGCTGTAACAAGGTCAGTCAGCGTAAGCTTGTAAGCCGCCAAGCGTTTTGGATCGGGTGCAATCTGGTACTCCTTGGCGAACCCGCCAATGGTATTGATTTCGGCGACCCCGGGAACATTGCGCAGCTGAGGCTTGATGATCCAGTCTTGGATCACCCTCAGGTCGGTCGGCGTATAGGGACTGCCGTCCTCCTTGACGGCACCTTCTTCAGCCTCGACCGTCCACAGGAAAATTTCACCCAGACCGGTTGAGATCGGCCCCATGACGGCTTCCACCCCCTCGGGTAGTTGCTCCTTGGCCACCTGCAACCGTTCGTTGACCAATTGTCGGGCGAAGAACAGGTCAGTGCCTTCCTTGAAGATCACTGTGACTTGCGACAAACCCGAGCGTGACAGCGAGCGAGTTTGTTCTAGAGCCGGCAAACCAGCCATTGCAGTTTCGATGGGAAACGTGATGCGCTGCTCGGTTTCCAGTGGTGAAAAACCTGCTGCCCCTGTGTTGATTTGCACCTGGACGTTGGTGATATCGGGAACGGCGTCGATCGGCAGCTTCTGGTAGCTGGCTATACCGAGGCCGGCCATGAGGAGAACCGCGAGCAGCACGATGATGCGCTGCTCGATGGCAAATTGGATCAGGCGTTCGAACATGAGAACCTTCTCGTGGAAGTGGCGGATCAGTGGGCGTGTTCAGCCGAGGCTTTACCCAGTTCTGATTTCAGAATGAAACTGCCGGCAGCGGCGACTTGAACACCGGGCTCCAGGCCCTCCGTGATCTCGACCAGACCCGCCGAACGGCCACCTGTCTCCACTGGCTGAGCTTTAAACCCGTTGTCCGTTCGAACGAAAACAGTTTGCTTGTCCTCGACTGTCTGGATAGCCGCTTCTGGTACTGCGACCTTTGTTTGCCGAGTATCAGTGTCAACCTGCACGGTCACGAATAGCCCGGGACGCCATGCACCTTGTGGATTGGCCAAGGTCACGCGGACCGTGGCTGTACGAGTTTGCTCGCCCAACAAACTGCCGACATAGGCCACGGTTCCAGTGACTTCGGCATTCAGTTCCGACGCACTGACCGTGACCGACTTGCCCACCAGTACCTTGTTTAAATCCTTTGGCGAGACACCAAAGGTCACCCACACACGCGACAAGTCGGAGAGGGTGAAGGCATTAGTGGTTTCGCTGACAACCTCACCGAGGCCCAAGTGTTTCTCAACGACAACCCCGTCAAACGGCGCACGCAATTCATATCGGTTACCCCCGCTGGTGACCGAGCTGCCACTGAGTACGCTGATTTTTTGTCGAGCATTGCTGAGGGCGATTTCGGCTTCTTGCAAAGCCTGGCGGGCTTGCAGGAAATCCTGTTCGGCAGAGATTTTGTCCTGCCATAACTGTTGCTCTCGCTCGTAGGTAGTACGGGCCAACTCAAGACGACGTTGCGCCGCGGCTTGTTCACTACGTTGATCAGAAATTTGTTGGCTGGCGATCACGGCCAGCAACTGGCCTTTTTTCACCGGCTGACCAAGATTGACATGGACCGACTCAACGACACCGGGTACGCGGGGCACCACATGCGCAGTGCGGTCTTCATCAAAACGGATTTCTCCAGGAAAGGGCAATGAAAGGCTAATACTCTGCGCCTTGGCTTCGACCAACTGGATGCCGGCTGAGCTGATCTGCTCTTCGCTCAGAGTCAAGTGACCTTCTTCCGCTTCGCCTTCGGCGTGTTCGCCCTCGGCCGATTTTTTGCCAGTAGTTTCATCGCCGTGATCGTCATGGCCTTTGCCCTCCTGAGCCTGAGCCTGAGCCTCGGCTGAGGGCACCGATGGGCTGCCCATCCACAACGAGCCGATGCCTATACCCACCGTCAAGGTCAGTGCAGTGACGAGAATTAGTTTTTTATCCATGGAAACTCCCTGCGCAGCCCAGTCGGCAGTCACGGATTACCGTGGTATTGCGATGCTGAGCAGCGGTAAAAAAGCGTTATATGAAATTCACGGAGTGCGAGTGAGAAGGGCGACATCTCCGAAAATTCGCTCGATGCGCACCCAGGCGTCTGTCGCCTCGGCGATAGCCTGGATGTATTGCGTGCGGGCGCTAATCAAGGTGCGCTGAGCATCGAGTACGTCGAGGAAGTTAAACTTGCCCATTTCGAAACCTCGGGTAGCGGTGTCGACGGCACTTTTCGCGGCAGGCAGGATGGTTTGATTGAACGACGCGACTTCAGTGTTAGCCGTCATCCACTGATCCAGGGTGGTCTGGATTTCTGTGCGCAGGCGTAACTCACTGGCGTTACGAAGGTCGCGGGCTTGATCGGTACGGCGGGCAGCGGCTAGTACGTTGCCCTGGTTACGGTTAAACAATGGGATGGGCATAGACAGCCCCACGACATTCACCCGCTCGCGCTCGCGCTCGTCGTATTGGCTCCCGATACTCACGGTGAGGTCGGGAATTCGCTTAGCCTTCTCCAGGCCAAGGGAGGCTTCCCGCTGATCTATTTGCAGTTTTGCCAATCGTAGTTCCGCGGTTTCACCTATGCGATTAAGCAGCAGTGACGAATCCGGTACGGTTGGCATCGACCGGCCTGGATCACCCACAGACACGAATGCAGGCAAAGGCGCGCCCATGACCTGAGCGAGTCGCTGGTAGGCACTGGCCTCATCCCGCTCAGCCCGCCTCAGCTCCAGACGCACTTCTGATAGCTGAACCTCTGCGCGAGTACCTTCAACGGGTGAGGATTTACCACTCTTGATGCGACCTTGAGCTACACGCAAACCGCGCTCGGCGAGCTCAAGTGATTGACGTGATAACAGCAGCCTTTGCTGAGCCGTCGAGGAGCTGTAAAACGCCTGAATGACATCGGCACGCAGAACATTGCGTCTGCGGTCCAATTCAATCCCGGCCGCGTCTTGAGCTCGACTGGCCACCTCGATCCTAGCCCCGCGCTTACCGCCAAGCTCGATCGGCTGGTTGATCATTACCGTCGTAGTGCGCGAGTTTCGCCGAGTATCTTCAGCCTCCCAGGAAACCTCAGGGTTAGGGATCAACCCTGCCTGCTGTCGCTCTCCCTGAGCAATACCAGTCTCCCATTGAGCGGCCGCCAGATCAGGGTTATTGGCAAAAGCGGTTTCAAGCGCCTGATCCATTGTGAGCATTTGAGCGGTCGCCGCAAACAAAGGACTAGTCAAAAGCGCAAGGATCGAAATGAGACCTGCTCTTAGCATGGTCTTATGCGTGATTGGGTGAGCAATCAACTTTCTACACCGAAGTAATTCCATCATTCCTTAAAACCTTTAAAACAAAAAATTTCCCATGAGGCAAATGTAATTCTCCGCACCTATCAACAAGGTGACTGAAAAATTACAAATACGTTATCCAGCGGA
This sequence comes from Pseudomonas sp. Bout1, assembly GCF_034314165.1. Lineage (GTDB taxonomy): Bacteria > Pseudomonadota > Gammaproteobacteria > Pseudomonadales > Pseudomonadaceae > Aquipseudomonas. Next base: position 6,972,985 of record NZ_JAVIWK010000001.1, on the reverse strand, counting down.
AAAACCTCAATTAATGCATTAGGATGAAGTCAACAAGTGCTCGCGCCAAGAAACAACCCGAAACAAAAAAAGGGAAGCCGAACCTAGTACTTTAGGAGGTCAAGGAAACATGACGAACCTTGCAAAGCTTTAAAAAGACCATATTGCGAAGAAAATTAAAGATGTAGCCAGAATCGAAACGTTTATACAGATTAATAAAGCCCTTAAACCATGTTTAACGAGCATCCAATCATTCCGATACATTTACCAGAGGGTGAAATCCTATGCGAATCCTTGTGATAGAGGACGAGCTGAAGACTGCTGAGTACTTACATCAAGGCCTGACTGAAAGTGGCTATATTGTAGACTGCGCATCGACCGGGGCTGATGGACTCCATCTAGCACGTCAGCAAGCTTATGATCTGGTAATACTAGACGTAAATCTACCTGAAATTGACGGTTGGGACGTTCTTGAAAATATTCGGCAGACTAGTAGCACTCGGGTAATGATGCTGACTGCAAGAGGGCGTCTGGCAGACAAAATCAAAGGATTGGATTTGGGAGCCGATGATTACCTGGTCAAGCCATTTGAATTCCCTGAGTTGCTTGCAAGAGTACGCACTTTAATGCGTCGCAGCGAACATATTCCAGTTCCAGAGGTATTAAAAGTCGCTGACCTTGAACTTGATCAAGGCAGACATCGCGCATTTCGCGGAAAGCAACGCATAGATCTGACGACAAAGGAGTTCGCGCTGCTTCATCTGTTGATGCGTCAATCAGGAGAGGTGTTATCTCGCACTCAAATTATCTCTTTAGTGTGGGATATGAACTTTGACTGCGACACAAACGTTGTCGAAGTTTCGATACGAAGATTGAGAGCAAAAATAGATGATCCATTTGAAACAAAATTAATACATACCCTTCGTGGCGTAGGCTATGTATTGGAGGCGAGGAAATGAAACCGGTCAGCCTATCGATGCGGCTGGGGTTGACAGTTAGCATTATGGGAGCGGTACTAGTAGTGCTTTTAGCGATACTAGCTTTTTTAGCGCTTACTCACGAACTTGATTCGCGCGCAAAAAATAGCTTAGAGAAGAAGATGAGTCAGATTGAGCACAGTCTACTGATGGATATTAGTACCCGCGACATGAGTTTAAAACCACACGTGCTATTAGATCAAGTGCTGGGACACGACAATCTTAACCTGACCATCTTTGATGATGACAACATGAGTGAACCTCTGCTGAGTTTTGGAGCAGATATACCTGAAGTATCTACGAATCAAGCCGGAACAGCCGCCAGTAATAAGCTGTCGTACTATTCCCCAGCCGAAGAGTCCGGAATCCACATCCTCACCGCCTCTAAGCTCATGAAATTAAAGGATGGTGAGTTCGTATCGGTCCTACTGTCTATTGATCGCTCGAATGATGAAACGCTATTGAGCGCCTACCTGAGTTCGACCATTGTAGCGGTTCCACTGTTGCTGATTCTGATTGGTATCAGCGCCTGGGCTATTGTGCAACGTGGCTTATCCCCCCTTCGGGAATTCCGGAAAGTTGCAGCAATGGTGTCGGCCCAGGATTTAAGTCATCGACTCTCAGTTGTCAAGATGCCCCAAGAACTCAGTGAGCTTGCTCACGGTATAAACTTCATGCTGCACCGTCTTGACGGCGGAGTTCAACAACTATCGCAATTCTCTGATGACTTGGCGCATGAGCTGCGGTCACCGATTACGAACCTTATGGGGAAAGCTCAGGTAACACTTTCTCGAGAACGCCCGGCAAAAGAGTACAAGGCTGTTTTAGAGTCATGCACCGAGGAACTAGGACGAGTCACCAGAATTGTTTCAGACATGCTTTTCTTGGCCCAAGTTAGTCATCCGGCCGCACTCGTGCCGTTTGAAAGCATTTTACTAGAGGATGAAGCCCTAAAAGTCATCGACCTTTTTTCGCTATCGGCTGAGGAAAAGAGCGTTGGTATAACTGTCAGCGGATGGGGTAAAGTTTTAGGTGATCGGCTCATGATTCAACGGGCTATTTCCAATCTTTTATCAAATGCCATTCGTCACTGCCCAGCAGGGCAGTCCATTGCTATAGCGATTGAAACGCAATCTGAAAAAGTCTCCCTATCAATAAGCAATCCTGGGGTAGGAATTGAGCACCAGCACTTGTTTCACATTTTCGATCGCTTCTATCGTGTGGATAACAGTCGCTCACGAGCTGAAGGTGGTACTGGATTAGGGTTGGCCATTGTCCGATCCATCATGAGCCTGCACCAGGGAATGGCAGAGGTCCAAAGTATGCCGGGCCATCTGACAGTTTTTCAACTTACATTTCCAAAATATAATGCACAAAGCAACTTAAAAGCCCAAAAACAAAAGTAGTGATTTTAGTAAAGCCGTAACTAAAATCACGATAAACAATAGTCCAAAAACGCGAATCCGAAAATGCATAGAGCATAGATAGCGCGGGGTACTTAAAAATCGCAAAGCGAGATCAACTCCCCTTGGTACATCCTGCCAGTCTCCCCAAAAAATGCGTGCAGCATTAAATTGACTATCTGCGCCGTAACACTTCGAAACGATTCCCCATAGATATCAGCCGAGCGGAGCTTGGCTTCTGGCTGAAATAAATGTACGGGAGTCGCGCATTAACATGCCTGCGACATATAGTCGCAAATACTTTTATCGTAAAATGTCCTCCTCCTGTTGACCCTGTAGCAGCTTCAGGCTTGATACTGATCACTTGAGCAATGCGCGGTTTTGAGATTTTTATGATCGAATAGTTCTACATCATTTCTTAGTCGGGCACTTAAATAAACTTCGAAATTTTATTATTCAATTCATATTACATAGGGCGGCACTACCATGCGAATGCTTGTAGTTGAGGATGAGCTTAAAACTGCCGAATACCTGCATCAGGGTTTGACTGAAAGCGGCTATATAGTAGACCGCGCGGCGAATGGTACGGATGGACTTCACCTTGCGCGTCAACAAACCTACGACTTGGTAATACTTGACGTCGATCTACCACAACTTGATGGCTGGGGTGTGCTCGAGCGACTGCGCCAAAGCAGTAACACCCGGGTCATGATGCTAACCGCTCGCGGGCGCCTGGCGGACAAGATCCGCGGCCTGGACCTGGGTGCCGATGACTATCTGGTCAAGCCATTCGAATTTCCGGAACTGTTGGCCCGGGTACGAACTTTAATGCGTCGCAGCGAACAAGTTTCCGTCCCTGAGGTCTTGAAAGTCGCCGATCTGGAACTCGACCAGGGCCGCCATAGGGCCTTCCGGGGCGAGCAGCGTATCGACCTGACGACCAAGGAATTTGCTTTGCTGCACCTTTTGATGCGCCAGTCGGGTGAGGTGCTTTCCCGCACTCAGATCATTTCATTGGTCTGGGACATGAACTTCGACTGCGACACCAATGTGGTCGAGGTTTCAATCCGCCGCCTGAGGGCCAAGATTGATGATCCTTTTGACAAGAAGCTAATCCATACCCTGCGCGGCGTTGGCTATGTACTGGAGGCCCGGGAATGAAGTCGGCAAGCCTGTCGATGCGGCTGGGTTTGGCGGTGAGTATCATGGGCGCATTGTTGGTGTTATTTCTGGCGGTTCTTGCGTTCCTCGCGCTAACGCATGAGTTAGATAAACTGTCAAAAGACAACTTGAGCGAGAAAATGCGGCAAATCGAGCACAGTCTTTCGCTGTATGAAAAACCTGTCGACATCAACATTAAACCGCACGTTTTGCTGGATCAGGTGATGGGGCATGACCACCTCAACCTTACCATTTATGACCTGATAAATATGAGGACGCCGCTCTTGAAGTCAGGCTTTGGCTTGACGGACCCCAGGGCGGAGTTGAAGGCGGCAGGGGCTGCCACCGACAAGGTGTCGTACTCCCGAAGCACCAATGATCAGGGCCGGCACTTCCTGACTGCATCCAGACTGATCCGCTTGCCGAACGGTACGAATGTCGCCGTATTGCTGTCGCTTGATTGCGCCAACGATGAAGCGCTGCTCAGCACATATCTAAGCTCGACGATCATGGCCTTGCCGTTGCTGCTGCTACTTATCGGCCTCAGTGCCTGGGCAGTGGTAAAACGGGGGCTCGCGCCGCTGCGGGAGTTTCGCAAGGTGGCCGCCATGATCTCTGCTCAGGACCTCAGCCATCGACTCTCGGTGGTCAAGATGCCGCAGGAGCTCAGCGAACTGGCCCATGGCATCAACTTCATGCTGCACCGACTAGACAGCGATGTTCAGCAGTTGTCGCAGTTCTCCGATGACTTGGCCCACGAACTACGAGCACCCATTTCCAACCTGATGGGCAAAGCCCAGGTGACGTTGTCCCGGGAGAGGCCGGCCGAGGAGTACAAAGCGGTTTTGGAGTCCTCCACCGAAGAGCTTGGGCGCGTAGCCCGGATTGTCTCGGACATGCTTTTCCTGGCACAGGTCAGTCATCCCGCTGCGCTGGTCCCGTTTGAGACCATTGCTCTGGAGGATGAAGCCTTGAAGGTCATCAATCTGTTTTCACTGTCGGCGGAAGATAAACAGATCAGCGTGAGCGTTACTGGCAGGGGGTCGACCATTGGTGATCGGTTGATGATTCAGCGGGCAATTTCCAACCTGATGTCCAATGCAATCCGCCATTGCCCAGTAGGCCAAGCCATCACAATCACCATCGAAGTCCATGCCACAGAAGTCTCGCTACATGTAGCCAACCGAGGCGCAGGTATTGAACCTCAACACCTACCGCACTTATTCGATCGCTTTTATCGAGTTGACACTCATCATTCGCGCGCTGGAGGAAGTACCGGGCTTGGTTTAGCCATTGTGAAATCAATCATGAGTTTGCATCAGGGAGTCGCAGAAGTTAATAGCCGCCCGGGTAAGATCACGACCTTCAAGCTGGGTTTTCCAAACATCCATGGACACACCAACTGGTGATACCAACCATTGAAAAAACAGCCCTTATTCACGTCATTCGTTCATTCGTGCGTGTTACGACACACACCAATAATTTGGTATTCAATAGTGTGAAGCTTTCCAGCTGAGTCCTCATAGGTCATTCGAAAAGGTACAATGTTGCAAGAGCGAATTGGTGGGGTCATACTCACCACTTTTGCGATATCAAACTTCATTCTATAGTGATATTTCTGAATTTCCGGAGCGGTCTTGCCTTTTTGCGCAGCGTAGGCGGCCATTGCTTTCTGATTTGCTTCCATGGCGTTGACAACGTTGCGATCACCACGGCTTTCAGCGAATTCTATCGAAGGCAATGATTGCGTCAGTGCAACAATACTTAGTTTTAACAGACTCATAGCAGAGTCTCTTTGAAGTAGTTACAAAGCTGTTAAACTTAAGTACGTTAACGAGGTAAATCTTTATTAATTGTCTAATGAGAATTACTTATTTGTAATTTCCAACCGTTATCCTCACAAGCTCAGTGAAGTAACATAATCAGCCAAGCACAGTGCTTCCCCACCCCGAAGACGATTTTCGTAATCTAATAGAACTGTGATTTTAGAGTGGCATTTGTGTGTTCTGTTTATAAAGTTGTTGCCGATTATTTCACATAACTTCAAAATTCGAGGGATTAAGAGGGCTCATTGATCACGCTTTTCGAGAACATATCCAACACCGCGCAAGGTATGGATTAGCTTGTTGTTGAAAGGATCATCAATCTTGGCCCGAAGCCTTCTCATCGACACTTCAACAACATTGGTGTCGCAATCAGCACTCCGCCCCCAGACAGAGGACATGATTTGCGTGCGCGACAGCGCCGTACCAGTCTGGCGCATCAAGAGGTATAGCAGGGCGAACTCCTTGGTGGTCAGCTCAATCCGCTGCTCGCCTCGGAAGGTCCGGTGTCTACCAAGATCGAGTTCCAGGTCCCCGACACACAGCACGTCGGGCAATGCCGACAATACAGCGCGACGCATCAGAGTGCGTACTCGGGCCAGCAGCTCTGGAAACTCAATTGGTTTGACCATGTAATCGTCCGCGCCTAGGTCGAAACCCTTGATTTTTTCCTCCAGACTACCTTTAACGGTAAGTATCATGATGGGCGAAATAGTGACCTTGCGAATACTTACAAGTAGGCCCCAATCGTCACGTTGCGGTAGGTTTGCGTCAAGCACTACAAGATCATAAGCCTGTTGGCAGACCAAGCGTAAGCCATCGATTCCGCTGGCGACGCAATCAACGATAAATCCGCTTTCGGTCAGCCCCTGGTGCAAATAATGGGCAGTTTTCGGCTCGTCTTCTATTATCAAAATACGCATTTTTCATAAAGTCTCGACACTAAATAATAAATCATCCTTACACACGTATAGAAAATTTTATTTACCGATAAACTTCAACATATTTGCGTTGTACGATTTTAGTCAGTAAGGAGCTATTGCGCGCTGTTGTGGCTCCGTTATGTTATCGACGTCAAACATACAAATATACAAATATACAAATATACAAATATACAAATATACAAATATACAAATATACAAATATACAAATATACAAATATGCAAATATACAAACATACAAACATACAAACATACAAACATACAAACATACAAACCTACACACTAAGTAGATCTTAGACTAATTGTCCGCGGCAGAGGGGGGATAACAAATTTGTAATTCTTCTGTCACCCTTCTGATAACTGTTCAGCAGTACATTGAGCCTGCAAAAAATCTATGCGTCATAGGATCCTGCGGTCGTGTCGACTTCTGATCGAATTCAGCCGGCAGAAATCGATCAGAAGTCTTTTAGACCATCAAATATTTATGAGTTAACAAAGAAACTGCGCACTTTGGGGGCGTAAATCTCGTTATGCCATCTCGCATTAGAAAAATGTTGTGGGCGGCTGGCCCACCGTCTCGTGTTTCGTCGTTGATGACGGCGTTGCTTCGGGCAACCCACGCCGAGGCTGTGACCAAACCTCAAATAGCATTGACCAATAACCCAAGCCTCGCAGATGCACAGTGGGAAATCCAAACTGCCCAAGCCGGGCAGCAACAGACTGATTTGATCCCCAATCCAGTACTAATAATAGATGCCCAAGCCTTCCGCGAAAATTCGAACACTACCAACGTTAAGCTCCACCGGACACCGAAAAGGTGCCGCAAAAGTCACGCATGGATTGAGGTCGCATCTAAGAGTAAAGGCATAGTGGCGCTGGAGTCTAAACACTGCCGTAATGACTTGCGCCCCGATGATCGAAGTTTTTTACGGCGTCATGCTTGCACAGCAAGGTCTGATTTCAGCTCAGAGTTCGCACTGTCTGGCGGAACGATGACCAGCATCCGGAAGCGGTTGAACCTGGTGGGCGCTTCAACGCCGATTTTGTTTTTCGGCCGCAAACTAAAAAGCATTTCGTCGGAGGCTAGCCGCACCTATCAGTCTCGTGATATGCACAACGTCGCCGAACCGCGCCTGCGGTACGAAATCCATCTTGCTGTAGACAAGCGCTCGATGGCCCACAGAGAAAAGAAGTTCTTCAGTCAAGTGATCCTTCCCGCCGCACGAAGCGCCAAGGACTCCAACACTAATTTCTTTGAAATATCCAACCGCAAGTTTACGGGTGTTCTGGGCCCTCCGCGCACCCGTATCCAATACCTCGCTTCAGCACAACTACTGGCGTTCAAGGACGAATCGAGCGGATCTACAGCCACGTCACTTACTTGGGGTGCTACCTCATGAAAAAGATTTTCATCAGCGTGGGGTGTCTGGCGGTTTGGCTAGTCGCAGATCGCCAACTAGCTGACGAGAACGTTCAGGGTCACTGGTGCATCCACGAGTTGCACCGCGCTATTGGCGATTTTTTCTTACCTAAAATGTAGTGACACTCCAGTGGCAGTTCGCGCCTGGATACGTCGAGATTTTCCGGAGTACCCATGAATAACAAAGTACCAATTCGCAGTTGGGAAATCACACTCGGCAGCAATCAGTTAATTCTTGCAGTTTCGACTTGGCTTCTATTGTTTAGTAACTGGCCATTTTGGCGTGCTGTCTGGCAAGGCGTGGGAGGCCTACAAGACGGAAACACCATATTCGTGCTTAGCCTGCCTTGGTTCGTGTTGATTTGGCTCTACGTATTACTCAGCGTGATGGCTTGGGGACGATTGATAAAACCTGTGCTAGCTATCGTGTTGCTGGTTGCGGCAGCAACGAGTTACTTTATGAATAGCTATGGCATAGTAATTGATTACAGCATGCTAACGAATGTGATGCAGACGGACAGCTCCGAAGCCACGGAGCTGTTGAACTCGGATCTACTGCTGTGGATGCTGGGCTTTGGTGTTATGCCGGTGCTGGTTATCACTCGAGTCCGTTTGATTCAAAGATCGTGGTCCCGCGCACTTGCTCATCGATTCATGGGGGTGGCGGTAGCGCTCACCTGCTTGGCGATCGTCGTATTTACGCTTTATCAATCCTATGCATCGCTGATGCGTAATCATCGCGAACTCAGGTTGATGTTGGTTCCGTCGAATGTGGTTTCGGCAATTCATGGGTACACGCGTCGCCAGCTAGCAGTTCCCGCCGAATTAAAAACCATTGGTGCTGATGCCCGCCGTGAAGAAGCTACTGCTGGTGTACGCAAACCACGGCTAACGGTACTGATGGTGGGTGAAACCGCCAGGTCCGCGAATTTCTCCCTCAATGGCTATTCCCGGGATACCAATCCGGAATTGGCCAGTCGTGGTGTCTTAAGTTTTACCAATGTCAGCTCATGTGGAACAGCTACGGCCGTTTCCTTACCCTGCATGTTTCTGGATGTGGGTAAAGAAGGCTACAAAGACGGTATGGCGTTGCGCAGAGAAGGACTATTAGACGTGTTGCAGCGGGCCGGCGTATCGGTCCTGTGGAGAGACAATAATTCGGGTTGCAAAGGCATTTGCGACCGAGTACCAAATGAAAAATTGAACAATCAGAAATCGACGGGATTATGTAGAGCTGACGAGTGTTACGACGAAGTCTTATTGCAAGATTTACAAGCCTACTTGGATCAACAGCAGCGGGATTCAATCGTGGTGCTACACATGAAAGGCAGTCACGGCCCATCCTATTCCAAGCGCTATCCACCGGCGTTCGAACGATTCGGTCCCGTTTGCGATAATAATCAACTTGAACGTTGTACGCGCGAAAGCATTGTCAGTGCCTATGATAACAGCCTCGGTTATACGGACTATGTACTTGGGCAAACGATCGACCTGCTAAAGCGTAACGCTGAGCGTTTTGATACGGCGATGCTTTATGTCTCTGATCACGGTGAGTCCCTCGGCGAGAATGGGCTTTACTTGCACGGACTTCCTTATGCCATGGCTCCCAGCGAGCAGACTAGTATCCCCATGGTAATCTGGATCTCCAAAAACATGCAGTCGCGTCAAACCCTCGACTCCCAATGTTTGAAGGATCAGCGAGACGTATCACTGTCCCATGACAACTTATTCCATTCTATATTGGGGTTGATGGGTATTCAAACTACAGCATATCGCCCAGAGCTTGATCTGTTCAGTACCTGCCAGTCCAAAGCGTCAACACCGTTAAAGCTCGCGCAGACATTTGAGCGTCAATCAATGAAAACACCGAAATAAGTGGAGCTGCGAGAAAGATCTAAAATGACCCTATAGTATGAGCATACTTTGATTAGAAGCCATGCAACTAAATACTAATCGTTGCATGGCGCCACTTCTAACTCTTCCTAAAAATCGGCATCCGGGTGAGCTTTTTTTAAGACTATTTAGTCAGCCACATCAAGCATCAAAAAAGCTGCAAAATTCTGCCGAGCTATTTTCTCAATACATTCACCCTGCACGTATAGATAAAATGTATAATTCAGGTGTTTAATTACAGTTTGGTTCGTTAGTGAATGTGCGTGAAACATCGACCGCGCCCAAGACCCCCAAAGTTTTGCGACCAATCAATACGGGGTAGTTCATGTCGCCTCGATCCTTCAGTGAAAACTCTTCCTTATAAATTTTATCACCTATGCACATCGTCATCATGACTACTGGACGATGTTCAGCGCCACCGGCGCCTCGAACCTTTACATTTCTTTCGACGCGTCGCTCGAAGAGTGCGTTACTCACCTTCTTAGTTTTTGTGTCTTTTACTTTAACGTTGAAACGAACCCATTCCTCTCCATTTTTACGGAATCGTTCTAAGTCTTTCGCATCCATCGAGGATGTAAGAGCCCCTGTATCTAACTTTACTTTCACAGCAATATTTTCTGGTAAAAGTATTCCTTCCTCAATCCACCCGTATACCCTTTCTGGATTAGCAGGTGTTGAAAAAGCTGGCTGCGCAACAAAAGCCAAAAACAAAGCCAGCCCAGAATAACTTAAAATATTTCTGACCATTTTAATCGACCCTTTTGATCTGTATCACGACGTATAAACGTTCATCCAGCTTAAATAAATACCACGACTCAGTTAGTGGACCATACCCTCATGATCGTCAGCCAGTTGATCGTGAAAATCAGATCCTTCCATTTGGACGGTAGTATGGCTGATGTGGAACTTATCACTCATAAGGCTGGTTACTTCAGCCAAGATAGCTTGCTCGCTGCGGGAAGCCGAGTCAGCGACAAGATGGACGCTCATAACACTTTTACCACTGGTCAAAGCCCAGATATGCAAATCGTGGATATTCTTGACCCCCTCAATGCCATAAAGCGTTGCCTCTACCTTCTCAATATCGATGCCCTCTGGAACCCCTTGCAGCAATATGTTCATGCTTTCCTTGAGCAATGACCAAGTCCTGGGCAGCACCCAGAACCCGATGCCAGCCGCGACAAGTGAATCAACCCAAGTCCAGCCGGTGAAACGGATCAAAAGAGCTGCGATGATGACGCCAATAGACCCCACCATATCGCTCCAGACCTCTAAATAAGCGCCCTTCACATTGAGGCTTTCCCCACTGGCAGCACTCAGTAGGCGCATTGAAACAAGGTTGACGATGAGCCCGAACACCGCAATGACCAACATGCCAGTCGACTGGATTTCCGCCGGGACTTTAAGTCGCAGATACGCTTCATAAACGATGTACATAGCGACTAAAAACAGCAAGACCGCATTGAAGGTGGCTGCAAGTATTTCAAATCGTGCGTACCCGAAGGTCCGCTTCCTATCCGCAGAGCGTTTGGCTATATGAATAGCGACCAAGGATATCGCCAAAGCCGCAACGTCCGTCAGCATGTGGGCCGCGTCGGATAATAAGGCCAGGCTGCCGGTGACAAAAGCTCCAATGACCTCCGCGACCATAAAGCTTGTCGTCAGGGTGAGTGCGATCCACAGCAACTTTTCGTGACCGGCGCGTACTTGGCCGTGACTGTGTCCTGAACTCATAACCTTTTCCTCAAACGCCGCTCGCTGAAACTCCAACCACCCAGGTAGCACCCTTGCTACGAGTCGATTGCAGGATATAAAGACCAGCTAATACCCAAAACCGTTCCATCTCATGAAACACCCTATTTCAGAATTGGTGCTGGTTCGAGGTATATCCCGATCAAAGCGCGAAATCGCAGCCTTAATCGAACATCTCCTGCAAAAATGATTTTTTGCGGTACGACTGTTGCCCCTGATGCCCACTCTGGTTTTGATGTCCACCATGACTTTGATGGCCGCTCTGGTGGCCACCTTCTCTCCAACCGCCACCGTGACTTCCTCGCTGATCTCCATGAGCTTGGCTATCTCCATGCTGGCTGTAACCGGGTTGTACTGCTGGAGGAGCATTCTGTACGGGTGGAATTGGGTTCTGTGGAAGAAACCTAACGGCCTCCTGTTGTTGGCTGCGCTCGATGATCTTGTCGAGTTCACCTCGGTCGAGCCAAACGCCACGGCATTGAGGGCAATAATCAATTTCGATGCTTTGGCGCTCAGTCATTACGAGGGCAGTATCTTTGCAGATCGGACATTGCATGATTTGATTTCCTTGTGTGGGCATGTAATTGAACACGAAGTCGCAGCTTTCGTATCACCGACGCAGTAGCCGCAGTCCGTTGAATACGACCAGCAGGCTCGCTCCCATATCGGCGAAAACAGCCATCCACAACGTAGCGTGGCCGGACAATGCAAGCGCCAAAAATACAACTTTGATACCCAAGGCCAGTCCGATGTTTTGCTTCAAAACAGAGGCACATCGACGACTCAGGCTAATAAAATCAGCAATCTTGCGTGGGTCGTCATCCATGATGGCGACATCAGCCGTTTCAAGGGCTGTGGCAGTCCCTGCGGCCCCCATCGCAAAACCAATGTCGGCTTGCGCCAATGCTGGAGCATCGTTCACACCATCGCCCACCATGCCAACAGTACCAAAGCGGCGTTTGAGTTCAGCGACGGCGGCTTGTTTATCCTCCGGCATGAGGTTTCCGCGTGCATCCTGTATGCCGAGCTGAGCGGCGATGGACTTGGCGGTTGCAGGGTTGTCACCCGTGAGCATCACCGGTACGACATTCAACGCTTTCAGAGCAGTTACGGCAGCAAAGCTTTCAGGCCTTACGGTGTCAGCCACAGCAAAAATCGCTACTGGACCGCTGGCCGCGCAGAGCACGATTACAGTTTTTCCTGCGTTTTCCAGTAGCGACAATCGGGCCTCAAGGGCCGGCGAGCATACGCCCAACTCTTCAACCAAGCGGTGGTTACCCAGGTGCCACGATTGACCGTCGATATTGCCTTTGACGCCACGACCGTTGAGTACGCCGAAGTCCTCAACCGGCAGAGTCGCCGCATCCGGTTGCTGTAATTTCCATCCGCTGACCAAGGCCTTCGCCACTGGGTGTGTACTGTGTTCGTCGAGGCTAGCTGCGATCTGCAAAGCCATCTCGATGGGCAGATCACCAAACGGCTCGTTATCGGTCAGTACCGGCTTGCCTTGGGTCAAGGTGCCGGTCTTGTCGAGCGCCACAACCTTAAGTAGTCGGCCGCTTTCAAGGTATGCACCGCCTTTAATCAAAATGCCATGCTTGGCAGCCGCGGCTAGCCCACTGACGACGGTAATTGGCGTTGAAACCACCAAGGCACATGGGCAGGCGATCACTAACAGGACCAGGGCCTGATAAAGCCAATCGCCCCAGGTTCCACCGATCAGTACAGGGCCCAAGACAGCGACCAAGAGGGCAAGAACCACTACAGCCGGGGTGTAATAACGTGCAAACTCATCTACAAATCGCTGAGTAGGGGCTCGTTGAGACTGCGCGTCTTGTATGGCTGCCGCGATACGAGCAAGAGTACTTTCTCCTGCTACGGCCGTCACAGTCGCTTCAACCACGCCGTCGGTAACGATACTGCCAGCGTAAAGTGGGTCCCCGACCTGCTTATCAACAGGTAGGCTTTCGCCGGTAATTGGAGCTTGGTCCAGTGCGGCGCGACCTGAGTCTATGCGGGCATCCAAGGGTACTCGCGAACCCGTGCGAACCCGAATACGACTACCAAGTAATACACTCGCCACCGGATGGTCTTTCCAGCCGCCATCAGTCATGACTTCAGCGGTTTCTGGCGCCAACGCGGTCAGCGACTTGATCGCGTTCCGCGCGCGCTCCAGAGAAAGTGCTTCGATAGCCTCAGCAACGGCGAAAAGGAAAACCACCATCGCGGCTTCGGGCCATTTACCGATGATGAGAGCACCAACGACAGCCAACGACATCAGAAAATAGATGTTCAGAGTGAGGTTCTTAACTGCAATCCAACCCTTTTTGAGGGTGGGCAAACCAGCGCTCAGAATGGAAAGAGCCGCAAGCACCATAACCGGCCAAGAACCTTCTTGTCCGGTTGTCCACGCGATGACTTCAGCGGCGATAGCAGCCAGGCCACTGATGGCCAGCAATCCTTTTAGTTTTGCGCTCAGGGCCGGGGGAACCGCCGATGGCGCGGCACCGGCTTCGATCAGGCTCGGCCCCATGTCCAACGCGACTAATGCGGTGACGATTGGCTGCGGATCATCCAAGCGGTGATGCACGGTCAACTCACGATTCAGGAGGTTGAAGTCGAGCCGAACAATTCCGGCCATCGGCTCCAGTCGGTTGCGGATCAAGCGCTCCTCTGTAGGGCAATCCATTTTATCGATGCGGTAGCGAACTCTACTGGTCCCTTTCGGGGCAGGGCTACTCTTAGTAATCGCAACACCATCAGTAGCTTGCGTGCCATGAGCACAGCACGCATCGGCATGATCGTGAGCATGCTCATGCTCATGCTCATGGTCGTGACCATGTTCTTTGTGATGCTTGGGTTCAGCAGCATTAACAGACCCATGTTGATGGTCAGATCCGCAACACTCTTCTTTCTTCTGTACGTGAAGACGGAGGACCGGCTTGAGCTTGTTTTCCTGGTTCATGGTGCTTCTACCGCTTGGGATAATTTCACCATTCAACAGCCTGTACCTACTACAGGGTCAAGCGCCCAATGAAGTTATTTGAAGCTGCTTTCGTGTGCGGATAGCTTGGTCCTCCATGGACATCACCTAATCCTCGGAAGGCAGAAGAGGGTTCAAAAACTTGATTTGAGGTCTCCTATTCGCCTATTTTTGGCTGCAATCTGTCCACAAACTCAGGTAAAAGATGAGATGTGGCCAGATAAAAATTGACTCAGATTTATAAACCAGCTCCGGTGTTATCACCTGACTTAGGCCTCTCGGCAGGCCGTTTATGCCCTGCATCCAATTGTAAGGGCCATTTGCACCGTCTACACTCCAGTCCATGAAACGCTATCTGCGGTTTTGCATCGTCTTCATGATTAGCTTGGCGCTTCCCCTCAGCGGGATGGCGGGCGTTCAGGCACCGACAGAACCATGCCCAATGAAGACGATGGGCATGGCGATAATGGACGACATGGGGATGGACTGCTGCAACGATATGAAAAGCCCTTCCGAGCACGGCAAACCTTGTAAGCCGGGCCAGGAATGCAAGACAGGCGGCATGCTGCAAGTCTCGATCCTCAAGCCTCCTGTAACCGTATTCAGCCCCGTAGTGCTTTACTTCTTCAGCGATTCCCTACCCGTACAGACCCCGTCCGGGGTATGGCGACCGCCTCGCGTTTGATTCCTGTCCCACATTGAGCCTCATTCCGCGTTAGCGGGATGGACTAGCTGCGCGCATGTCTTTTGACGCGTGCAGTGGATGATCACAGGAATCGTAAACATGAACTCCAAGTGCTATTGCACAGGCTGGTCCCTCGTGGCCGGTCTGGCGGCAAGCGTACTGGCATTGCCGAGCTTCGCTGCCGCATTGACACTCGATGAAGCGTTGCGGCTGGCCGAAAACAATGCACCGTCGCTGACCGCACAAGACGCCAAAATTCAAGCTGCCAGCAGCGCGGCTATTCCAGCCGGTGAACTACCTGACCCCAGGCTACTGTTGGGTGTGCAGAACTACCCCATTGGCGGTCCGGATCGCTGGAGCATCGATCAGGACTTCATGACCATGCAAGTGGTCGGGGTCAGGCAAGAAATGCCCAACAGCGACAAGCGCAAAGCGCGCATAGAAGTGGCCGATGCGGCCATTGATCGCGCCGCTGCGGAGCGTCGAGTCGAACGTCTGAAAGTACGCCAGTCCACGGCGTTGGCCTGGATCAATAGCTACTCGGTTGAGCGCAAAGATGCGCTGTTCCAGGACTTCTACAAAGAAAACCGCCTGTTGACCGATACCGTCAGGGCCCAGATTGCCGGTGGCCGCGCTCAACCCGCCGATGCGGTGACGCCTAAGCAAGAAGCGGCTCAACTGGCGGAGCAACAGGACGATCTGATTCTCCAGAGAGCGCAGGCCCGAGCAGCCCTCAAACGCTGGATTGGCTCCGCCGCCAACGACAAGCCTGTGGGCAGCTTGCCGCATTGGCCCGTCGATACCTCCGGCTACGCCCATAAACTGCAACACCACCCCGAGTTGGCAGCGTTTGCGCCGATGACCCGCGAAGCGCAAGCCAAGGTTCGTGAAGCCGTGTCGGAGAAGCAGTCGGACTGGAGCTGGGAGCTGGATTATCAGCGTCGCGGCCGTGAGTTTGGCGATATGGTCAGCGTGCAATTTTCCTGGGAGCTGCCGCTGTTTCCTGACTCGCGCCAAAACCCCAAAATCGCAGCCAAACAGGCTGAACTCAGTCAGCTTGAGGCCGAGCGCGAAGCTCTGTCACGCGAGCACACTCAGCAACTAGAGAGCGAACTGGCCGACTATGAGCGCCTGAATCGTGCCGTGCGCCGAAACCAGGAAAGCCTGTTGCCGCTGGCCAAGGAAAAGGTCGAACTCAGCATGGCCAGTTATCGCTCGGGCAAAGGCGATTTAAACGCCGTTGTTGCTGCCCGACGTGAACTCATCGAGGCCCGCCTCAAACAGATCGACGTGGAAGAGCAGCGAGCGCTGACCAGTGCGCGGTTGTATTTTGCTTATGGGGAGTCCAGCCAATGAGCCTTAAAAAAGGGAACGGGGCATTGCTGGTTGGCATCTCGCTGGCCTTAGGTGTTGCCGGTGGTTACTGGTTGGCGCATCAGCGTATGAGTGGACTACCAAATACCACACAAGAGCAGAGCCTCAATTCACCGGGCGAACGCAAAGCACTTTATTGGTACGACCCCATGTACCCGCAACAAAAGTTCGATAAGCCGGGTAAGTCTCCCTTCATGGACATGCAACTGGTCCCGCAGTACACCAGCAGCGCAGGGGACCGAGCGACCGTCAGTATCGATCCAAGTCTGACCCAAAATCTCGGCCTGCGTTTTGCGACAGTCAGCCGTGCGATCTTTGATTCCAGCCTCGACGTGACAGGTGTGTTGGGATTCAACGAACGTGATGTCGCTGTGATTCAGGCGCGCACCCCTGGCTTTGTGGAGCGGGTCTATGCCCATGCTCCCGGCGATGTACTCAAAGCCAACGCGGCGCTGGCGGATGTTCTGGTGCCTGAGTGGGCCGCTGCCCAGACAGAGTTCCTTGCCCTGAAACGCAACGGGGATGCTGCCCTGTTGGATGCGGCCCGACAACGACTGCGGCTCACAGGGATGCCGGCAGCACTGATTACCGATGTAGAGCGTGGCGGTAAGGTTCAGCCCTACCTGACGCTGACCAGCCCCATTGCCGGTGTACTGCAAGAATTGAACGTACGTGCGGGAATGACCGTGGCGACTGGCGATACTCTGGCACGCGTCAATGGCTTGAGCAGTGTCTGGCTAGCCGTGGCCGTTCCAGAATCGGATGCCGGATCAATCACCGTGGGGCAGGCGGTCGAAGCGCGCCTGCCAGCTTTCCCAGGGACAATACTCAACGGCAGGGTCAGCGCGATTTTGCCCGAGACCAATCCGGACAGCCGCACGCTTCGCGTACGTGTCGAGTTACCCAATCCGGACGGACGCCTCAGACCGGGTTTGACAGCGCAGGTACACCTGAATCGTTCGACCGAGCAAAGTGTGTTGTGGGTGCCGAGCGAAGCGGTGATTCGCACGGGCCGACGTGCCTTGGTGATGCTCGCCGCAGACGCCGGCCGCTACCGTCCCGTGGCGGTGCAACTCGGGCAGGAAAGCGATGGCAAGACGGCGATAGTGAAAGGTCTGGAAGAAGGCCAGAAGGTGGTGACCTCTGGCCAGTTCCTGCTCGACTCGGAGGCCAGTCTTAAGGGCATCGTTGCAAGCTCGGAGGAAGAGTCACCACCCAGCGCAGCAGCCTCCAGCTTTCATGAAGCGGATGGGCAGATCGTTGAGATCAACGACAAAGAAGTCACGCTCGCCCATGGTCCTTTCAAAACGCTGGGTATGCCTGGCATGACGATGACGTTCCCACTCGCCAACCCGGCGCTGATGCAGGGCTTCAAAACGGGTGACAAGGTTCGGGTTGCGGTGAGTCAGACCGACGATGGCCTGCGTGTTGAGCGCCTGGAAAAATCGGGGAGCCAGCCATGATCGCTGCCCTGATTCGTTGGTCAGTGGCCAACCGATTCCTGGTGCTACTGGCGACGCTGTTTGTCACGGCGTGGGGCATTTGGTCGGTGCAGAGCACGCCCATCGATGCACTGCCAGATCTCTCGGATGTTCAGGTGATCATCCGCACCCCTTTTCCGGGACAAGCGCCGCAGATTGTCGAGAACCAGGTGACCTATCCGTTGGCCACCACCATGCTCTCGGTGCCGGGTGCCAAGACGGTGCGTGGCTATTCCTTCTTCGGTGACAGCTTCGTTTACGTGCTGTTCGAAGACGGCACTGACTTGTACTGGGCGCGCTCGCGGGTGTTGGAGTATCTGAGCCAAATACAAAGTCGGTTGCCGGCCAGCGCCAAGCCGGCGTTGGGACCGGATGCGACGGGGGTGGGCTGGATCTATCAGTACGCACTGGTGGATCGCAGTGGAGGACACGATCTGGCGCAGCTACGCGCACTTCAGGACTGGTTCCTCAAGTTCGAACTCAAGACCCTGCCCAACGTTGCAGAAGTAGCCACCGTGGGTGGCATGGTCAAGCAGTACCAGGTCCAGCTTGATCCGCTCAAACTGGCCAGCCTCGGTATTACTCAGGCTGAGGTGACCGAAGCCATCGGCAAGGCCAACCAGGAAACCGGTGGCGCGGTGCTGGAGATGGCAGAGACCGAGTTCATCGTGC
Source organism: Pseudomonas sp. Bout1 (assembly GCF_034314165.1). Taxonomy (GTDB): domain Bacteria; phylum Pseudomonadota; class Gammaproteobacteria; order Pseudomonadales; family Pseudomonadaceae; genus Aquipseudomonas. The sequence continues at coordinate 6,954,441 of NZ_JAVIWK010000001.1, read as the reverse complement.
GGGCTTCCGGCTACCTGAAGACGCTCAATGACTTTCGGGCGATCCCGCTCAAGCTGGCTTCGGGAGGAGTGCCAGTAACCCTTGGCGATGTCGCCACGATCCAGTTGGGACCGGAAATGCGGCGTGGCATTACTGAACTCGACGGCGAAGGCGAGACCGTCGGCGGCGTGGTGATTTTGCGCAGCGGCAAGAATGCTCGCGAGACCATTGCCGCGGTCAAGACCAAACTCGACGAACTGAAAAGCAGTCTGCCGGCCGGGGTGGATATCGTCACCACCTACGACCGCAGTAAGCTGATCGACCGCGCCGTGGAAAACCTCAGCCACAAGCTCATCGAAGAGTTCATCGTTGTCGCGTTGGTGTGTGGGATCTTCCTCTGGCACCTGCGCTCATCTCTGGTGGCGATCATTTCGCTGCCGGTGGGGGTGCTGATTGCCTTCATCGTCATGCGCTACCAGGGCATCAACGCCAACATCATGTCCTTGGGCGGGATAGCCATCGCCATCGGCGCCATGGTCGATGCCGCCGTGGTGATGATCGAGAACGCCCACAAGAAGATCGAGGCATGGCACGCGGCCAATCCGGGGGAAGAACTGAAGGGTGAACGTCATTGGCATGTAATGACCGAAGCGGCGGCAGAGGTAGGCCCGGCGCTGTTCTTCTGTTTGTTGATCATCACTCTGTCTTTCATTCCGGTGTTCACCCTGGAAGCTCAGGAAGGACGGCTGTTCGGCCCATTGGCTTTCACCAAGACCTACGCCATGGCCGCAGCGGCGGGATTGTCAGTGACCTTGGTGCCGGTGCTGATGGGCTACTGGATTCGTGGACGAATTCCCAGTGAACATCAGAACCCGTTGAACCGGTGGTTGATTCGGATCTATCAGCCAGCCCTGGACGCAGTCTTGCGTCGACCAAAGATCACGCTGCTGGTGGCACTATTGGTTTTTGTCAGTGCGCTATGGCCAATGTCTCGCTTGGGTGGCGAGTTTCTCCCCCCGTTGGACGAGGGCGACCTGCTCTATATGCCTTCAGCTCTGCCGGGATTGTCAGCGCAGAAAGCGGCACAACTGCTGCAACAGACTGACCGTCTGATCAAGACCGTGCCTGAAGTCGAACACGTCTTCGGTAAGGCGGGGCGCGCTGAAACCGCCACCGACCCCGCACCGCTGGAGATGTTCGAAACCACGATCCAGTTCAAGCCGCACGAGCAATGGCGTCCAGGCATGACCCAGGAAAAGTTGGTGGAAGAACTGGATCGAGTGGTACGAGTCCCTGGGCTGACGAATATCTGGATACCACCGATTCGTAACCGTATCGACATGCTGGCTACGGGGATCAAGAGTCCCATCGGAGTGAAAGTTGCCGGCACCAACCTGACGGAGATCGATGCCGCGACTCAGGCGGTTGAGCGAGTGGCCAAGGACGTGCCCGGCGTCAGTTCGGCTCTGGCCGAGCGTCTGACCGGTGGTCGCTATATCGATGTGGATATCGACCGCAAAGCCGCCGCCCGCTACGGACTGAATATCGCCGATGTGCAGTCCATCGTGGCCGGCGCTATCGGCGGTGAAAACGTCGGCGAGACCATTGAAGGGCTCGCACGCTTCCCGATCAACGTGCGCTATCCACGGGAGTGGCGTGACTCGCTCGGCGCCCTGGAGCAATTGCCGATCTATACCCCGCTAGGTAGCCAGATCACCCTCGGCACAGTGGCGAAGGTCAAAGTCACGGACGGTCCACCGATGCTCAAGAGCGAGAACGCACGACCTTCGGGCTGGGTGTACGTCGATGTGCGGGGGAGGGACATTGCGTCGGTGGTCGCTGATCTACGACGGGTCGTCAATGAGCAGGTCAAGTTGCAGCCCGGCATGAGCCTGAGCTACTCAGGGCAGTTCGAGTTTCTCGAAAGGGCCAACGCACGACTCAAACTGGTGGTGCCTGCCACGCTGTTGATCATCTTCGTGCTGCTCTACCTGACTTTTGCCCGCTTCGATGAGGCCTTGCTGATCATGGCCACTCTGCCATTCGCTCTCACGGGCGGGGCATGGTTCCTCTATCTGTTGGGGTTCAACCTGTCAGTCGCCACCGGGGTCGGCTTTATCGCCTTGGCCGGTGTTTCCGCCGAGTTTGGCGTGATCATGTTGCTCTACCTGAAGAACGCCTGGGCCGAACGTGAAGACCTCGGCGACAGCACTGAGCTCGGTCTGGTTGCGGCGATTCGTGAAGGCGCCGTGCAGCGTGTTCGACCCAAGGCCATGACCGTGGCCGTCATCATTGCCGGCTTGTTACCCATCTTGCTGGGCAGCGGGACCGGCAGCGAGGTGATGAGCCGCATTGCTGCGCCCATGGTAGGCGGCATGGTCACGGCACCCTTGCTTTCCCTGTTTGTCATTCCGGCAGCCTATCGCCTGATGCGTCGCCGGCACCTCTCCGTTGAAACCGTCAAACCTGAAGGAAGTGTCGTATGAAACTGACCCTGATTGCAGTTGCCAGCACCGTAGTAGCGTTGTCTTTTTCTGCCCTGGCAGAGGACATGCCGGGTATGAAGATGGACGGTATGGAGAGCAAGCAGATGACTGAGGAAACAAAGCAGGCTCCAGTCGCGAATGCCGATGGAACGATCAAGGCTATCGATACTGTGAAGCATACGGTGACTATCTCTCACGGCGCTGTGCCTGCCGTGCGATGGCCGCCGATGACCATGGTCTTTTCCGTAACGCAAGATAAGTTGACAGGGCTGACGGCCGGAGACCGTGTATCTTTTTCCTTCCTGATAGAGGGTGGTAGAGCTACGATTGTGTCCATTCAAAAGTGAAACAGCGGTGGTGAAAGTGGCCGGCGCGCTTGTCGAGCCGACCATTATCACTAAATCTGCAGGTCAGAAAAATGTACGCCTCGTTTTGAGTCGCGAGCAGTCGAGATGCGACGAAGTTGAGGCCGGTCTCTGTTGGGCTTCTTTTCCTTCCCTTTGGCGAATATCTTTCTGACCAGACCAATGGCTGCCGTTGACCCATTTCCGTCCGATGTGGTGCTCGAACGTGAAACAGCGGGCGTGTAGTCGAGCTTTTAGCTGACATCTTTGCCGATGCGCCGGAGAGTGCAGCCGCTCGTCGCAATAACCGGCAGGAATGGCCTCTATGCACGGTTATCCAGTGACTGGATCTGCTCTGCGCGCGAGCATAATGATGCGTCTTCTCTAATTACGAAATGAGAACCGGACGATCATGAGTGGGAGCGAGCGCTGGATAGTCAAATGCCAGGATACTGAGGATGGTAGCGGTGATGTCATCGTTGATTTACCCCCAGAACTGCTTGCCAAAATGGGAGTAGGTGTGGGGGACGATCTGACGATTACGGTAGCGGACGGCGCAATAGTGCTGAAGCCTACGCATGGAACAACATCAGTGCAGCCCGTGTTTGCTGGAGTCCTGCTTGATGAAGCTTATCATGCCTACCGCATCCGGCTGGAGGCGTCTCTTAATATCCCCTCAAACGCCTCTGACCAGGACATTCACGACATTATCGTAGCTGGCTTCTCGGCCAGCCTGATCCAGTCGCTTTGCGACGTTGGAACTATAAGTCCGGAAGAACGCGACAGAATTATTCCACTCAAAATGCTCAAAACAAAATTGGTCAGCAATCAGCTTTTAACGGTGGATGAGAGTGATCGCCTGTTCCGCTTTGCACATATTACCGCCATGGCCGATGTGATCTTCGGGGACGCAGAGAAGGCCAAACAATGGCTTTCCAAACCGAAATCCCGGTTTTCGGGTAAAAGTCCAACAGCGATGCTCACTACAACTCACGGCACACATCGGGTCGAACAAATGCTGATTGAGGTAAATGAGGGCATGTCATTTCGATCTAACCGCAGCTAAGTAGAACCATCACAATTGGGTACGCGCCCCCAAGGGCATTTTTGTCAAAATATTCATTCAGCTGGCATGCTCCGTTAAGCCGTTTACCCCTGAGTTCACTGAGCCGGTGGTGTCACAATATTTTGTTCGGCTGCAATCTCGACTTTAAAAAGGCTCCCGCGGGTAGTGTCAAACTATGTTGTTATAAACTCATCCCGTCATTCGGATATCGTTATGCGTTGTGTCAATCTATGTTGTAAAAATGGCATCGCGGCAGGTTCCGTAAACGACTGATTTTATTGGTTTCCGTGTGTCAAACTATGATGTTGGGCACCACCCTGGATTTAGAGAATTAAAACTGTCGCTAGCTAATTAAAACTGTCGCAGCACAGGGGAGCGCTCGCTGGCTCCCTTGAGGTCGCGACAGGCTTCTCCCGCCCGGTTCCTAAATTGGCACCAATGCACCGGCGTTTCTGATGCTCTTGCAAATACGACCTGATGAGTCACTTACTTCCTTTGTAATGCGAAACCTCCTTATCAACAGGTATGCATCCGATATAGAGGTTTTTATAGAGCTGGCAAAGCGTGCCTCATTCAGTAGAGCTGAGGTAAAGAAATTGGCGTCGGCTATAGGATGGCAGGGGTGTTATGGATTCAGGCTAAAGCTGGCTGGGACGTCTCGGTCGTCACCCAGAATATCGATAACTTGCACGAGCGGGCAGGCTCAAAGGGTGTGATACACCTTCACGGCAGTCTGATGAGTGCGAAATGCTTTGCCTGCCATCGGCCGTTTGAATTGACTCCAGAGCAGTTGCAGATCGCCGATGAAGGGAAGCTAATCGAGCCTCCTAGATGTGCCCGCTGTAACGGCAGACTTCGACCGGGGGTAGTGTGGTTCAAGGAGAACTTGCCTGAGGATGCTTGGCGACTTGCCGTTCGGATTGTGAGAAATTGTGAGTTGCTAATTTCAGTTGGCACGAGCGGTATCGTAACACCTGCTGCAGATATTCCAGACATAGCCATAGCAGCGGGAGCCACGGTGATTCATGTCAATCTTGAGGATGTGGGGTTAGACGGAGGGAGTGAGATTATGTTGCTGGGGAACGCCGGAAAGGTGTTGCAGACTCTGCTCCGAGCAGTAGGCGTCGAATGATCCTTTTAAAGGTTGACCTTGATCCAACCAACGCTGCCCCGAGACTTTGTTGACTTCGCGCGGGCCAATGCATAGAAGCACGCTAATCCATCAAAAACAGTTTACTACGCGCAGCTGATTCAACTTCTCAATCAGCCACGCCTTTATAGATAAAGAGGGTCCCCTCTCACCACCGATTGCATCTCAACATTACTGGTAGGTCATGGTAAAAGTAGCGGTACTGTTGGCCTTCCCACCGCCTACAGTCGCACCGGTCTGGTAATAGCGCGCAGTGAACGGAACGGAGTACGCACCGTCACTCGCCACCGTTCCCACAGCAATCGGGCTGCCCAGCGAGACTGGGGCGCTCTTGAACAGCAATTGCAAACCTACACCGCTGGCTACGGTGTCGCTAGCCGATGGGTCCAACGCCAGTAGCCCGGCTATGCCGGAACTGTGCCGCGTGCCGTCCAACGTCACATTGACACGGGTAGTGGCATCACAATTGAGCGGAATAGAAAACGACTTTTCAGGACTCGAACTACCCACACCTGTAAAAGACGTGCGCGGGATGTCACCCATCGGTACCGGAATCGATGTGTTAGTCACTGAACAGGCAACAGGAACAATAGTATTGGTACCGGTCAGTGAGACGTTTGCCGTATAAAACTGGCTGGCGATGGAGGCTCTGGACTCGATACCAATTGGTATAGTACCGGCCCCCACAGCACCCGATTTTGTCTTGATTAGTTCGACTTTTATATCAGGTATAAGTATATATTCATTGGCGGCTGCCGGTTGATCATAAGGCGTTACCTTACCATTGCCGTTGGTGATACGAATGCCGACACCAGCAATGTTAGTGTTGTAAACGCCATTACCGTAGCTACTGAGCGTTGGCCATGTTGTATTTTCCCAGCGGTAGACCCACGCAGTAGTACAGCCAAAAAAGCAGCTCCACCAGCGTAAGCGCCAGTAGACTGAGTGGCCAATACAGTACCGATTGGGCTGTCTCTCTGAACAGTCACCTTGCCAAAGCTAACAGTCTTGGTTACCTCCGAGCTAACGCCACCGCTAAAACTGCACGACGCCAAAGCAGCCTGCGACAGCCCACTCATAAACAGTACGGCAGCCACACAAGCCATCCCCTTAGCCGGCGCGATCCACGTCTTGCCTTTAATAATACTCATGAAATTCCTCCTTTATTGGCAACGTGCAGCCAATGTACGAATCGTTGTGAAAGCTCCGTCAACTTCAGCCTTTTTCGGCAACGTGAAGTTCACCTTGCATTGCTGTCCCGCATCCGATCCCCATTTCACATCTATTGAGCCCGACTCCGGCACGCCACTCAGGTACACCTCACCGTCAAGACCGACGACGACAGTGTTCGGCGAGGCCGCGTTGTTCTCGACCAATGTAGCGCTGGCGCCAAACGGCACAGGCTTGCCCTGATACTTAAGGGTCATCAACACCCGACTACCAACCCGAGGCTGAAAATCAGCGAGCACCAGTGCTCCCTTGGTGGGAATAACGGTCTTCGTGGTTGTTTCTATATCGACATCGTCGGGCAGGGTTTCGGTGTCCAGCGCTACGCGGTTGGCGCGATAGGTACTGACAAACGGCACCACGGCATAACCACGCCAATCGGTATTTACCCCGGTGTTGTTTTGCACCTTGGCGCCCGCCACTCCTGGTGCACGCACCAAGGCCATGGTTTCACCCTGCTGCTGGGAGAACGTAACGCCATAGGGATGCGCTACGATGCCGCCCTGCAAGCCATAGTTGAGTTGTTGTGACTGGGCATCATAGTTGTAACCGACACTGGCTTCGCCGTAGGTGCCTTTGTAGTTGGCGTTAGCGCTGCCGTTGCTACCGGCACCCTGGTTGGCATAACCCTGCTGTACGTTGTAGCTAAGGTTGTTATCCGCCAGTGCGGTGCCGCTCAGGCCAGCGTTTTGGGTGGTACTGCCGTTCTTGCTGGTGTTGAGGTTGTAACTGGCCCAGCTATGCGGCAGTAGATTTTCCAACGGCATTTGCACGCTGAACGCCACTTGCTGGTCGTTGCCGTAGCGGCCGGCATCCGCAGGTGCCTGGCTGTAGGTGTAGCTGACGCCGTAAGTTACACCGCGATGGCTCAGGTTATAGCCAGCGGTCAAACTGCGCTCGTACCCGTTTTGGCGCCAGAAATCCTGCTGGTAGCCATTGAGGTAAAAGTTGCCGTAGTCGCCCAGTGACTGGTTAACGTTGATTTGGGCCTTGCTGCGTTTGGTATAGATGCCGCGCCAGTCATTGAAGTTACCCGGATCGATCTCATTGGCTTCCTGGAAATCGTAGTAACCACTGGTTGAATAACGATAGCCCGCCAGCGTAAAGGTGGTGCCCGTGGCTTCGATGTCTTTGGCATAAAGGAATCGCACGGACTGCCCTTCATGCTTGGAGCCATCGCGCAATTCGGTCTGGGCTTGCGTCACATCCATGGACAGCGAACCCCAGTCGCCAAACCCATGGCCAACGCCCAAGGTCCCGGCGGAATACTTGCCGGACGCCAATACACCGCCATAAATCGTAGAGTCACGAGGCAAGCCGTAAATCAGCGTGCCTTGAACGAAACTCGGTGTGCTGCTCTCACTGGCCAGGGTTCGGTACTGACCTGCCGTCACCGAATATTTCAGGCGCCCTTCACGCAACATGACAGGCACTGCGGAAAACGGCTGCATAGAGCGATGGATGCTGCCGTCGGCTTCAGTAATCGTGACGTCCAAATCACCGCTGGATGAGGTCGGGTACAAGTCAGTAATCGTGAATGCGCCGGCAGGGACATAGGTCTGGTAAATGATGTAGCCATTTTGCCGCACGGTGACTTGGGCATTGCCTTTGGCGATACCCCTCACGACCGGCGCAAAGCCTTTGAGGCTGTCGGGGAACATGTTGTCATCGGAGGCCAACTGCGCCCCTCGGTACTGCACGCTGTCGAATACGTCGCTTGGGGTAGAGCTGTCACCCAGGGTCATTTGGCCTTTCAACGGCTGAACATCGCGCTGAACGTAGGTGTCGAGCGTCTGCCAGCTGTTTTTGCCGTTGCTGGAGTTGTAGGTTGAATAGTTACGCAACCGCCACTCACCAAGGTTCAACCCGCTGCGCAGGTTCAGGTAATAGCTGTCATCACTACCCGCACGGCCGTCGCGCTCGGTGTTGGCACCGCTGAAGGTGTAATTCAGCAACGCTGCCGGAAGACCTTGGTCCCACAGTGCGGGGTCAATATAACCGCGTGCTTCACTGTTAAGCGCCGCTTGCGGAATGCTGATGTATAAGCGTTGTTGACCAAAGTCGAAACGGCTGCTGGCGTCTGGAATGTAGTCAGACAGGGTGCTGATCGCCTTGTCCGCCGGTAACTGTAGCAACGTTGGAAACGCTTCCAGCTTAACCCCCAGCGCTTTCAGCTGACTGGACGTCAATTCGGGCTGCAGTTTCTTGCCGATATCAACAAAGTTTACATCGCGACTGTCAATGCGACTGTCATTCAAATAAACGTCGACCCGATACAAACCTGGTAGTTGCCCACCTTGGCCGGAGAAGTGTTCAAGATCAATGGCACTTTGTTCGGGAGCGCCCATCTCCAACGCCTGGGGGTTGAAGTAGTCCTGGGCAATGACGGAAGACGACTGCACGGCCATACCGACTAAAATATGCGCAGCAATCAAAGACGAAAGATAAGGGGGGCGCACAACACATGGCCGGGTTCTTTCGGCTCGATGAGACATCGGATTCTGAAAGTTGTTGTTCATGGGAATAATCTCTACCCAACAATATGAAGCGCAGCCGCACCCACATAACGGCAGGCAGTTATATGCCGGCAGCGCAAAAATAAATAGAAAACGGACGGTACTTAGTTAAATCAGAGTGGCGCGTTACTGTCGGAAGTAATTCCACCGTAATCGTTAATGGCTTGCCAGCTGACAGACCCTGTCGCACCCGTGGGTATTGGCCAACTCAATGAACTGTGCGGGGCAACCATGCCGGCATTATCTATTTCGCTGGCACCGACACTTACTCGATAAAAAGAAACATGGTAAGGCGTTGGGTTGTTGACGCGCAGTTGGTTACCCTGGCGTACAAACGTTAGCGACTTATAGGCTTCAGCGGCGTTGCCCTGTAAGCCTGCGGGACGATAAAACAGTTTGATGCGGGTCTTCACGGAAATTTGCAGAGTGTTAACTTCTGTTTTTTCCGAGGCCGGAATAGACTTGATATTCATCCAGAAGACTGACTCTTTATCCTCTGGCAAACTACCGCCTGTGCGGACGATACGCAGGATGTTTTCTTGCCCCGCCTCCAAACGAAATAGCGGAGGCGTCGCGATAAACGGCGCTTTTAGATTACCCGCATCTGATGAGTTTTCCAGCCAGGATTGAATCAGATACGGTGTGGTTTTTTCTGGATTACTCACCGAGATGGAGGCTTCTTTCTTCGAGCCGTCATAGACCACTCGGGTTCCCCCGACGACCACGCCCGCCCAAGCGGTATGGGTCATGCCAATCAAACAGCTGGCAATACAGACAGACCTGAGCCACTGCATTAATCTGTTCTCCTTGAATAGCCTTTATCTTCCAGGCATATCCCGAAAAAAGGCGAATGATTGAAGCCGGGCATTCAAGTATTTGAATGCCCGTCTGATTGCCGCTATTAGTTGTAGTTAACGGTGAAGTTGCTAACAGCGTTTGCCGAACCGGCAACGACCGTACCGGTCGCCATGTATTTGGCGTAATAGGTGAAGGTGGTCGCGGCAGTACTCGACAGGTTCTTGCTGGCCGACACCGAACCCACTGGGATTTGAGTCGAAGAGTCGGATTCATACAGGCCGATACCTACACCGGTCGCCACGCCTGCCCCAGTGGTGAGTGCCAGCAGGCTGCTGTTTTTGCTGTCCGATGGACCGTCAAACTTGATGGTGGCCTTGGTTGCAGCCGCTGGGCAGCTGTCCAGGACGATATCAAACTTGGTCGGCGCGGCAGTGCTGCCTACGCTCGGAAGTGAAGAAGAACTGACAGTGCCGAGTGCCACGGTCTGAGTGGCGGAGGTTGGCGATACAGTACAGGCCGCGCCCATGATGTTACCCGTAAAGTTCACGGTACCATCAGCAGCACTGACAACACCTGCAAACGAAGAACCGGCCAGCAGGGCGAAAGCGATGAGTTTAGTTTTCAAGTGAGTAATCCTTCTAGTGTTAATTTCGCAAGCTCAGGACGCGACCTGCTATTAGCTCCCTAGTGCATCAAACTACCTATGCGAAAGGGCTATATTCATGTCGCGTAATTTTGACTCTTTGCGAGACTCGCTAAAGAGCTGTTGCAATATTCAAGGGTATGAGTCCTATGCCGCGAATGAAAATTCCTACAGACCTGTAGGAATTTTCATAAAAGGCAGAAATTTTTGCTTCGTGTTGAAATCACTTAGCAGACACAATGTAGGACTTTTCGTACGAATAATTTCCCTTGTAAGGGATGATTGGTTAGCGTCTAAAATACTCAAGCGACTTCTGCACAGGAATAGCGCTAAAAACTGCATACCGAACTTGCAGTTTCTTGACCAAATTCAACGGAACGTCAAAGGACCAATTGCCCATGGAAGCATCCACGTTGTTTCTCTACGTCATCGCAGTGAGTGTGGTGATGATGACTCCGGGCCCCTCAATGCTATTGGCCCTCAGCAATGGCGCGTCCAATGGCATGCGGGTAGCGGCATTCGGTATCGCAGGCGCGGCGTTGTCGGATCTATTGCTGATCGGCGCGGTGGGATGCGGATTAGGGGCTTTACTACAGGCTTCAGAGCATCTGTTCAGCCTCGTGAAGTGGGTCGGTGCGGTATATCTGGTTTATCTTGCATGGGTACTTTGGCGCGCTCCGACCCGCATGCTTTCCGAATCTCACAAGCCGATCTTGGCAACGGGAAAGTCGGCGTTTCTACGAGCACTGCTAGTAGGCTTGTCCAACCCCAAGGGCCTACTTTTTTTCGCAGCGTTCCTGCCTCAGTTCATTGAGCCCACCAAGCCGGCTGCCACGCAATATGCGCTCTTGGCCCTCATTAGCGCTTCGGTTGACTGCATCATGATGCTCATCTACGCATTCGGAGGTCGACTTGCCATGCAGCGTTTTTCCGCAGGCGTCATGCAGTGGATCAATCGCAGCTGCGCCGGGATGCTGGTCATACTGGCGCTGGGGCTCAGTTTGTATCGGCGCCAACCGTCAGGCTGAAGAGAGGAGCAACCTCACCACGGGATTCGGTTATCCAAGGGCAGCGCGATCGCTGCTTCTTACCCGTCAGTCGACACCGTCTCATCCAACCATCTGATTAGCTGGCTCTCGCTCATCGCGCGGGAAAACACATAGCCCTGCCCGATAACGCATCCCAAGCTTTGTAATAATTGACACTGCTCCAGGGTTTCAATGCCTTCAATCACTACCGCCATCCCCAAGCTTGTGCCCAGCCTCTGAATGGTGCTGATGACTACACGCGAGCGCAAATCCTGTGTTACTGCGTATGCAAATTGGGCATCCAGCTTGATCTCGTTGAATGGCAAATCACACAGGCGCTGAAGCGACGAAAATCCAGCGCCGAAGTCGTCTATCGAGAGGTTGCAGCCCATCATTCTCAAGCGCAGAAGACATTCCAGGCTATTGGCGCAAACGTCGAGCATGCCACTCTCAGTCAGTTCGAACGTCACGCTGGATGGGGGTGCCTGGTAGTGAGTCAGGAGTGCCTTGACCTGCAGGCTTAAGGCGCTGCTGGCAAGTTGTGATGCGTGCAGGTTGAAAGCCAGGCTGAGTGTTACGCCGGTTGTTCTCATCTGGTGCTGCAACGCCAGCGCTTGTTGCATCTGCATCAGCAGCAGGTCATCCAGCAGCTCACAGCGTTCCAGAGTCGGCATAAAGACCGCAGGCGTAAGCAGTTCTTGTTGGGGATGCTGCCAGCGCGCCAAGACTTCGACACCACAGATTTCGAACGTCTTGAGGTTGAATTTAGGTTGGTAGTACGCGTGAAACTGCCCGGCCGCCAGCGCTGCACGTACATCCGTTTCGTTGGCCAGTGGCACAATTATCTGCGCGTCGCGAGCGAGAGCATGAGAATGGTGATACATGTGCATCAAACCTTGCAGTTGATGCGTCGAAAAAGGCTTGGAGATATACCCCAGCAGTCTCAGACCTAGAAGCGACACAAGTTGGCGAATCGACCGAAGCAGTTCCGGAGAATGTGAGCCTTGGATGATAAGGGAGTGAAGCAAACGTCTCTGGGCTGCTTGCTTCAGAAACGCCAGCACGTCCATGCCTTCCATCTGCAGGTCACACAGCACTATGTCCACCCCGCCAGTATGTGTCAGAACGTCTAACGCCTGGCATCCGTGAGCAGACTCCACCACTTCAACATTGCCAGCTTCCCTAAGTCGATTGGCGGTACATGAACGATGTATCGCGCAGGATTCAAGAACCATTACGCGTAAGGGGATAGTGGTCATGGCAGTGGTTTCGCGCGGGGTGACGAACTTCGGCGCTTGGCAGGCGCCGAGCCGTTATGCAGGGAGGTTTTTACCGACGAGTGTTAACAGCGGAAGCATCGTTGGAGACGATCACTTCTACCCGACGGTTCAATTGACGTGATTGCGCGCTGGCGTTGTCGGCCACAGGAAACTGCTTGCCATAACCCACTACAGTAATGCGCTCAATACCCACGCCCAACTGCTCCAGACCCCGCGCCACTGCTTGGGCACGACGCTCAGACAAGCTCTGGTTGAAGGCGTCACCGCCTGTGCTGTCGGTGAAACCTTCGACGCGAATCTTGCGTTCCGGGTTCTGCGCCAGGAAGTCCGCCAGGCCCTGCAAGTCACGCTGGCTGCCAGGCTTCAACTCTGCCCTGGAGGTGTCAAATAGCACGTCGCCGAAGGTGATGACTTGACCGCGATCTGATGGCTTAGCGTTCATGGCCTGCAGCGCCTTAAGCTGCGCAGTACGCACGTCGAGTTGCACCTGGGTGCGCTGTACCGCAATGTCATCAAGCTTTGCGTCGGTTTGCCGGCCAGCAATGGCTTGCTCGGCGAGGGCGATCTTTTGCGATGCAAGGTACGCTAATTGGTCAACCTGCGGATCGGTGCGGCTATGAATGGAGGCTTGGTTTGCACGATCAAGGGCATTAGAAGCAACACGCGTTTCGACGGCCGCCAAGGTGCTGGATGCCGGCTTTTGCTGCAGGCTGGAAAAATCGCTACGGGCTTGCAGCAACTGCGGGTTTTCCGGAGGGGTTGCACAACCAGCCAGCGCCAGGCTCAAGACTGAAACTACCGGAATAAACAGAGTAGAACGCATAAGGTGATCCTCAGTGGGTGGCATCAGGGGCGTTGAGCATTTCCTGCTTGAGGACCTGGATGCCCTCCTGCGCCTGCTTCAAGACCTGCTGCTTACGTACGGCTTGTGCCTTGGCTTCAGCCACGTTGGCGTCGGCCTCGATCTGCTCGGCGAGCGTGCTGACCTGGACGTAATTCTTTTCCCCTATGGCCTGCTCCATGCGGGCCAACTTGTCCTGAGCGGTCTTCATTTCAAGCGGCGCGAATTGCGTCGCTTGCGCTGACACAGCACGCTCGACCGCGTCGCGGGCCAAGGAGATTTTCTCGGCAGGCGGTGGTGCACTGGCGCATCCCGCCAATACTCCTGCAACGATTACGGCCCAGGCTGAGCGGCTGATGCGCTTGCTCATAGTGGTCATCTTCATGGTTTGACTCCTAAGCATTTTTATAACTGCGCAGGTAAGGCCCCGGCAGCGAACAACATCGGTCAGCGCGACGACCAAGCCGTCACGCATCGCGAATTTCTAACGCTGGATGTCGCCCAAGGCGCGCATCAGGGTGTAGAGGTCTGCCGACCTTGCCATCATCAGCGTGCCCCACTTTCCGGTTGGTGCGGATTCGCGCAACAGCAGGTAGTCGTCGCCGTAGATCAGGGCGTTGCGCACATTGACGTTTTGTTGGCAGAACAGGCCAGCATCAATGCCCGCTTCACGGGTTAAGTCGGCATTCAGCACCACAAGATCAAATACCAACCCTGGCGACTGCGTGACCTGGTCCAGTTCCTGAAAAGAGCACACCGGCGCTATGCGGAATTGGCCGAGCAGGTTCAGGCATTTCTCGATCAATCGGCATTGGTAGTGCTGTTTATCAGCAATCAAAATACGTAATGGAGGTATGGCCACGGGCATCGTCTTCAGCAAGGAAAGGAGGTACATGGATCAGAAGGTGTCGACAGAAAACTTCCCGCGATCAAGCGGGACAAAAAGTAACTTCAGGTTCAAAAAACCGCCCACGGCAAAGCATGGAGGTTTCGCTCGACTTCAAGCGATACGCCCATGCTAGGTAGGAAAATGCTTAGAGAAAGAATGAAAAATCCTACGCTCGTGTAGGATTTTTCAGAGAGAAGGCGCCGGTCCGACCCGCAAACTTTTAGATCATGCCAGCTTCGCGCAAGGTCTCGAGGGACTCGTTCAATGCTTCCATAGACTGCTGCACCGCATCAACGGCTTCGGTAACCGCATCGGCATCTGCGTTGTTGCAGGCTGTTTCCAGCTGCTCGCATTGCTGAATCAGGCTTTGCGCCTTGATGATCCGCGCCCCGCCCTTAACACGGTGTGCCAAGTCGGCGAGCCCCTGCAAATCGTCGCTGGTGTAAAGACGCAACAAGCGCCTCAGATCTTCCTCGGTGCTGCGGGCCAGATCATTTACTAGCCGTTGAATGGTCGACTTGTCGCCACGTGCCAGCTGCTTGAGGCTGGACAAATCCATGTCGAGGCTATCTAGATTGATTGGGGTTGAAGGTTGCACTCTGGACCGTGGTTCGACCGACGCCAAGCGCTGGCTTAGGTCAGTGATACTGATCGGTTTGAACAGGCAGTCATCCATTCCGGCTTCAAGGCAACGGCCACGTTCCTCAGGCTGGGCGTTTGCGGTAAAGCCCAACACCAGACACGCTTGCAACTGTCGGGCGCGTTCCTCATCACGAATCGCCTGGGCGAGTTGGTAGCCGTTCATAGTCGGCATATTGCAGTCAGTAATCACCACATCGAAGCTGTCGTTACGCCAGGCACGCAAGCCATCGGCACCGTCTTCTGCGTCAGTGACGTGGTGCCCCAAGTAGTTCAACTGCTGGCTCAACAAGATACGGTTGGCCGGGTAGTCGTCGACAATCAGGATATTCAGCGCGCCGATTTGCGACAGTGGTTCCACTACGGTGACAAGCGCAGTGCTGAGGGGCGTCAGGGTAGTCAACTCAAAGCCGACATCGACCGTGGTGCCCTGTCCCAAGTCGCTGCGCAACTGCAACTGGCCACCCATCATTTCACACAGTGTGCGGCAGATCACCAGGCCCAGGCCAGAACCGCTGCGTGCCGAGAGCTTGTTGTTGGACGCCTGGGTAAACGGACTGAACAGTCGCGCCTGATCAGCCTCGGAGATACCGATGCCGGTGTCTGCTACCCGCATTCGCACCGAAACCCGGTCATCCGCGTTCGGCGCGGTGACACTGAGGCTCAACATCACCCGGCCGCGCTCGGTGAATTTGATCGCGTTACTCAACAGGTTGGACAGAATCTGCTTGAAGCGCAGCGGATCGATCATCACATCCATGTTCGGGCCAAGGTCGAGGTCCACCAGCAATTGCACCTGCTTCTGCTGCGCCAGCCCTTCGAAGATCCTGACCACCGACTCGGTTAGCTCCCGCAGGTTGGCGCGCTGGGGCGACAATGATAGGCGCCCGGACTCGATACGCGCGATGTCCAGCACGTCCCCAATCAGGTCGAGTAAACCCCGAGCGGCCCCCGACGCTACGTCGAGAGCAAAGCGGTCCATCACGCCCTGGTCTGCACGTTTGGTCGCCAATTCCAACATGCCGATCACTGCGTTCATCGGCGTACGAATTTCATGGCTCATCGTCGCGAGGAACGTGGTCTTCGCGCGGTTTGCGTCATCAGCAGAGCCCTTGGCCTCGATCAGTTCTTCCATGAGAATCTGACGCTCGCTAATGTCGATCCAACCTCCGATCATGCCGGTGACTTCACCCTTACTGTCGCGGTACGGCAGCATCCAGTGGTAGATGGTCAAGCGTTTGCCATTGGGCAGGGTCAGCGGGCGGTCCAGCACACGCGGCTCGCCGTCTCTCATCACCTGCAGGTAGTCGTCGTGATAACCCCGGGCCTCGGCCTGGTCACCGCTCAAACCATCCACCACCTGAGTGCCAATCACCGCTTCGCGGGGCAGCCCGACGACGTTCAGATAGCTGGCGTTGCACACCAGCATACGACCGTCGCGGTCACGCACATAGATAGGGTGCGGCGTACCGTCGATCAACACGCGCATGAACTCCACCTGATCGTTCAGGGCTTGTTCGGCGGCGATACGCTTGCGGATCAACGAGCGCAGATAGGCAATCCAGCCAGCGGCCAGCAGCAGGACCAGGCCGAGCACGATTGAACCGCGGATGATCATGCTGCGATAGCGCGGCCAGAAGTTACCGTCCACCAGTACCTCGGTACGCCAGCGGCTGGTGAGTTCATCCATTTCTTCCGGGGGGATGCTCAACAAGGCTTTGTCGAGAATCGAGTACAGCTCCAGTGCCCCACGGTTGGTGGCCAGCGTAATGCGTGCCGGCGCTGTGCCTACAGTGCTGGTAACACGCAACTGGTCGCGGTACTGCCGCGAGATGATGTAACGCGCACTGATCAGCGGGTTGACGGTGGCATCGGCTTCCCCCTTGGCAACCATAGCCAGCGTCTCGGCGACGTCTGGTGCCGGCAACAGCCGGATACGGGGGTACTGGTGTCGGATGTTTTCTTCAATGGTGCTGCCAGGAATTACGGCCAGGCGCTTGTCACCCATATCGTCGAGGGTCAGCGGGCTACCCGTTTCGCTGCGGCTGACCAACACATAAGGATTGCTGATAAAAGGTCGGGTAAAGCGCAGAACGTTCTCGCGGCCTGCACTCGGAACAATGGCGCCGATCAAATCGGCCTCACCATTGGTCACGGTATTGGCCAACTCCTCGACCGAGCGGGTGCGCACCACTTGGAAACGCAGCCCTGTACGCAGGCTGATTTTGGCCAGCAACTCGGCGCCGATACCACGGAAGTCATCTTTTTCGTCGGAAAACGAAAACGGCAGGAAGGTATCGACAATCGCTACTTTGAGGCGCGGATGCTCATTGAGCCAGCGTTGTTCGGCGGCCGTGAAGTTCAATCGATGATTGCCGGGAATGCTGGTTTCACCGGCGCTCCAGCGGCGCTCGATGGTCATGCGTTCACTGGCCGGAATCACCGCCAGCGCCTTATCGACGATCCTTTTTAGCTGCGTGTTCGCGGACCTCAGGGCAAAGGCAAAATGGCTGCCTGCCATCTGTGAAAAGTCCGCCAGTTGCACATTGTTCAAGTAATTCTTATTGATAAGGTAATTGGTACTGATCGCATCGCCCAGGTACACATCGGCCTGGCCGAAGGCGACAGCTCCGATGGCACTCAAGGTAGACGGGAAAAGTTGCAGATTGGCCTTTGGGTAAAACGCCCGTACTTTGTCAGCTGGCAGGTAGTGGTAAAGCATTGCCACTTGCTTGCCTGCCAGATCCGGCGCGAGAACTTCGCTTTCCGGGTTGTCGTTGCTGCGAATCACCAGAGTCGGCTGGTCTTCAGCGTAAGGCGTAGAAGCGATCAGTGTCGGGTCGGCGGCCTCAAAACCGTTAGCGGTACCCAGAAGATCGATCTCGCCGTTTTTCAGCGCCTCGATAACCTGGGATCGGGAGTCATAACGACGCACGGTGATCGGCACATGCAGCAACTCGGACAGCAGCCCGGCAAAGTCCGCGGTAATGCCTTCAAGATCTTGCCCGTCGTTACTCAAGTCAAACGGCGCGTAGTCCGGCACCGAAGTTCCGAGCACCAGGCCTTCGTGCTGACGCAGCCATCGCCAGTCATTCTCGTCCAGTTCGACGCTGTAATTGTCTACCTTGGAACGCCCGAGCAGGCGCAACGTTTCGGTGTCGGCATAGCTCGTCCCGGCGAACCACAACTGGCCCACCAGTAGCCATCCTGCCCACCATCGTCCGTAGAGAGTCTTCATTTAAATTAGATGATTACGCTTGGCAAACTCTGCCAGATAAACCACAGATTTGACGTTGAGCTTCTGAATCAGTCGCGTTTTATAGGTGCTCACGGTTTTGCTGCTGATCAGCAAAAGATCGCCAATTTCCTTGTTGCTGCTACCCCAGGCCAAGTGCTGCAGCACCGCCAGTTCGCGGTCGGAGAGGCTTTTGATCAAGTCGAGTTCGGTGGTCTCAATGTCTGATGCGCGCACCGAGGCGGTGTTGAGGTTGGGGAAAAACGTGAAGCCGCCCATCACGGCCTTCACCGCCCGCAGCACTTCATTCAAATCGTCGGTTTTCGACACATAACCCGCGGCACCGGCTTTCATGCAGCGCGTGGCAAACAGTGCGGCGGGCTGGGATGTCAGGACAAGAATCCGGGTATTGAGCCCCAATCCCTGGATACGACCGATGACTTCCAGGCCATCGAGCTTGGGCATGGAAATGTCGAGAATTATCAGGTCTGGCGCGTGCTCGCGGGACAACTGAATGGCATCGGCGCCATTGTCGGCTTCGCCAACGATCTGAAAGTGTTCCTGCTCCAGCATGGTCTTAACTGCTGAGCGGATGAAGAAGTGGTCGTCGACAACTAGCGCTTTTGGCATGGCGAACCTGTAAGGGGTTAGATACGGTTAGTCACGCGGGATAAGTGTTGCTTCCGTTGATGGCAAACCCAGAGCTTTACGGTAAAAGAATTTACAGCACTGGTTTGAAACAGAGAAATTTCCTACGTGAGATAAGCATAGTCTGCCTACTGAATGGGAAAACTGGCGAAGGGCTTTTCCCACAGAAGCGTAGGTTTTTTCATACGCACCGAAGCAAACCTTGAGCGTCGTGGAGCCGAGAGGCGTCATCCATCGTACTCGTGAGGTGAGAGAAATTGAGCTGTCGGAAGGTATACGTGATGCAATGAAATTCAAAGTCCGCTGCGCAACGCTATTGAGAAATTGCACTCTACCTGACCCGCTGTTTGCAGGTGACTTGAGCAGATACTTTGAATGAATTCCTCAGCGCCTCAGAATTTGCTCTAAACCATTTTTAGATCACAGGTGGGAAATCGCACGGGATTGCCCCAATTGTTATGCGACTTATCAGCTGTGGTCAGCATTTCAATAAACAGAATTTCGAAAGAAAGGGAACCCCGCCATGCAAAAGCTGGCTGCCGAGGAAATCGCCTTTGAACGGATTATCCAAGGGATTTGCACGTGGCGCCCGGACTTGAAGCCGGAGGAAGTCAAAGAGCGCATTCAGCGCCTGGCTGAAGCGAACTTGCACACGCATCGCCAATGTGCTGAGTCGTGTCAGATGCGAGCGCGCGAAGGCGAGCCGATGCCATGGGAAGAAGGCGCGCCGGGGTGAGCCCCCCGCGTTACCAATAACACCACTTATGTTCAATCGCCCCCCGCACTTGATAGCAAGTCGGGGGGCTTTTTTTGTGCTCAAGATCATCACTTTAGGCTAAATCGATATATCGATTTTATGCAAAGTGATTTTACGCGAACCCCGTTCAAGTTGAGCTCGCAACTCTGGATGCTCGATGTTCCTCACACGCATCCTGTTTTGAACTTGGGAAACCAAGGTGGCGTAGGCACTGATCGTGTTCGTCGGATATCCGCAAAGCCTTGTCGTTTCTGGCTGCGACAGTTTTAATTCTCTAGAAAATATGCCCGAAACGGATTTTTGGGCGGTTGCGACAGTTTTGCGTTTCCTCTACAAGAAGCTGCAGGCTGCGAAACACGTACCCCTGTCGCGACAGTTTTAATTCTCTAAATTCAAAACCCCCGATCTTCGGGGGTTTTGCTTTTTCAGGGGCCAGGAATTTCACGGAATAAACCGCCAGCACCGCGTGTTCCCTTGTGGAGTCCGCGCACCGTTGCGCGGCCCCTGACCTGGCCCCTGGAAAACGTCCATGCTGACCTGCTTCGCTGCTGCGCAAACCCTGTCGCCTTCTGAAACACCGCTGCAAGCGCTGTTCCGCCATGCTGCCGAGCGCCCCAACGCGGTGGCCTTGATTGCCGACGGTGACGTCTGGTCCTATCACCGCCTTGCCAGCGAAGTCGCGTGCCTGAGCACCGGGTTACGCCGTGCGGGCATTGTTCCGGGCGAGCGTATTGTGCTGTCTGTCAGAACTTCACCGGTGTACGCGGTGTTCCTGTTTGCCGCGATGATCACGAGCGCGATCGTGGTGCCGTTGAAGATCGAGTTCAAGGCCCATGAGTTGAATGAGTTCCTGGGCTGGCTGCGCCCTGCGTTGTTTATCCATGAAATGGAACTGCAGCAGGTTGTCTCCCTACTCAAGACAACGCACATTCGCACCTTCGATGCCAGCGACCGAGGCCCGCGCTCCTGGCGTCATCTACAGGGCTACGCCTCGCGCACAGAGGTTTCGCTGCCTGTGGATATCGACTCCACCTTCCTGCTGCTCGCCACCTCCGGCACCACGGGCATGCCAAAGCTGGTGGCGTATAACCAGCGCGTGGTTTCCCACGTGATTGGCGCCCTGACGGCCTGGCCCCTTGGGCCTGAAGCGAGCGTCATCGGCTGCACCTCGGTGGCCTATGTCTCGGGAACACTGCTGATGCTGGCGTCGATGATTCACGGCTGCCAGGAAGTGTTGATCAGCCATTTTGATGCCGACACCGTACTCGATGCCGTCGAACAGCACAGCGGCACCACCCTGTTTGTCGCGCCGTTTACCTGCATGCCGCTGGTGCAGGCGCAGCGTAAGCGGCCTCGCGATATCAGCTCACTGCGCACCTGCGGTGTGGGCGGTAATACTTGCCTACGGCAGGTTGCCGAAGCCTTCGAAAACACTTTCAACCTCCCGCTGGGCAATACCTACGGTTTGACCGAGTGCATTGGCAGCACGGTCTTTGGCGAGGATTTTGGCGCCTTGCGTGGAGTGTCTGGCCGTACACGGCTGGTGGATGCCACAGGCGAGGACGTCGCCCAAGGCACGGTGGGCGAGCTGCACCTGCGCGGCCCGAACCTGAGCCTCGGCTACTGGACCGGCCCCGGAGACATCATCAGCCACACCCGAAACGGCTGGTTTGCCACCGGCGACCTGATGCAACAGGACGCCAACGGTGACTATCGGTTCGTCGGGCGCAACTACCGGGCATCGGCTCTTGCTGTTTCTGTGGACTAATTCCGGGAGTATTGCTCCGCTTTGGCCCTAGAATGCGCCCTGTGGATAACTAGCCAGGGAATGCCTTCACCATGAACATAGAACTGCTGATCGCCGGTATCGTCGTGCTGATTATTGTCGTCGGCCTGGTCGGCTGGCTGGTGGGGGTCTACAACGGCCTGGTGATGCGGCGCAACGATGTGGATAAAGCCTTCGCCAACATCGACGTATTGCTCAAGCAACGGGCCGACCAGATTCCCGACCTGATGCGCGTGGTGCAAACCGCCATGAACCATGAGAACGCGCTGTTCACCCGCCTCAGCGACGCCCGCACCGCCTACCTCAACGCCAGCAGCCTGACCGATAAGGTCGATGCCTCCAACCAGCTCAATACCGCGCTCAAGTCGGTGATTGCGGTGGCCGAGAATTACCCGACGCTGATCTCCGGCCCCAATATGGTCGAGTTGCAGCAGGCGATCTCGGCGGTGGAGGAACGCATCGCCGACCGCCGCGAATTCTTCAACGAGTCGGTAAACCTCTACAACATTGCCATCGCGATTTTCCCCGACCTGTTCTTCGCAAAGATGCTCGGCTACCAGCGCATCCCGCTGCTGGCCATCAGCGCCGAAGAAACCCGCTACGAGGGCGTGAAGCTTGAGGTGCCGGGCGCATGAAAACTACCCAGGCGGGCGTTGTCGCGAAAAAGCCAGCGTGGAAAACCCTGGTGGCGCTAGTCTTTCTCGCGGGTTTCATCGGCCTGATGGTCTATGCCCCGACGATCCTGGTGGCGCTGTTTTTCCCGGTTTGCATCTTGATCGGCCTGCTGGCCAGCTTCGGCCCCAACTTCTATCGCACCGAACAGCGTCTGGCCACCAGCCAGATACGCGCATTGGCCATGGGCCTGGTGGAAGTGAACGGCAAGGTGATCGTCGACACGCCGCTGGTTTCCCCGGTCAACGGCAAGCCTTGCGCCGGTTACGTGTGGATCGTCGAGGAAGGCACCAAGGACAAGGACGGCGATTGGAGCTGGAGCCAGGTTTCGGCCGAAGCTCGCTGCAATGACTTCCGCCTGCAGGATGCCACGGGGGAAGTGTCGGTGTTTGCCGAAGGCATCGACCTGTTCGGCAAGAAGTCCCCTGACGAACATGAATTGATCGGTAGCTCACGCCGTCAGGGCGAACTGCTGCTCACCCAGGATATGCAGGTAATGCTGATTGGCGATGCCTGCGAGCGCGAAGGCAAGACGGTGATTGCCCAGGGCCGGCAACGTGATGCGGTGTTCGGCCTGGCCGAGACCAAGGATGTGGAGAATCGCCGCGTGCTGGCGCCGCTGTGGCGCGCCGGTGGTTTTTACGCGGTGGTGGTGGGTTTGATCGGCGTCGGCATCATGGCCATGACCCCGGAGCATTTTGCCCAGTTGCATTTGCCGGGCCCCGCCACCTACCAGCAAATGGCGGCACTGAACCCGGCCTATCGCTTTTTGGCCTGGTTGTACCGTGACAACGGCTTCGTGATTCCCTTCATGGCCGCGTTCGGGTTCTTGCTGTCGATGTTTGTGGTGTTGCTCGCACTGCGGCTCTTGCTGCCCAAGGGCATGCGCCTGGCGGTAGGCCGGGTGCTGGGTGCCTGGATGGGCCTGGGCATGGTGATTGGCGGCGTGGTGACCTTGCTGCTGGTGGTAGCCCAGGTGGACACCATGAAGGTGTTCCTGGTGTGGATGATGATTCTGCTGGGCACCCTGGTGTTCTCGATCTTTGAGCAGCGCAAGCTGGGCGCGGCGTACAAGCATTTTACAAAAGACGCCGGCACCGCCAGTTTCGGCGACGAAGATGCCTGATCAGGGCACAAACTCCACTTTCAAGCCCCGGCTGGCGCTACGGCCCTGATCATCAGTCACCCGCAACCGATATTCCCCCGACTTGCCCGGGCGCCAGTTCAGCGTGGTTTGCGGCGGGCCCTGGCCAATCAATGTCTGGTCGGCGAACCAATACAGCGTCTGCGCATCACTGGCCGCGTTGGCGTTCAGCGGAATGCTTTCCTGGGGCTGTGACAGGCGCAGATGGTAGCTGACCTGGGTCAGTGGCGAACGAATCTGCGGCGCTTCGCTCTGGTCGCCGATGCGATTGGGTTGGCAGCTTTTCTGCACATTGGGCGGCGTGCGTCGCGGCAGCCCGGCGGCGCGAAACAGCCGCTGCACATCGCTGGGCCAGAATTCGAAGACTTCTTCGCGAGTGTACTGCGGGTCGAAGGGCGGGCACGCGGCCTTGCCGGTGCGGGTGTCGATCAGCACCGGGCGGTGCAGGTTGGACACGCGAATCGGTGACACGCCGGGGATGTACCACGTCTTGCGAGTGCGCGGGCACCAGCGGTTGGGCAACTCGCCGGAGGCGGCGCAGACGTCGATGCGGATCAACCCGGCGGGCGGCTTGTCGGGTTTGATCACCACATTGGGCAAGGCCAGCGGCAGGGCGTCGGCGATGCGGAAGAACAGCGGTGCGGCGGTTTTCGCGCCGATAAACTCAGGGTTCGGACGGCCGTCGAAGTTGCCCACCCACACCACCAGCACGTACGGGCCTACGAGGCCTGCGCTCCAGGCATCGTGAAAACCCCAGGACGTGCCGGTCTTCCAGGCCGTGCGCCAATGGCGTCCCGGCAGGCCGTCCGGGCGCGGGTTGCGCCGCAGCATGTCGCGCACCATAAACGCGGCCTGCGGTGTGAGTAACTGGGCGCCGGTGGTTTGCGGCTGCTCCTGCAAATAGCGCAGGGGCCGCAAATGCCCGTCACCTGCCAACATCACATACAGCCGCGCCAGTTCCTCGGGCGTCATCTCGCCGCCGCCCAAGGCCAGTGCCAAGCCGTAATGGCTTTCGCCTCGAAGGCCCTTGATCCCGGCGCGTTGTAGCAATCCGTAGAGTGACGGCGAGCGGGTTTGGCTGGCCAGCCAGACAGCCGGGATATTGCGGCTGCGAATAAGCGCGTCGCGGGCCGTCACCGGGCCGACAAAACTGCCGTCGAAATTTTCCGGCTGGAAGTAGCCGAAGTTACTCGGCATGTCCTTGAGGATGCTCATGGGGTGGATCACCCCTTGGTCCAGCGCCAGCCCATACAGGAATGGCTTGAGGGTCGAGCCCGGCGAACGCCGCGACAGCACGCCGTTGACCTGGCCGTGAATGCCCGTGGATGAGTAGTCTGCCGAGCCCACCAGGGCTTTTACGCTCTGGTCGCGGCTGTCGATCAGGATCGCCGTGGCGTTTTCCACACCGCTGCTGCGGCGCTCGGCGATAAAGCCGGTGATCAGGCGCTCCAGCAATTGTTGCAGTGGCAGGTTGAGGGTGCTGTTCAGCTCGTTGCCGGTCTGCGAGGCCAGCAGTTGTTCGCTCAGGTGCGGCGCCAGAAACGGGATTTGCTGGCGGGTGCGGGCTTCCAGTGGCAGGTCCAACAAACTGTCGTTTCGCGGGTCCTGTGGATAAGTCTCCCGCCAATCGGCCATCAGCCGCTGCCGGGCGGTTTGCAGCGATGGGCCGAAGCGCGCGCGGCGGCCGGGTTGCTGGGGAATCACGGCCAGGGCGAGGGCTTCAGACAAAGACAATTGCGCTGCGGACTTGCCAAAGTAAATCCGGCTGGCCGCTTCGGCGCCTTCGATATTACCGCCCATGGGTGCCAGGTTGAGATAGGCCTCCAGGATGTCATGCTTGCTGTAGCGCGCCTCCAGCCACAACGCCAAGGCCATTTGCTCGAGCTTGCCGGGCACCTGGCGGGTATTCAGATCCCACAGACGCCTGGCCAACTGCATGCTCAACGTCGAACCGCCCTGGCGCTGGCCGCCGCTGTAGGTGGCCATGGCCGCCCGCAGTAACGCCGGGGGATTGATTCCCGGGTGCCAATAGAAGTTGCGGTCTTCCTTGAGCAGCAGCGCCTCCACCAGTGACGGAGAAATCCGCTCCAGCGGTAGCCACAGGCGATATTGCCCGTCAGCCGCCAGGGTCATGCGCAGCAGCGAACCGTCGTCGGCCAGCACCACCCGTGAGGAGGTGGCAGCGTGTTCCAGCGGTGCATGGGGCCACAACCGCAGCCCCGCCAGAATCAGCGCCGCTGCCAGCAGCGGCGTCAGGCGTTTAAGGCTTGGTAATTTCAAGCTGGCCTACTTTGCCGCGTCCTTGCAGGGTGGTTTCGTACATGCCCTCGGCGTAGGCCGGTGGCGTATTGAAGGTACCGGCGTTGGTGGCGCGCACGCGGTACACGAAGGTGCCTACATCCCGCAGCGCGGTGCCGTACAACACCACTCGGTCATCACGCACATCGACATAGTCCGGCTGCCAGTTGCTCAGGTCGGTCTCGCCGATCGGCGCTTGCCAGGCGTCGGCTTCCTCGGTGTCTTCGCTGGTTTCAACGTACTCCGAATCGTCGCCTTCGCTTTCCTCGCTGCTGGCCGCTTCCGGCTCCGGCGGCAAGTTATACACAGGCTCGACACCACCCGGCAGCAAGTCGACCACGGCCACTTGCTGCACCTGGTCACGGTCGGTGGCCCGCAAGCGCAGGCGCACCAGGAACTCATCACCCACCGCGACCTTGCTGACCGGGTTGCCTTTGAGGTCGAGGTATTCGTGGATGATTTCCAGGCCGTTGTTGATCGGTTTCAGCGTAGCGCCCTTGTCATAGCCGGCTTCGCTCAGCATGTAGAACGCCGCCGGGCCGTCGGATTTTTCCATTTGCAGTTTTTGCGTGCCGGCCGGTACCGCCGCACGTGGCGGCTGGCCGGCCATCTGCAACAACTGTTGCTGCTTGTCGCCGAGCCAAGCAGTCGCCTTGAGCGTCATGTCGCTTTGCGCGCGCTGGCCGTAGTTGTCCAGGGCCCGCAGCAAAAGCGCCGCCGACAGCGAGTTGTAGCGCTGCTCGTTGAGGCGCTTGCCGAGTTTATCCAGCAGGCTGGCCGGCACATCGTCGAGCATTTGGGGGAAGTGCCGGGCGAGCAAATGCAGGTGCTCGGCGTCGTGCACCAGCGGGTCGTAATACAGGCCGTCGCTGTTCCACTTATCCACAAGGGAAAGCCATGGGACTTTGCGGAACACTGCATCGGCCTGGCGATCCTGCTTGAGCAACTTGTAGCTGGCGGCCAGGTACGCGGCGCCAATGTCGTTCTGCCAGGTGTCCTTGAAGTAGCTTTCATAGCGTTCGCGGATATCGCTCAAGGCGCCGCTTACCAGAATCCCCTGACGGCTCAACAGGTAACTGGCGTAGGCGCGGTTACGCAATTCCGACAGGCCTTCGCTCGGGCCGTTGGCCAGGTCGGTGAGGTACGCGTTGGAGCGTTGCAACAGGTCTTCCGGCACCGGCAGCCCGCGCTCCCGGGCCTCGATCAGGAAGTCGGTGGCGTACAGGCTGGCGTACGGCGCCACGTCCGGGTTGGCCGCCCACAAGCCGAAACCACCGGCCTGGTTCTGCCGCTGACGCAGCATGCGCACCGCGCCGCTGAAGGCCTGCTCGGCCTCGGGCGCGTTGCCGCCCCAGATCAACGCAGGCATTGCCTTGGACACCAACTGTTCGGTGCAGGCGTAGCCGTAGTCATCCAGGTAATGCTTGAGGCCGTTGGCCCAAACCAGCGGCGACGCGGCGACGCCCAACTGCACATCGCGCAACTGGCTGAACAGCTCACGGGTCGGTTTCAACTCTTTGCTGGCGCTGTCGAAACGGCCCAGGCTCAGGGCAACGCGATGCTCGCTCAATGGCCGGATCGAGGTGGTTTCCGCTACCTGGATACGCTTGCCATCCGGCAGCACCGCGACGAAGCGCAAGTCGGCCGAGCCGAGGTTTTCGCCTACCTTGATCTTGAACTCGGCAACGCCTTCCTTGCGCGGTTGCAACGCCAGGGTGCTGGCCTTGTCGCCTTGCACCTGCAGGCCATCGCTGGTCTGCACTTCAAACTTCACGTCCGCCGCGGCGTCCAGGTTGCTGAACACCCCGGCGCTGACGCTGAACACATCCCCCGGTGCGACAAAGGCCGGCACGTTCGGCGTGATCACCAGCGGCCCGCGCACTTCGGTGTTGGCTTCGCTGACGCCCACGCTGTCACTGTCCACGGCCACCGCAAACAGGTGCAGCTTGCCGTTGAAGCTGTCCGGGACCTGGTAATGCAGCACGGTTTCACCGGCCGGCAAGTCCACCAGGCCAGACCACCAGGCCACAGGCGGCTGGTGTTTGCGCTTGAACGGGTTGAGGTGGTTGGCCAGGGCACCCTCGGTATCACCACCGGGCGCTGCCCCACTGAGCAGACGGCTGAATTCCGGCAGGATCAGGTCAAGGATCTGACTGGTACCAACCTCCAACGCGCGCTTCTGGAAGAAGAAGCCCAGCGGGTCCGGCGCCTGGTAGCGCGCCACTTGCAGGATGCCTTCGTCCACCGCGTAGACCACTGCGCGGCCAGGGCGGTCGGCGTTGACCTTGATATCCAGGGTCTGCCCCGGCTCGATCTTCGCCGGGCCTTCGACTTTCAACGCCATGCGCCGCGCATCGAGGTTGATGCTGAACGGCACCACGCCGTAGGACAGCGGGCTCATGTAGACCTCGGACGAGCCGATGTCCCGCACGAACTGCACGTTGACGTAGGCATTGCCCTCAAGCCCCGCAGGAACGCGGATGTGTTGCACGCTGTTGGTGCTGTCGGCCTTGAACCATTGCTGGGTGTAGACCTTGTCCCGCTCGATGGTGATCAACCCGGCACCGGTGTACGGCGCACGAATACTGATGGCGATCTCATCACCGGTGGCGTAGCTGCGTTTATCCAGGCGCAGTTGCAACTCGGCGTTGCGTTCCAGGGAGCGCGAGGTGTTGCCCCGGCCGGCCACGCTGTAGTCGATCTGGTTCAGCAGGTTGCCGTTGGCGTCCTTGAGCTGCAGGGTGAAATCGCCCGGGGTGCCGGTGTTCAGGGTTTGCTTGGCGCCGTCCTTGGTCATTACGACAGGCGAGGCCAGCTGGCTGATGTTCTTGATGCGCGACTCGTACTTGTAGGTGCCGTTGGATTGCTTCACCAGCACCGAGACGTAGCGGTGCTCCACCACTTCACTGGTCAGGCCGTCCACGGCGACCGGCGTGAGGTCTGGCGCGACGGCCAGCCATTGCACCTGGCGCGGCGCGTCCTTGGCGACGAACGACAGCGAATCCTGGCTCTTCACACCTACCAGGTAGTGCGCCGCCGAGACCAGCAACGCGCTTTGTGCGGCGACGTTGCGGCCGCCTTCGGCTTCGTACACCTGGGTCATCACTTGCAGGCGGTAGGTGCTGTTGGCGAAGCGTTGCAGGTTGAGGTCCAGCACCGCCTGGCCATTGTCGTCGACGGTGGTTTCGGCCAGGTCTTCGGAGCTGGCTTCTTCCAGCGAGTCGTTCAGGCGGAAACGGTAATCGGGGTAGCGATCAAAGGCCGCGAGCGTTGGGCTCAGGGACATTTTGGCCGTAACGCGACGGCCGGCCGCCGGAGCGCCGAACAAGTGCATCGCGGTGACCTTGGCCACCACTTGGTCTGGCGGGATCCAGCCCAGCACCGGGGTGTCGTGCAGGCTGAGGCTGACTTTCATTCGGTCCGGTTCGAAGTCGCGGACCTTGAAGCTGACGCTGCCCAGGTCAGTGCGTCGCTGCTTCTCGCCGATCAGTTGCAAGGTGGCGGTGTAATCCCCGGAAGGCGCGACTTCGCTGCTCGGGAAATCAAAGGTTTCAAAACCGCTGGCGGAAAGCTTCAGCGGCTGGCGAATCACCTCCAGGCCCCGTGGGTCGGTGATTTGCAGCTCAACGGGCAAGCCTTGCAGCGCGCCTTTCCAGTCGCCGCTGCGCACGATCATGCCCAGGTGCGCGGTTTCGCCGGGCCGGTACAGGCCACGGTCGGTAAACAGGTAGGCACTGAGGCGATTGATCGCACCGTCCTCTTCCAGGCCGCCGACATCAAAGCGCGACAAATCCAGCTGCTGGGACTGACGGGCAATCGGCAGGAAGGATTGGTCATTGCCGCGACTGACCACATACATCAGCGGGGTTTTCTCGCGGCGCAGTTCATCCAGCTTGGCAAAATGCGCGTGGCCTTCGGTGTCGGTACGGCCACTGGCCACCGGCAAACCGTTGCGGCCGATGATATCGACCTGGGCGTCGGCTACCGGCGAGCCGTTGCCGATGGACTGCACGTACACATCGTGGCTGCCGTCGCTGGAGCGCTTGGCGATGATGCCCAAGTCGGTGACCACGATGAAGCGCAGGTCGCTGGTGGAGTCGTGGGAATACTCAAAGGTGCGATCGGCCGGGTCGTCCTGTGGGCTCAACTTGAGCACAAAAATGCCGCGGCGGCCGCCGTTGGCCGTCAGGTAATTGCTCAGGTCAACATTGTCATAGAGCGTTTTGGACGGGTCGCCAGCCGACAGCGGAATGTCCAGGCTCTGACGCTCCACCATCCGGTCGAAGTAGTCATTTGCAAAATTCGGTCGAGCAAAACTGCCGCTGCTCTGGTCCACCAGGTGCTGCAACTGGTTGGGCAGCAGGCGGGCAATTTCCACGTGGGCGCCGGGTACGCCGCGGGCCATGAAGCCCAGGCGTTTTTCGCCGGTAAGACTGAGCAGGGCGCCGTCAGACAGGAACTGCAGCGTGCGCGGATAGGCCGGCATGCTCACCAGGGAAGCTGTCGGATTTTTCGCCAGGTAGCCGCCGATGGCTTCCAGGTTGGCCGGTACCCGCACATACAGGGCGCGGCCAGGCGGGGCCTTGAACTTGAAGGCGTGCAGGGTATTCAGCGGTTCGACGCTCGGCACGTGGGTCAGCTTGACCTTGGTGCTGCTGGCCAACAGCTTGTCGTCGATGTCTTGCAGGTTCCAGGGGCGGGTGTCGTCCTGGGCTTTTTCCGGCAGCATCCAGGCCTGCACTTTGTTGGCGATGGTTTCATCGGCCACGGCGCTGGAGCTGCTGAACATCAATACCGGCTCGGGCTCGGCGCGTTCGTTGTCGACAAAGCTGACTTCGGCGCCGGTAAAAGTCAGGCGATAGCGCCCGGGTACGGTAACTTCGGCCACCAATGGCGCCGGGCTGGCGTTGCCGCCGTCACGTGCCTTGAGGCCTTCATCGAGCTTGGCGCTGACCGGGGTGCTTTCCAGCGGAGTGGCCAGGGCGGCGGAGCGCACGAAGGCATTGAGCTTGTGCTCGTCGAAGCTGATTTCCGGGCGGTTGGGCAGTTGCGCGTCGCGGTAGGCCAGGCCTTTGCCGAGGGTGACCGTGGCACGCTTGCGTACGCTGTCTTCATCTACCGGGTGGGAAAAGTGGAAGGTCGCTACCAACTGTTTCTGCGTCGGGTTGCTTGGGTCCTGGTACAACTCGTTTTGCGCCAAGGTGGCGCGGAACGGTTGGGTGGAAAATTGGCTGCTGTATTGGCCAAGTAGCACGCCGTCGGCCAACAGGTTCTTCTTGGCCAGGTCGATGGTGTAGTGGGCGTCGACGGGCCAGTCTTTTTCCGGGGTGAACATTAGGCTGTGGTCATCCGACCAGCGCCAGGCTCCAGCGATGGCCGGCTTGAGGGTGATGCCTTCGGTGACCGGTTTGCCAATCGCTGCCAGCGGTGCCACGGATTCGGCGAAGCGCACCTGCAAGTTATCCACAACGGGCTGCGGCTGGGTGTAATCCGTCAGGTTGGGCTTGTGCAGCGAATAGCCCACGGTGTGGGGCTGCGGCAGGTGGGAATACCAATGCCAGCCATAAAAGCCTACGGCCACCAGCAACACCAGGGCCAGTACGCCGCCAGCGGCCTGGCGCGGATACGCCCGGGCCTTATGGCCGGCGTTCACCACGCCGGTGCCTGCGGCGTGCAACCAGCGCGGCGGTTGCCATTGGCCGAACAGGCTGCGCGCCAGCCATCGCACGGCGTGCAACAGAACACTCACCACTGAGATCAAGGCGCCGAAAAAACGGCGGCTGGTCGCTTTTAACGAATCAAACATGGTGAGCATCCCTGGCAATGTGTCGCGTATCTTACACGTCTCTTTAATACAAAAGATGACGGCAAATACGCCGTACAGCTCAGGCGTGCTGCACGAAAGTGAGGCGTATCGCAAAACCGATCAAAAGGCTGCCAAACAACCATTGTTGGAGGCGTTGGGCCGATGGGCTGCGCTCCAGCCAGCGGCCGACTCTTGCGCCAGCCAGGCCGTAGCAACTGTCGAATGCCAGGCCGACGGCCACCAGAATCACGCCCAACGATGCAAACTGCGCCGTTACCGAAGGGCCAAGTGGATCGATAAATTGCGGCAGCAATACGGAGCAGAACAGCAACGCCTTGGGGTTGAGCAGGTTGGTCAGCAGGCCGCGCTGGAAGGCTTCGCGCCAGGCGTGCGCCGGTGCTGTGCCGCCTAGCGCATTCAGGTTGGGCAGCAGGTTGGCGCGCAGGCACTGCACGCCGATCCACAGTAGATACGCCGCACCGCCCAGGCGCACCACATCGAACGTCCATGGCGCAACCTTGAACAACGTTGCCAGGCCCATCCCTGCCAGCGCCACGTGGCAGCCTCGGGCCAGCCCCAAACCGGCTGCCGTTGCCAGCGCCATCGCCTTTCCCTGGCGGGCGCCGGTTTGCAGCAGCAGGATCATGTCCGGGCCGGGCAACAGGTACACCACCGCCAGTGCAAGTAAAAACAACCAGAGTTCTGCCATGTGCCTGCCCCTTGCGGTACGTGATTCGTAGGGCAATTTTAGGGGCGAAGGCCGGGGCAGGTGCTTGCGTAGTCAGCCCAAAAAGCGTCTAGTCTTGGCACAATCTGCCACTTCTGCCGGGCGAAACACTTCACTTATGCCAAATCTGAAACTGGATGCGTTTGACCGCAAGATTCTTGAAGCCCTGCAACGCGATGGCCGCCTGAGTAATGTGCAACTGGCAGATGAGATTGGCCTGTCGGCTTCACCCTGCTTGCGGCGCGTGCGCCTTCTGGAAGAAGCGGGCGTGATTCGTGGGTACCAGGCGAGTCTTGACCGGGATGAAGTCGGCTTGGGGCTGACGGTGTTTGTCGGGGTAAAAGTGGAGCGGCATAACGACGAACAGGCGCAGGCGTTCAGGCTGGCGGTGACGGCGTTGCCCCAGGTGATTTCGGCGTTTTTGGTGTCGGGGGAATCTGACTTCCTGCTGCAAGTGGTGGTGCCGGACTTGCGCGGGTATGAGCGATTCCTGACCGGGAGTTTGTTGAAGTTGCCGGGGGTGAGTGATATCCGCAGCAACTTTGCGATTCAGACGGTGAAGACGCCGGGGGCGTTGCCGCTGAGTCACCTCCCCACCTGAAAACTCCCCTCCCTTCGTAGCAGCTGTCGAGCTTTAGCGAGGCTGCGTAGGGCGCGACTCGGTCTGAGGTCGGTGGTGCGGCCGACGCAGCCTCGCTAGAGCTCGACAGCTGCTACGGGGGGGAAGGTAATTGAGTGAGGTTTCAGGTCCACCAGTAGCGTACGAGATGGAAGAAGATCGGCGCGGCAAAACACACCGAATCCAACCGGTCCAGCATTCCGCCGTGCCCTTCGATCATGTGCCCCCAATCCTTCACGCCCCGGTCGCGCTTGATTGCTGACATCACGATCCCGCCGGCAAACCCCAGCAGGTTGATCAACAGCGCAATCAGGAACGACTGCCAGGGATTGAACGGCGTGGTCCACCATAACGCCGCGCCGATCAGCGACGACAACAGAATCCCGCCAACAAACCCTTCCACCGTCTTTGACGGCGACAGGTTGGGGGCGATCTTGTGTTTGCCGAACAGCTTGCCGCACACGTACTGCAATACGTCCGACAGTTGCACCACGATCACCAGGTAGGCGATCAGCAGCAGGTTGCGGCCTTCGTAGCCGACGATATCCAGGGTCAGCAGCGCCGGCACGAAAGACACGCAGAACACCGCGATCATCAGCCCCCATTGCACCTTCGACGCCCGTTCCAGGAAGTGCGTGCTGTCGCCGCCCAATGAAGCAAGGATCGGCAGCAGCAAAAACACGTACACGGGGATAAAGATCGAGAACAGTCCATACCAGTCGAAGTAGATCAGCAGGTATTGCAGCGGCAGCGCCAGGTAAAACGCTGCCACCAGTGCCGGGTAGTCGCTGCGCCGGGTGGGCGTCAGTGTGAGGAATTCGCGCAGGGCATAGAACGACACCGCGTAAAACAGCAGGATCACCGCGCCGGTGCCAAGCCAGAAGGCCACGCCGATTACCACCACCATCACCCACCACGCATTGATGCGGGCATTGAGGTTGTCGATCACCGCGTTGGGCGTGCCACGGGTGCGCAGTTTGAGGATCAGGCCGATCAGCGAGGCGAGCACCAGGATCGCGCCGATCCCGCCGAACAACATCAGGGTTTGGCTATCCATCTCAGGAATGCTCCGGGGCGAGGGCGAGCAAGGCGTCGCGGGTGCGGGCGAGGAACAGCGCCTTGTCTTCGCCGTCCTCCAGTTGCAGCGGTGCGCCGAAGCTGGTGGTGCACAGCAATGGCAGCGGCAACACGCGGCCCTTGGGCATGACCCGGTTGAGGTTGGCGATCCACACCGGGATCAATTCGGCTTGTGGATAACTTTTTGCCAGGTGATACAGCCCGCTTTTGAAGGGCAGAAGGCCGTCTTCGAGGTTGCGCGTGCCCTCGGGGAAGATGATCAATGAGTCGCCATTCTCCAGGGCTTCGAGCATCGGCTGAAGCGGGTTATCCACAGGGTCCTTGCGCTCGCGGTCGATCAATACGCCATTGAATACCCGGTTGATGACGTAGCGGCGCAGGGCGCTGGTGTTCCAGTAGTCGCTGCCGGCCACCGGGCGGGTGAATTTACGCAGGTTCTGGGGCAACGACGCCCACAGCAGCACGAAATCCCCGTGGCTGCTGTGGTTGGCGTAATAGATGCGCTGCACCGGCACGGGTGCGCAGCCAAGCCACAGGCTGCGGGCGCCGGTGACGGTGCGGGCCATGGAGGTAATCAGGGTGGCGACCAGGGGTTCGAACATGAGGATTCCTTATCCGGCGAAGGGCAGCCAGGGGCTGGCCAGGATGACGACCACGGTCAGCAGCACTTGCGCCGCCAGCAGATAGGCTTGCTTGCGCAACAGTTTCAGGGCGCCGCGACGGCGTTCGGCCCAGGGCCGGCCCGCGCGTTTGGCGGATTGCAGGCCGAGGGTGTGCATCGCCTGGTCAAAGTCGGGCGTGCGCTCGGTGTCGCGGGCCAGCAGGGCGAACAGGTCGGCGTCGAAGGCCACCCGCAGCGCCCAGTATTTTTGCAGCAGCCCGAGCACAATCATCCACAGGCTGAGGATCAGGCAGATTGGCGTGATGCTGGCCATCAGCAGTTGCGCGAGGCCGAACAGCACGCCGAGTAAAGTCAGGCCTGTGGATAACTGATCCAGCGAACGGCCCCGGCGCAGCAGGCTGGCGACCACCTGTAATTCCATATCAGCGGGCATGGGCTAAACCCTCCAAGGCTTCACGGTGAGCGGCGTGCAGGACTACACGTGGGCGTGCTGTACGAATGATAGCCACCGCATCGTCGATGTTGCCTGCGCGCCCGGTGTGCAGCAGCCATGCAGCCACGGCGGTCGCGCTGCGCGAGTAACCGAGGGCGCAGCACACCAGTAATGGGCCGGTTGAGCGCAGCCGTTCAATGGCTTGAGCGCCTTCCAGGCACTGCGCCGCAGTGGGCGCTGTGAGGTCGAGCACCGGCAGGCTGTAATAGGCACGGCCCTGTGGATTAATCGGCAATTCGGCGCACAGATCGACCACCGCCGTGAAAGAGCCTAGTTCGTTGGCTGTGGGAATTCGCCCCAGCCAAACGTTATCCACAACCTGATCGGGCTGTGGATGCTTACGTGTCCACAGGCGGGAATTGATCCAGGCGGCTACCAGGTAAGGCGCAAACAACCAGCGCGCTGCCGGAGTGAGTCGCCCATCAGTACGTTTCTGAAAGCCCGAAACGCCCAACACCCAGTAATTCGCCTTCATCAACCCGAGGGAGACCGCCGGCCATAGCAGCCATAACCAAGCGCCGCCGAGGGTCAGTGCCAGGATCAAACACGCTAACGACCCGAAGCCATACCGCAACCCAAGCCGCCAGCGCTGCCGGTCTCTGGTCAGGTGCGCGTTCAGCAGCGGGCTCGGATGCTCCAGCGGCCACAGCCACACGCACAGCCAGCCGGCGAGGGCGCCTGTGGGTAAGTCAATAAAGTGATGTTGATAAGTGGTCAGGACCGAAAGGCCGATCAACCCGAACCAGCCGTGCACCACCCAGCGCCACACGCCTTGGCTATGCCGCTGGTACATTATCCACAGTACTACCAGCAGGGCGATGTGCAGCGAGGGTGCCTGATTGAATGGCTTGTCGAACCCGGCGAGCACCGCAAACAACCAGCCGAACACGCCATCCAGCTCCGGCCGTTCGAAGGTGAAGCGCAACGGCCAGATCAGGAAACACGTGACAGCGATCACTTGGGCCGTCAGCAGGCGCAAGGCGTGTTGTTTCAACTCGTGGCGCGTACTGGGCAGCAGCAGCGAGAAACCGTAGAGCAAGTCGATCGACCAGTAGGGCACGATGGTCCAGGCCCAGAATGGGATATGGGTTTCCCAGCCGAACACCATGGTGCCCACATCACTGCGCTGGCTGGTGACCCACGTGGCAAAGCCGTAGGTGCTGAAAAACAGCGGCGCCAACAGCAGCAGCCACAGCACCGCCGGTTTTAACAGGCCCGGTTCACGCATGGGTCAGACCCTTTGTGCCACGGACACGCTGAAAATCCCCCACTCATCCACACGCTGGGTAATCTTGCGGAAACCGGCGGCCTCCACCAGTTGGTCCATTTCCGCCTGGCTGCGCCGGCGCATCACCCAGGCCTGGCCCTGACGGTGGCTGGTGAGTGCGCGGGCGATCAGTTCCAGTTGCGGGTGCCACGGTTGGCCGGTGTACACCAGGTAGCCACCGGGCTCTACGGCTTCGGCCAAACCGGCGAGCGAACCGCCGACCATCGCGTTATCCGCGAACAGTTCGTACAAGCCGGAGACCACCGCCAATGTCGGCTTGGGCTCCAGCGCTGCCAGGTCTGCCCGGTCAAACGCATCGCCTTTGACGAACTGGGCGATATCCCCCAGGCCTTTCTCGCGAATCAGTGCGCCACCGTCGCGCACGTTGATGTCGCTGTAGTCGCGCAGCAGGATCGATTCCGGCAACGGCGAAACGCCCTGCAAGGCTTCCAGAATGTACCGACCATGGCCGGCAGCGATGTCGACGATGCGCACTTCCCGCTGCTCATCCCGCAGCTTGGCCATCGCCAGGCGCAACAACTCTTCCACGTTCAACTTGCGCTGACGAATGCCGCGCCAGCCGATGGAGTTCAGGTAGTTGGTGTCGATCATCCGCCCCAGCCCGCCTTTGCCGGTCGGTGTATTGCGGTACACGTAGTCCAGGGTGCTGCCGGAGTCGAAACCGGTGTCGAAACCGAGCTTCACGCCATCCGACAGTTTGCTGCCCAGGCCCATGCTGGTGCGGGTCATGCGCCAGTAGAGGTCGCGCAGGGAGTTGCGTGGCAACGGCGCGGCGAGGGATTCGGATTCGGCGCAGGTCAGGCCGATCTTGTCCGCATCCAGCAAGGTGGCGCGGTCCAGCGGGTGTTCGAAGTTCTGCAGGATAAAGCGCCGGGCACTGTTCAAGGCTACGGCGCGGTCCCGTTCACCGAGGGTGTCGTGGAAGAAGCCGGGGAGGATGTGCAGTTCTTTCTTCAAGCTGCCGAGGCGGTCGAAAAACTGCTGCTGGGGTTTGCGGTGCACCACAAAGTCCGAGCCGGAGATCAGCAGTTGGGTCGGCACCTGAATCGCCTGGGCATCGGCTACAACCCGGTCGGCGGCTTCGTACAGGCCCAGCAGCACATTCACCGAGATGGCCTTGGTGATCAATGGATCGCTGTCGTAGGACGCCACGCGCTCCGGGTCATGGCTCAGGAACTTGGCCTTGACGTAGCTGTTGACGAAAAAGTTGCCGCGAAACTTGCGCATCAACCCCAGGCCCGGCCGGGCGAAGGGCACGTAGAGCTTGACCTTGAACGCGGGGGAGGCGAGTACCAGCGAGCGAATCTTCGGCGCGTAGTCGTGCACCCACGTGGCCGCGATCACCGCGCCCACGCTTTGGGCGATCACCGCGAGGTTCTCTTCCTCGATGCTGTAAGTGGCGCCGATATGATCGACGAAGGTCTGCACATCCCGGGCGCTGGTGGCGAAGCTGGGGCTGTCACCCCGTGCGCCGGGGGACTGGCCATGGCCGCGGGCGTCCCAGGCGAAGAAGTCGAATTCCGGCAGGTTCAGCTCGTCCACCAGGTGGGCGATGCGCCCGGAGTGCTCGTGGCCGCGATGGAACAGCACGATCGCCTTGCGCGGCGCAAAGCCTGCGGGTGCGGTGGCGGGCCAATGACGGTAGAAAAGGTCCACCCCGTCATGGGTGCTGAAGGTGTGCTCTTGCTGTTCACGCATCGCAAAATCCTTATGCAGAAGGGGAGGTTTGTTCTTCTTTGAGGCCTTGGCGCACGCGGTTGACCAGGGTGTAGGCCAGCAAGGCCGCGACCAGCCACATCACCGCCTCGACCCAAGCTGCACCCAGCCAGCCCAGCGCCACGCCGGTGGCCAGCACACCGAGCACAAACGCCCGGTCACTCTTGCCCATGGGCCCGTCATAGCGCCGTGAAGCCCCGACCATCGGCCCAAGCACGCCGGCGTATTCGCTGAACACCGCCAGCAGCGTCACCAGCAACACCGGCGCCAGGCTGACCTCGGGCAGCAGCGCAAACGGCAGGATCAGCGCGCTGTCGGCGATCACGTCACACAGTTCATTGAGGTAGGCGCCGAGCCGCGACTGCTGGCCGAACTCCCGGGCGAGCATGCCGTCGATGGCGTTGAGGGCCATGCGCAGGATCATCCACAGCGGGATCAGCGCAAACAGCCACACATGGTGGGCGAAGCCGGCAATCAGCAATCCCACCAGCAGCGAAACCACCCCGGCCAGCACGGTAATCTGGTTGGCGGTAGTGCCGTTGTCGTACAGGCGCTGCACTAAAGGCCGCAGCAGGTTCTGAAAACGCGGTTTAAGCTGATAGATCGAAATCATGGGAGTGACGCTTCCTTGTCCGTAAGCCCGCGAAAAACTGTGGGGAGTGTGCCGATTTATCACACCGGACACTAGTGATGGCTCGTGTTTCTGGGGCTTTCATTACTATCACGGTGAAACCAAACAAAAATTTCACGCCCGGTGTTATAGGGTAACTAATTGTTTCTGGGTGGGCGTTTGGGGATGCGAGTGGATCTAGACGCTGATGACGTGGCCATTGAAGGGCTGCCGCGTTTTCAGCAAGGGTTGTTTCATGCCCGCCGGTTAAGGCAGGCCGGCATCGGCCTGACGGTGCTCGCGGTTAGCGGGTGGATGCTGGCGCTGTTTGTGGCACTGTTCGCCCCGCTGTCGATCTGGCCGGTGGTGCTGATCAACTGTGCCTCGGCGTTGCTGGTGCTGGTGGCCGGTGTGCAATCGGCATGGTGGGTCGCGGATTGGCGGGCCATGGCGCTGGAGGCGCCGGCGGCACTGCTGATCGAGGCCCCGCTGGCGGAAGAAAATCCTGGTTGGCTCAACCGCCTGTTCGGCCGCGTCGGTAGCGGCTTGCTGGTGCAGATTGGCGCGCCGGTGTTTTGGCTGTGTGGCTGGTCGTTGCTGGCGCTGTTCAGCGTGCTGGAGTTCTGGAGCCTGGCCTTGCCTGCTGCCGCAGTGGGCCAGGCTGCCAGTGTGGGCGCGGCTATCGCATTGGCACTGGCGTTTGGCTTGCTGGTGTTTGAACGGCGCATGGCCCAGGAAAGCACCGCCCAATGGCCGGAAGCCGCGCAACTGGCGCAACTGAGCCGGGTGGCGATTATCTGCCTGGTGATCAGTGCGATTTGCCTGCTGTTTGCCGGTGAAGAAACCGTGTGGCCATTGCGCCTGGCCGTGTTGATCGGCTTGTTGCCGGCCCTGGTGGCGCTGGAGTTTCTGTTACGAGGCGTGCTGTCGCTGTTCAGCCCGCGCCAGGAACGCCTTGAACCACGGCTGATGGCGCAAAGTTTTATCGCCGGGATGCTGCGCTGGCCGCCGCAACCGTTGCTCGCCTTGCAGCACGAACTGCACAACCGTTTCGGCATCGACCTGCGGCAAATCTGGGCCTTTACCTACATGCGCCGGGCCTTCCTGCCGGTGCTGGTGATGGTGCTGGCGGTCGGTTGGTTGCTGACCGGCGTGCATGAAGTCGCCCTGCAAAGCCGTGGGATTTATGAACGTTTTGGCAAGCCGGTAGAAGTCTTCGGGCCTGGCCTGCATGCCGGTTTGCCTTGGCCGCTGGGCCGCGTGTTGAACGTGGAAAACGGCGTGGTTCATGAGCTGGCCACCAGTGTTGGCGAAGCGGCTACCACTGATGTCGCCTCCGCTGAAGGCCCGGCGCCGTTGATCGCCAACCGCCTGTGGGACGCCACCCATGTGAATGACAAAGCCCAGGTGATCGCCAGCAGCAGCGGCGACAAGCAGAGCTTCCAGATCGTCAATATGGATGTGCGCTTCGTGTACCGCATCGGCCTGACTGATCAGGCGGCACTGGCCGCCACCTATAACAGCGCGGATGTGCCCACGCTGATCCGCAGTACCGCCAGCCGCATCCTGGTTCACGAGTTTGCCTCGCGAACCCTCGACGAATTGCTCGGCGAACAACGCAACAGCCTCGCGGATGAAATTGGCCGGGCAGTACAAGCGGACCTGAAGAAACTCGACAGCGGCGTGGAAATCCTCGCCACGGTGGTGGAAGCCATTCATCCGCCTTCCGGTGCAGCGAATGCCTACCACGCGGTGCAAGCCGCGCAGATCGGGGCTCAGGCGCTGATCTCGCGGGAGCGCGGCGCCGCCAGCGAGCAGACCAACCAGGCGTTGCTGCAAGCCAGCACCGCCCGCGACCAGGCCCAGGCCACGGCCCGTGAGGTCAGTGCTGGCGCCCAGGCGGCAGACCTGCGTTTCAGCGCCGAACAAAAGGCCTATCAGCAAGCTGGCCAGGCCTTTGTGCTGGAGCAGTACCTGAGCCAACTGAGCCAGGGCCTGGCCCACGCCAAATTACTCATTCTTGATCATCGCCTGGGCGCCAGTGGCGCACCGACCATCGATCTGCGTTCCTTTACCTTACCGGCCGACCCTGCGGTGCCGCGTAAAGCCGTTCAATAAGGAGTTCATCTGTTGAGCGCTCATTCTCACGATCACGCAGGCCATGGTCACCACCACGGCCATCATCATCACCATCACGGCGATGAACAGCAAGCCGGCCCGTTCCCTTGGCGGCGCATGGGCTGGGCGGTGTTGCTGGTGCTGTTCGCCATCGCCGCTGCCAGCCTGGTGCAGGTGCGTTCCGGTGAAGCCACGGTGATTACCCGCTTCGGCAACCCGTCGCGGGTACTGCTGGAGCCGGGCCTCGGCTGGCGCTGGCCGGCGCCGTTCGAAGCGGCGATTCCGGTAGACCTGCGCCTGCGCACCACCTCCAGCGGTTTGCAGGATGTT
Source organism: Pseudomonas sp. Bout1 (assembly GCF_034314165.1). GTDB lineage: Bacteria > Pseudomonadota > Gammaproteobacteria > Pseudomonadales > Pseudomonadaceae > Aquipseudomonas. Next base: position 6,913,609 of record NZ_JAVIWK010000001.1, on the reverse strand, counting down.
GGCACCCGCGATGGCTTGCGGATCATCGTGCAGGCCTACGTGGCCTGGCAGGTGCAGGGCGATGCCGACAATGTGCAGCGCTTTATGCGCGCGGTGCAGAACCAGCCGGATGAAGCGGCGCGGCAGATTCGCACCTTTGTGGGCTCGGCGCTGGAAACCACCGCTGCCAGTTTCGACTTGGCCAACCTGGTGAACACCGATGCCAGCCAGGTGCGGATCGCTGATTTTGAAGCGCAACTGCGCCAGCAGATCGATCAACAATTGCTCACCACCTATGGTGTGCGTGTGGTGCAGGTCGGCGTTGAACGGCTGACCTTGCCCTCGGTGACCCTGGCCGCCACGGTCGACCGCATGCGTGCCGAGCGCGAAACCATCGCCACCGAACGCACCGCCGTGGGCAAGCGTGAAGCGGCGCAGATTCGTTCGGCTGCCGAGCGTGATGCGCGAATCGTCCAGGCCGACGCCACCGTGAAAGCCGCCGATATCGAAGCGCAATCCCGGGTCGAAGCCGCGCAGATTTATGGCCGTGCCTACGCCGGCAATCCGCAGCTGTATAACCTGCTGCGCTCTCTCGACACCCTCGGCACGGTGGTCACGCCGGGCACCAAAATCATCCTGCGCACCGACGCGGCGCCATTTCGCGCATTGGTGGATGGGCCCAAGGATGTCCAGCCATGAGTGAGCGGGAAAGCCTCGACAGCCCGTGGATCCAGGCTGGACGGCTGACGTTCCTGGCGCTGTATGCGGTGACGGTATTGGCCGCGCTGGCGTGGGCGTTTTCCAACGTGCGCCAGATCGACCCGCAGAACCGCGCCGTGGTGTTGCACTTCGGCGCGCTGGACCGGATTCAGAATGCCGGGCTGCTGTTGGCCTGGCCAAGGCCGTTCGAGCAAGTCGTGCTGTTGCCCGCCGCAGACCGGGTGATCGAACGCCGGGTAGAAAACCTGCTGCGTTCCGATGCCGCCACTCAAGCCGACCGCGTGGCCAGTTTTGCCACGCCACTCAGCGATGCCCTGGCCGGCTCCGGCTACCTGCTGACCGGCGATGCCGGCGTGGTGCAACTGGATGTGCGGGTGTTTTATAAGGTCACCGAGCCTTACGCCTTTGTATTGCAGGGTGACCATGTGCTGCCGGCCCTGGATCGGCTGGTCACCCGCAGCGCCGTGGCCCTGACCGCCGCGCGGGATTTGGACACCATTCTGGTGGCGCGCCCCGAGCTGATCGGCGCCGACAACCAGGCCGCCGAACGCCGCGAACGGCTGCGCGGGGATCTGGTGCGCGGCATCAACCAACGCTTGGCCGACCTGGCGTCCACCGGCCTTGGCCTGGGCATCGAAGCCACCCGTGTCGACGTGCAATCGAGCCTGCCGGGCCCGGCGGTCAACGCGTTCAACGCGGTACTGACCGCCAGCCAGCAAGCCGACAAGGCGGTGGCCAACGCCCGCACAGACGCTGAAAAACTCACCCAGACCGCCAATCAGGACGCCGACCGCGCCGTACAAGTGGCCCACGCCCAGGCCAGCGAGCGCCTGGCCAACGCCCAAGCGCAAACTGCCACCGTCGCCAGCCTGGCCCAAGTCAAAGACCCCGGCCTGCTGCTGCGCCTGTACCGCGAGCGCCTGCCGAAGATTCTCGGCCAGGCCGGCTCCGTGACTACGGTCGACCCTAAAGACGATTCCCGCCTGATCATTCAGGGAGCCGAACAATGACCGCCCACGCCGCCCCGATGCTTTCATCGGCCGAACAACGCAGCGCCGCCCGGCAACTGACCCTGGCGATGCTCGCCTTGGGCCTGCTCTGCCTCGGGCTGGTATGGCGCTGGCTGGCACCGGACCAGACCGGCGTGAGCCAACTGCTGCTGGGCGTGGCCTCGTTGCTGGTGGCCGTGCCCGTGATGCGCTCGGCCTGGTACAGCCTGCGTTACCCGAGCCTGCATGGCATCACCGACCAACTGATCGCGCTGGCGATGCTGGGCGCCTGGGCCACCGGCGACCTGCTGACCGCCGCGCTGCTGCCGATCATCATGATCTTCGGCCATGTGCTGGAAGAGCGCAGCGTCATCGGTTCCCAGGAAGCGATTCACGCCCTGGGCAAACTGACCCGTAGCCACGCGCGTTTGGTGCAGGCCGACGGCACCGTTCTGGAAGTCGACAATGGCATTCTGAAGACCGGCGATATCGTCGAAGTGCGCGCCGGTGACCGGGTGCCGGCCGACGGCGTGGTGCTGTCGGGCCAGGCCAGCCTCGACACCGCGCCGATCACCGGCGAATCGGTGCCGCTGGAGGCGAGTGTTGGCGTGCAGGTGTTTGGTGGCGCGATCAACCTCGACGGTCTGCTGCGCCTTGAAGTGACCCGCACCGGCAACGAATCGACCCTGGGCAAAGTCATCGCCCTGATGCAGAGCGCTGAACGCTCCAAGCCGCCGATCACTCGGCTGCTGGAACGTTACGCCGGCAGTTACATGGTGCTGGTGTTATTGCTGGCGGCGGTGACCTGGTTTGTCACCAATGACGCCCAGGCGATGCTCGCCGTGCTGGTGGCGGCCTGCCCGTGTGCGCTGGTGTTGTCGGCACCCGCCACGGCGATTGCGGGCATTGCGGTGGCCGCGCGTCACGGCATTTTGATTCGCAGCTCGGCGTTTCTCGAAGAGTTGGCAGACCTGACCTCACTGGTGGTCGACAAGACCGGCACCCTCACGTTTGGCACCCTGCGCTTGCAGTCCATCGAAACCACTGAGCCGGATCGGCAAGTGCTGCTCAACCTCGCAGCCAGCCTCGGCTCGGCCAGCAGCCACCCGGTCAGCCGGGCGTTGGCGGGGCTGGCGACTCAGGAACAAATGTTGGTGCTGTCGGATATTCGCGAGCGTCAGGGGCTCGGTGTGGTGGCGCAGACGGGGCAGGGCGAAGCCGCTCTTGGCCGACCGGAATTGTTTGAGCAACTGGGCATCGCGACCACGGCGGTCCCCAACCACGACGGCCCGATTGCCGGTCTGGCGCTGAACGGGCAATTCCTCGCCTGGCTGTTACTGGCAGACAGCGTTAAGCCGGAAGCCCGCCAGGCGATGAAGGAGCTGCGTGAATTGGGCCTGGGTCGCCAACTGCTGCTGACCGGCGACCGCCAAAGCGTGGCCGACAGCCTGGCGCTGGAAGTGGGCATCACTGACGTTGAAGCCCAGGCCTTGCCCGAAGACAAACTCAACCGCGTGCTGGGGGAAATCGGCAGCGGTTTCCGGCCGATGGTGGTGGGTGACGGGATCAACGATTCCCTGGCGCTCAAGGCCGGCGTGGTCGGTGTGGCGATGGGCGCGGGCGGGGCGGATATCGCCCTGGCGTCGGCGGACGTGGTGCTGATCGGCAGCGACCTGCGGCGCCTGGGCACCTGCGTGCGCTTGAGTCGCCAGTGCCGACACACGTTGCAGGTCAATGTGATTATCGGTTTGGGCTGGACGCTGGCCATCGTGGTGTTCGCCGCATTCGGCTGGCTGGGCGCGGCGGGGGCAATGATTGCGGCGGTGTTGCACAACCTCAGTACGCTGTTGGTGCTGGGTAATGCGGGGCGCTTGTTGCGGTTTCAGGAGCCCCTGTTGAAACTGGACGAATAAATTTCAAATTATTTTCAGTCTCGCTGTAACGCCATGAGGGCACCTCACTCTAGTGCTATGTCGAGACTGAACAATCCGTTCAGACCGGCTCCACTACCGATCATGAGGAATACACAATGAACATCAAATCCGCTGCTGCTGGTGCCGCCCTCGCTATCGCTGCTGCTGGCATGTTTGCCGGTGTTGCCACCCAGGTGCAGGCAGCAGACGCCCAGGTCCATTGCTATGGCGTCAACGCTTGCAAAGGCCAGAACGACTGCAAGACCAAAGACCACGCGTGCAAAGGCATGGGTTCTTGCAAAGGCCAGGGCTTCCTGTCGATGAGCAAATCGATGTGCGACGAGAAAGGCGGCAAAGTCGGCGAGTAACCGACCACCGAGTGCTACCGCAGCGGGCCCCCCGCCGCTGCGGACACTTTCCCCAGGAGTGTTTTTATGTCCGCCTCCCTTCCGAGCCTGGGTTACGGCCTGGGTCTACGCAGCGAGTACTACCAGCAGATCCTTGAACAATCGCCGGCCGTGGATTGGTTCGAAGTGATCTCCGAGAATTATCTGGTCCAGGGCGGCAAGGCCTTGTACTACCTGGATGCGATAGCCGAGCGTTATCCCCTGGTGATGCATGGTGTGTCCCTTTCAATCGGTGGGCCGCATGCCCTCGATGTCGACTACCTGAAACAACTCAAGCAGCTCTCCGAGCGCATCCAGCCGGCGTGGGTTTCCGATCACCTGTGCTGGAGCCGCGGCAACGCGCACCAGCTGCATGACCTGTTGCCACTGCCCTATACCGAAGAAAGCCTGTACCACGTCGCCGCTCGCGTACGGCAAGTGCAGGACGTGTTGCAGCGTCCCTTCGTGCTGGAAAATGTCTCCAGCTATGTGCGCTCCAAGGCTGACGAATTCACCGAGTGGGAGTTTCTCAACGCCCTGACGCATCTCACCGGCTGCCAACTGTTGCTGGACGTGAACAACGTATACGTCAGCTCGCGCAATCATGGGTTCGATGCTTGGGAATTTATCCGCAACCTGCCGCCCGAAAGCATCCGCCAACTGCACCTGGCCGGGCACATGGATTACGGCGATTACGTGATCGACACCCATGACCACCCGGTATGCGATCCGGTGTGGGCGCTGTATCAGCAGACCCTGGAGCACCTTGGGCCGGTCTCGACCTTGCTGGAGCGTGATGACCATTTCCCGTCGTTCCAGGAACTGCTCGACGAACTGAGCAAGGCCCGCGAGCTGGGCGCGAGCGCATTGGACAGGAGAGCGTTATGCGCCTGATCGATTGGCAACTGGCGTTTGAACAGCATTTGCTGGCCGAGGCTTCCACTGCCGAGAACGCCTTCAGCTCCACCTTGATCGGCGGCCCGACCCTGGACGTTGAGACAGGCCTGGCGATTTACCACAACGCCTATCACGCACGGTTGCAGGAAGTGCTGCGCGATGACTTCAGCGCCGTCTGGTATTGGCTGGGGGATGATGAGTTTGCGCAGTTGGGTGCGGCCTATATCCGCCTTTACCCCTCGGCCCATTACAGCCTGCGCTGGTTCGGCGAGCGTTTTCCGGGGTTTATCGTCGAGCATTATGCCGAGCAAGGTTTGGCCCTGGCCGAGCTGGCGCGGCTCGAATGGGCATTCACCCTGGCCTTTGATGCGCCGCAGGGCGAGCCGTTGAGCCTGCAAGACATGGCAACCCTGCCGCCAGAAGACTGGCCCGGGCTGCAAGTGCAGTTGGCGCCCTCGGTGCAGCAGGTGCTGTGTGATTTCAACAGCCTGGGCATCTGGCGTGCGAGCAAGGGCGAGTGGGACTTTCCTGGCAGCGAGGCCTTGCCGCTGGCGCAGGTGTGCCTGGTCTGGCGGCAGCACAACGTGTGCCAATACCGCAGCCTGGAACCGGCTGAAGCGGGCGCGCTCAAGGGCATGGTCGCCAGCGGCTGGAATTTTTCCGAACTGTGCGCCGAGCTCGCAGTCACTTACCAGGAGGGCGCGCCATTGCAAGCGGTTACCTGGCTGAAACAGTGGGTCCAGGACGGTTTGCTCCAGCGGCGGGCACCATAGAAAAGGGCTATTGATTCGATAGCCTGCTAATTTTTCCGTGGATGGTCTACCCTCATTTCAGACGTCTGAAACAAGGGGGGACTACTCATGCTCGCGCAACTTCCACCGGCCTTACAGAATCTCAAGCTACCGCTGCGTCTTCGACTCTGGGACGGCCATGAATTTAACCTGGGCCCGGATCCCAGTGTCACCATTGTGGTCAAGGACCCCATGATGGTTTCCAAACTCAGCCATCCGACGCTCGATTCGTTGGGCGAAGCCTTCGTCGAGGGCAAACTGGAGCTGGAAGGCTCCATTTCCGAAGTGATCCGGGTCGTTGACGAGTTGAGTCACGCCTTGGTAGATGACGACGGCGACACTCGTCCTGTGCGCTCTATCCACGACAAGGCCACCGACGCCGCCGCTATTTCCTACCATTACGACCTGTCCAACGAGTTTTACCAGCTGTGGCTGGACCGTGACATGGCCTATTCCTGCGGGTACTTCGAGACCGGCAGCGAATCCCTCGACCAAGCCCAACAAGACAAATTCCGCCACCTGTGCCGCAAGTTGCGGTTGCAGCCGGGGGAGTATCTGCTTGATGTGGGCTGCGGGTGGGGCGGGCTGGCGCGGTATGCGGCGCGGGAATTCGGGGTCAAGGTGTTTGGCATCACCCTGAGTAAGGAACAGCTCGAACTGGCTCAGGAGCGGGTAAAAGCCGAAGGCCTGGAGGACCAGGTTGAGCTGAGGCTGCTCGACTACCGTGACTTGCCCCAGGATGGCCGGTTCGACAAGGTGGTGAGCGTGGGCATGTTTGAACACGTCGGCCATGCCAATTTGGCGCAGTACTGCAAGCTTCTGTACGGGGCGGTGCGTGAAGGCGGCCTGGTGATGAACCATGGCATTACCGCCAAACATACCGATGGCCGGCCGGTGGGCCGTGGTGCCGGGGACTTTATCGAGCGCTATGTGTTTCCCAATGGCGAGCTGCCGCACCTGGCAATGATGACCGCCGAGATCAGCGAAGTCGGGTTGGAGGTGGTCGACGTCGAAAGCCTGCGCCTGCATTACGCGCGCACGCTGGACCACTGGAGTGAGCGCCTCGAAGACAACCTGGAAGCGGCGGGCAAGATGGTGCCGGAACAGGCCCTGCGCATCTGGCGGCTGTACCTGGCCGGCTGTGCGTATGCGTTTGCCCGGGGCTGGATCAACCTGCATCAGATTCTGGCGGTGAAACCGCATGCCGATGGGAGCCATGAGCTGCCGTGGACGCGGGACGACCTGTACCAGTAAACCCCGTACCTGTAGGAGCGAGCTTGCTCGCGAAACACTTGAGGACGCCGCGTTTATCCAGAATGAACGCGTCATCGTTAACGTTCTTCGCGAGCAAGCTTGCTCCTACAGGATCGGAGAAATCAGACGCGCGACCCGCATGCCCAGTTGTTGCAGGCGGTGGGTCTGGCGGTTTTCTTCCTGGCTGATTTCATGGGCCTGGGCGAAGTCTTCCAAGAGCATCTGCTCCACCTGGCTGGCAAACGTGTCATCCACCGTCAGCAACATCACTTCGAAGTTCAGCCGGAATGAGCGGTTATCCAGGTTCGCACTGCCGATGGCGCTGATTTCACTGTCTACCAACACCACTTTCTGATGCAGGAACCCCGGCGTGTAGCGGAACACCCGTACCCCGGCACGCACGGCTTCGATCGCATACAGGCTGGAGGCGGCATAGACGATGCGGTGATCCGGCCGCGACGGCAGCAACAGGCGCACGTCGACGCCGCGCAGCACCGCCAGCCTCAGTGCGGCAAACACCGCTTCGTCCGGAATGAAATACGGGCTGGTGATCCACACCCGCTCGGTCGCCGCGTGAATCGCTTCGACGAAAAACAGCGAGCAGGTTTCATAGGGGTCTGCCGGGCCGCTGGCCAGTAATTGGCAGAGCACGCCGTCATCCGGGTAGGTATCCGGCAGTAGGAGCGGCGGCAGCTCCCGCGCGGCCCAGAACCAGTCCTCGGCGAACGATTCCTGCAAGCACGCCACCACCGGGCCGCTGACCTGCACATGGGTATCGCGCCACGGCGCCAGGGGCGGTTTCTTGCCCAGGTATTCGTCACCGACGTTATGCCCGCCGACAAACCCGGTAATGCCATCGACCACCACGATCTTGCGGTGGTTGCGGAAGTTGACCTGGAAGCGGTTTAGCCAGCCGCTGCGCGTGGCGAATGCCTTGACCTGCACCCCGGCGTCCCGCAGCGACTGCACATAACGATGGGGCAGGGCATGGCTGCCAATACGGTCATACAGGACGAAAATCAACACGCCTTCGGCGGCTTTTTCCTTGAGCAGGGCGTGCAGTTGGCGGCCGAGTTCGTCGTCATGAATGATGAAGAACTGGAACAGTACGGCCGTCTTCGCCGAACGAATCGCCTCGAAAATCGCACTGAACGTGGCCTCGCCATTGATCAACAGGCGCACCTGATTGTTCGCCAGGCACGGCATGCGCCCCAGCTTGGGCATGGCGCGCAGCGAGGCGTAGGCCTGGGAGTTGCGCGCGGCCAGCGCCTCTTCGACCCACGGGCGCCAGTTCAGCTCGGTGATTGCCTTGTGCATTTCCTGGTTGGCCTGGCGCCGTGCCTGAATATAGGCGTCGAAAGTACTGCGCCCAAAGATCAGGTAGGGAATCAGCGTCAGGTAAGGGATAAACATCAACGACAAGGCCCAGGCAATCGAGCCTTGGGCGGTCCTGACGGTCAGCACCGCGTGGATGGCCGCGAGGGTGCCCAGAAAATGCAGAGTGGCAATGAAATAGGCGAGCAGGTGCGGGCCAAAGAAATCCATGGACAACGGTACTCCTGACAAACGAGTGCCTAACAGACCATGTTCGGCCACGAATGTCGCTATTTTATTTGCTGTGCAACACTGGCGCTTTTGCGGCGTCTAACGCCGACAATTGCCCAGGAGTTACCCGATGAATGCTCGTCTGCTTGGTTTGGCCATGGTTATTGGTTTATCGCTGCCCGTGGCGGCGCAAGCGCAGATGTTGGCGCCGGGTTTGTGGGAACTGACCACCAGCAACATGAAGGTCGATAACCAGGACCTGCCGGATTTGTCGCTGATCCTCGGTCAGCTCAAGCAACAGATGACTCCGGAACAACGCGCCATGCTTGAGAAGCAAGGCATCACCATGGCCGGTAAAGGCGTGCAGGTATGCCTGACACAAGCCCAGGTGGCGTCCGATTCCATCCCGCTGACCGACCCGCAATCTGGCTGCAAGCAGGAAGTGACCGACAAGACCGGCAACCAGTGGAAATTCCGTTTCAGTTGCCCGAAAGCCCAGGGCACCGGCGTAGCGACATTCCAGAGCCAGCAGGAATTCACCACCACGGTGAACGGCACCTTCAACGCCACCGGCGTTCAGCAAAAGGGCAGCCTGGACACCCACGCGCAGTGGTTGGGCAGCAACTGCGGCACGGTCAAACCCCGCGCTTAACTGGCAGCGCCCCGATAAAAAATGTAGGAGCTGGCTTGCCTGCGATAGCGGTTTATCAGTGCCAATCAGGTTGACTGGCACACCGCAATCGCAGGCAAGCCAGCTCCCACATTTGATTGGATTGTCAGTTCCTGATTCTCTTCAGCGCTGAAAATGCAGCGGCAAACCCTGGCAACTGTCGTGTACGCGCCCGTCGTGCCAGGCCAGGTGGCCGGAGACCAGCGTGGTGCTGACGCTGTGCCGGAAGCTGCGCCCGGCAAAAGGTGTCCAGCCGCAACGGGCCAGGACCGGCTGGCTGCTGACGGGCTTGCCGTGGGGTTCGGGTTTGATCAACACCAGGTCGGCCCAATAGCCTTCGCGCAGGTAGCCACGGTCGGGGATGGCAAACAGGTCCGCGACGCGATGGCTGGTTTTCGCCACCAGTGTGGCCAGCGGCAGCAAGCCGTCGGCGACCAGTTCCAGCAGCGCCGGCAAAGCGTGTTGTACCAGCGGCAAGCCTGACGGCGCTTCGCGATACGGCAGCTGTTTTTGCGCCCAAGTGTGCGGCGCATGGTCACTGCCGATCACATCCAGACGATCACTCAATAATGCCAGGCGCAAGGCGTTGCGGTCGGCGCGTGTCTTGATCGCGGGGTTGCATTTGATCTGGTGGCCGAGGCGCGCGTAGTCGCGGTCATCGAACAACAGATGGTGCAAACAGACTTCCGCCGTAATGCGCTTTTCCGCCAGGGGTTTGTCTTCGAACAGTACCAACTCGCGTGCGCTGGTGATGTGCAGCACATGCAGGCGTGTGCCGTGCCGCTTGGCCAGATCCACCGCTAAGGAGGACGAGCGATAGCAGGCCTCGGCATCGCGAATCAGCGGGTGAGCCACGGCAGGAATGTGCTCGCCAAAGCGCTCGCGCATCCGTTGTTCGCTGGCGTGAATACTCGGCGTGTGCTCGCAGTGGGCCAGCAGAATCGTCGGCACGTCGGCGAACAGGCGCTCCAGAATCTTCGGATCATCCACCAGCATATTGCCGGTGGAGGCGCCCATGAACACTTTGACGCCGGCGACTTCGCGCGGGTCCAGCGCCGCTACGGTGTCGAGGTTGTCGTTACTTACCCCGAAGTGGAATCCATAGTTGGCCACCGAATGCAGCGCGGCGCGGCGCTTCTTGTCGGCCAGCGCGTCCAGGTTCAAGGTCGCCGGGCTGGTGTTGGGCATGTCCATGAAACTGGTAATGCCACCGGCCACCGCCGCACGGGACTCGCTGTAGAAACTGCCTTTGTCCGGCGCACCGGGCTCACGGAAATGCACCTGGTCGTCGATCATCCCCGGCAACAGCCACTGGCCCTGTGCGTCGATTTCTACCGGGGCATTGGCGTTGTCGATGCTGCTGGCGATTTTCTCGATGCGGCCATTGGCGACCAGCAGGTCAGCCTCCAATTCCTGGCCTTCGTTCACCAGGCGGGCGTTGCGGATCAGCAGGCGGCTCATGGTCAGAACTCGTTTTGCAGGGCTTTGTAACCGCGCACCAGGTCGACGTTGGTGCGCGCCACGTCTTCGGAAAATTCCGAGGCGCTGACGCTCACCGGCGGGAACTGGGACAGGTCGGTGTTAGGGCCGATGCGGGTGGTGGAGGGCACGTAGAACGCGGCGGGCAAATCGCGGCCGTCGACCACCGAGTTGTGCCGCACCACGCAGCCGTCGCCAACCACGCAGTTGAACAGCACGCTGTTGAATCCGATGAAAACCCGGTCACCCACGGTACACGGGCCGTGGACGATGGAGCGGTGGGCGATGGAGGTGAACTCGCCAACGGTCACGGCGGCGCCGGACTTGGAGTGGATCACCACGCCGTCCTGGATATTCGAATTGGCGCCAATAATGATTGGGTCCATCTCGCCATTGGCGTTGACTTCATCGGCGCGGATCACTGCGTAAGGTCCGACAAATACGTTTTCGCCGATGATGACCTTGCCGCAGATGATTGCGGTTTTGTCGACGTAGGCCGATTCGGCAATCACGGGCAGATCACCGGAAGGGTTCTTGCGGATCATGGGTCTGGTTCCTTGAGAGGCGCGGTGATGATGTTTACGTAGCGGCCGTCGATGGCGTTGTAGAAACAGGTGGGCCGGCCGGTATGGCAGGCCGGGCCTTGTTGGTCGACGATCAGCAATACAGCGTCGCCGTCGCAGTCCAGGCGCGCTTCCACCAACTGCTGCCAATGGCCGGAGGTCTCGCCTTTGCGCCACAGTTGCCGGCGCGAACGGGACCAGTAGCAGACCTGCCCGGTGGCCAACGTTTCGTCGAGGGCCTGGCGGTTCATCCAGGCCAGCATCAACACCTCGCCGCTGCCGTGTTGCTGGGCGATGGCGGCAATCAGGCCATCGCTGTTCCACGCCAGGGCGTCGAGCACGCTACCGAGTGGAAAACGGCTGCCAATGGCAGCCCCTTCCAGGTCGAGCATGCTCAGGGTCATGGCTTGCTCAGGGCCGCGCACAGGGTATTGAGGTTGTATTCGAACAGGCCGGTAAAGGTGCTGGCCGGGCCTTCGGCTGCCAGCGCGTCGGAGTACAGGGTGCCGCCGATTTGCGCGCCACTTTCGTCAGCGATCTGCTGGAGCAGGCGTGAGTCCTTGATGTTTTCCATGAACACGGCCTTGACCTTGTCCTTGCGGATCTGGGTGATCAGCGTGGCAACTTCGGCAGCCGACGGTTCACGTTCGGTGGACAGACCTTGGGGCGACAGGAACTCGATACCGTAGGCCTGGCCCAGGTAACCGAAGGCGTCATGGGAAGTCACGATGCGGCGATTGCCCGGCGGCAGTGCGCCGAACTTGGCCTTGGCTTCAGCCAGCAGGCGGTAGATTTCTTTGAGGTACACCTGGCTGTTGTGCTCGTAGTCCGCCTTGTTGGCCGGGTCGGCGGCGATCAACGCCTTGGTGATGTTGTTCACGTAGATAACGGTGTTGGCCAGGTTGTGCCAGGCGTGCGGGTCGGGAATGGTCTCGCCGTCTTCTTCCATGGTGTGGGACAGCACGCCTTTACTGGCGGTAACCACGGTGGCCTTGGTCTCGGTGCTGGTGACCAGGCGATCCAGCCACGGCTCAAAACCCAGGCCGTTCTTGATGATCACCCGGGCCTTGAGCAAGGCCTTGGCGTCGTCCGGGGTCGGTTCATAAGTGTGGGCATCGGCGTCGGGGCCGACCATATTGCTGATCTGGATATGATCGCCACCGACCTGGTGGGTCATGTCGTCAAGAATACTGAAGCTGGTAACCACCTGAAGTTTGTCGGCAGCCTGGGCCGTCGCAAACGACAACGGCAGCAACACACTGAACAGCACGAGTAGAGCGCGCATCGGGAAACACCTCATTGGGATGTAAGCAAAGGCGGGCGGCGCAGCAAGCCGTGCACCGGACCGAAGACCACAGACAGCAGGTAAAAGCCGCCAGCCACCAGCACAATGGCCGGGCCGCTGGGCAGCGAGTAGTAGAACGACAACAACAAGCCAAGCCACACCGACAGGCATCCCAGCACCGCGGATATGGCGATCAACACCGGCAGGCGCCGGCTCCAGAAACGTGAAGCAATCGCCGGCAACATCATCAAGCCGACCACCATCAAGGCGCCGATGGCCTGGAAGCCGATCACCAGGTTCAGCACCACCAGTGTCAAAAACAGACCGTGGGCCAGTGGGCCGAGACGGCTGACGGTTTGCAGGAACAGCGGGTCGAGGGTGTCCAGCAGCAGTGGTTTGTAGATCACCACCATGGCGATCAGGCTGAAGCCCGAGACCCAGAGCATCCCGGTAAGGGTCGGGCCGTCTACCGCCAGCGCCGAGCCGAACAACAGGTGCAGCAGGTCCAGGCGCTTGCCGGCGAGGCCAAGGATCAGCACGCCGCTGGCCAGGGAGATCGGGTAGATAGCCGCGAGGCTCGCGTCTTCCTTCAGTCCCGTGCGGCGGGTGATCCAGGCGGCGAGGCCGGCCATGCTCAGGCCCGCGCCCAGGCCACCGATGGTCAGCGCGGGCAGGCTCAGGCCGGCAAACCAGAAGCCCAGGGCGGCGCCGGGCAGGATGCCGTGGGACACCGCGTCACCGATCAGGCTCATGCGGCGCAGAATCAGGAATACCCCCAGCGGCGCAGTGCTGCACGCCAATACCAGCCCGCCGATAAGCGCGCGGCGCATAAAAACAAAGTCGAGAAACGGCATCCACAGGTGGGCAGCGAAGTGCATCAGGCCACCTGCATTTGCGGCTGCGGGCGAATCAGTTCTTTGCTTGAACCGAACACGCAGCCGCTGCTTTTGATCTGCACCACTTGCTGGGTGTGCTGGCGTACGGAGCCGAGGTCATGGCACACCACGACCACCGTGCGGCCCGCGTCGTGCCAAGCGTGGATATGTTTCCAGCACAGCGCCTGGCCATCTTCGTCGAGGGCGGCGTGGGGCTCATCCAGCAACAATATCGGCGACTCGGCCAGGCTCATGCGGGCGAGCAGGGCGCGTTGCAACTCGCCACCGGACAAGGCCATCAACGGTCGATGTTCCAGGCCGCTGAGGCACCAGTCTTCGAGTACGGCGCCCAGGCGCTCGGTGCGTTGTTGCGGGGTTTGCTTGCTGCCCCAGAAGCCGGCGGCCACCAACTCTTCGAGGTTAATGGGGAACTGACGGTCGAGGTTCTGTTGCTGGGGCAGGAACGACAGGCCGCCGCGGCGTGGAACATCGAGGGTCACCTTGCCGGCCAGCGGTTTCTGCAGGCCAGCGATAACTTTGAGCAGGCTGCTTTTGCCGGTGCCGTTGGCGCCGATAATGCCGGTGAGGCTGCCTTTTTCCAGGGTGAAATCGATAGCGGGGGTCAGGGGTTGGCCGGGGGCGCCCCAGCGCAACGCGGTGCAGGTGATCATTCGGAAGGTCTCGTCCAGCGGCTTTCAGCCACGGCATCGTGCGCGTGCAGGCTTTCGGCGTGGATCACTTTCAAGTGGAAGGCAATGACCGCATCCGAGCGTTTCAAGGCGAGGTTAAGGCGGCGAGCGGCGTCTTCGCAGAACATCAGGTTCTGCCCGTTGGCCAGGGCGAAGGCTTGTTCGTCCGCACGCTTTACGGCGGTTTGTACCGCGGTGCCGAGGGCGGCTTCGGTCTCGTCGATCAGCTGCGTCAGCGCCAGCGTTGGCTGATCGCCGTGCAGGCGGACCTGCAACAGCGCGCTGCTGCGTTGGCTGTGGGGCGTGGCGACGATGCCGTTGGCACTGCCCAGCCAGGTCAGCACATCTTCGTGTTGCAGCGGTGTGCCGCCGAAGTCTTCGATAAATTGCTGCTGAATCAATTGCCTGGCGAGGGCAGCCGAGCACGGGCAGGTTGAAGAGTAAGTAACGTCAATTTTTAGTTCCACGTGGAACATCTGGTTTTCCAGACGCGCTTCGATGCTCACCGGATAGCTTTTCCAGCCGGCCAAAGGGCTGACCAACGCCGGGCGTTTCAGCAGCAGATCCACATGAATACGCAGGTAGGCATTTGTGGATAAACCTTCATGACTCTCGAGAAAACGTTGCAATACACTGCGCAGCAGTGCTGGCGTAAGCGGCTGCTGTTCAAGCATCTCCAGCGCCAGGTAAAGCCGCGACATATGAATGCCACGCGCCTCGCCGTCGTCCAGGCTAACGCCTGCATCAGCCGTGGCGCTAAGGCGCTGGCCGTCGATCTGAATGGGCAGGGCAATGCCGCACATGCCCACCCAATCGAGCGGCAAGGCTTGGCGTGAAGCCTGCGCGGCGATATCGGGCAGAGTCAGCGCGTTCATGAGCAGGTCCATCGTTGGAAATAAAAAGACATGTTATATTATTACTATTAAGTCGACGAAAGTTTTTCTGCTCTGTCTTTTATTCAGTCATGTCGAGTACGGAAGCTCCTTTATTTGCGGTGTAAGTCATGCACAGACGTCAACTCCTCAACCTGCTGCTGGCCAGCGCGGTGTTCACCCTGCCCTTGGGCGTGTCTGCCGCGCAGATCCGCAATGCACGGCTGTGGCGTTCGGATAACAAGCTGCGGCTGGTGCTGGACCTCAGCGGCCCGGTGCAATACAAAACCTTCACCCTGACGTCGCCGGAGCGGCTGATCATCGATTTGAGCGGCGCGAAGTTGACTGGCGATTTCAGCCAACTGGCCCTGACCAACAGCGGCATTACCTCGATTCGCTCGGGGCACTTCGGCCAGGGTGATACGCGGATCGTGCTGGACTTGAAGGCGCCGATGCAGCTCAACAGCTTCCTATTGCCGCCGCAGGATGGGCAGGGTCATCGCCTGGTGCTGGACCTGACCAGCGCCACCCATGCGCCTCAACAAATCGCGGCAGCGCCGGCGGCCTTGGCTGCACCCTTGGCGGCACCGGTGGACAGGGCGCATCCGAAACGCGACATCATCGTGGTGGTCGACCCTGGCCATGGCGGCAAGGACCCTGGCGCGATCGGCTCAAAGGGCCAGCGCGAAAAAGACGTGGTGCTGTCCATCGCCCAACTGCTGGCCAAGCGCCTGAAGCGCGAGAAGGGCTTTGATGTGAAGCTGGTGCGCAACGACGACTTCTTCGTGCCGCTGCGCAAACGCGTGGATATCGCCCGCCAGCACAAGGCCGACATGTTTATCTCGGTACACGCCGACGCGGCGCCACGGCTGACGGCGTCCGGCGCCTCTGTCTATGCGTTGTCCGAAGGCGGCGCCACATCCGCCACTGCGCGGTTCATGGCACAGCGGGAAAACGGCGCGGACCTGTTGGGCGCCACCACCTTGCTCAACCTCAAGGACAAGGACCCGATGCTCGCCGGGGTGATTCTCGACATGTCGATGAGCGCCACCATTGCCTCCAGCCTGCAGCTGGGCAGCTCGGTGTTGGGCAGCCTGCAAAGCATCACCACGCTGCATCAAAAACGCGTGGAGCAGGCCGGCTTTGCGGTACTCAAGTCGCCGGACGTGCCGTCGATCCTGGTGGAAACCGGGTTTATCTCCAACACCCAGGACGCCCAGCGGCTGGTCACCGCGCGTCATCAACAAGCGGTGGCAGACGGTTTATTTGAAGGGCTCAAAAGCTACTTCCAGAAGAACCCGCCGATGAACAGCTACATGGCCTGGGTTCAGGAACAGAAAACCGGCCAGGTCTAACAGCCGGTAATCCGGCTACAGGTGAACTTGGCGCTGGCACCACCGGAACTGGAAAACCGGTTGAGGGTGGTCCAGCCCACTCGCCGCGTGTAGCCCACCCACGCTTCACCGTCGGACGCCAACCCGGTAAAGAACGTCAGCTGCCCGTAGCGGCTGTTGGTCTGTGCCCAATAGCGTTTGCCGACCACCTCGAAACCCCGCAAATACGTGGTGCTGCCTGCCGTCGCGACGCTGTAGGCATTGCCCTGCGCGTCGACGCACGCCAGCAGGTTGGCGCTGCGCGTGCAGTTTGCCAGCAGGCTGGGCACTTGGGCGTTGGCCTGGCTCGCCACTAGCAGCAACACACTGCACAACAGGTATTTCATAGAGGTTCTCGGGGCTTTATTCGGCTGCCAGCATTGCGCCCTTCGTCGTCACGAGCAAGGGGGATTGGCTTATTTGCATTGTTATACTATAACATTAAAAAACAGCCTGACCCGTGAACTGCCTTCGATGACCGAACAAGACCTTCTCGCCCAACCGTCCGCCGACTACATGAGTGAAACCCAGCAAGCCTTCTTCCGCGAGCTGCTGCTGGCCCAGCGCAACGAGCTGCAAGCGCGTATCGACGCTGAATTCATGGTGCTGCGCGAACAGGAACCCAACAGCGACCCCGCTGATGTGGGCAGCGCCGAAGAACAGCGCCAATGGCAACTGCGCCTGCTGGAGCGCGAAAAGAAGCTGTTGGACAAGATCGATGAAGCCCTGGAACACCTGGCTCGCGGTGAATACGGCTGGTGCCGCTCCACCTGCGAACCCATCGGCCTCAAACGTTTATTAGTGCGCCCCACGGCCACCCTGTGTATCGAAGCCAAAGAACGTGAAGAGCTGCGCGAACGCCATCAACGGGCGATTTGACCGGCCAACCCTGATGAGGAACACCTGATGCCCAACCGTCTTCCCGTTACCGTGCTGTCCGGATTCCTCGGCGCCGGCAAAAGCACGCTGCTCAACTACGTCCTGCGCAACCGCGAAAACCTGCGGGTGGCGGTGATCGTCAACGACATGAGCGAGATCAACATTGATGGCAGTGAGGTCCAGCGCGACGTCACCCTCAATCGTTCCGAAGAAAAACTGGTGGAAATGAGCAACGGCTGCATCTGCTGCACGCTGCGTGAAGACTTGCTGGATGAGGTCGGAAAGCTCGCCAAGGAAGGTCGGTTTGATTACCTGTTGATCGAATCCACCGGCATTTCCGAACCGCTGCCGGTGGCCGAAACCTTCACCTTTCGCGACGAAGACGGCCAGAGCCTGGCGGACATCGCCCGGCTCGACACCATGGTCACCGTGGTCGACGGCATGAACTTCTTGCTCGACTACCAAGCCGCTGAAAGCCTGGCTTCACGGGGCGAAACCCTGGGTGAAGAGGACGAGCGCTCGATCACCGACCTGCTGATCGAGCAGATCGAATTCGCCGACGTGATCCTGATCAGCAAGATCGACCTGATCAGCAGCAGCGAGCGTGAGGAGTTGATGGCGATCCTTGAGCGCCTGAATTCCCAGGCGGAAATCATTCCGATGGTCATGGGTGAAATACCGCTGGCGAAGATCCTCAACACCGGCCGTTTCGACTTCGAGCGTGCTTCCCAGGCCCCCGGCTGGTTGCAGGAGTTGCGCGGCGAGCACGTGCCGGAAACTGAAGAATACGGTATCGCGTCCACGGCTTATCGCGCCCGTCGCCCGTTCCATCCACAGCGCTTTTTCGACTTTATCGACCGGCCTTGGGTGAATGGAAAACTGCTGCGCTCCAAGGGCTTTTTCTGGCTGGCCAGTAAACATCAGGACGCCGGTAGCTGGTCGCAGGCAGGCGGCCTGATGCGCCATGGGTTTGCTGGGCGCTGGTGGCGCTTCGTGCCGAAAACCCAATGGCCGCAGGACGAGGAAGGCGTCGCCGCGATCATGAACAACTGGCAACTGAGCACCGGCGATTGCCGCCAGGAACTGGTGTTTATCGGGCAGAACATCGACTTCGCGCAGATGACTGCCGAGTTGGATGCCTGCTTGCTGACTGATGATGAAATGGCCACCGGCGTCGAAGGCTGGCGCTTGTTGGCCGATCCTTTTGGCCCTTGGTTCGAAGAGGCAGCCTGATGCTGGCACCGACACTGAAATTGCGCCCGGTGATTCGCCAGGTCCACGGCGAAGCCCCGGCTGTGCTCACCGATATCCTTGAAGACGGGGTAAACCTTGCCGTGTGGCAGCGCCAGTTACCGCTGCACATCGCCGAGTTCGGCGCGTTGCTGGTGGCGCTCAATGAGCCGTTGGCCGAGTCGCTGGTGGTTGAACTGAACAGCGAAGACGCCGAGCCAAACTTGCAGGATTTCGCCTCAGGGTGCCGCGATCTTGAAGGCTACGAAGGCTTTATCGCCGATGTCTCGTGGCTGGTCAGCGCCTTTGCCTGTTTGCTGGGCGCCAAGCGCATCGGCGTACGTTTACGGCTGTTGGACAAGGCCATGTGCCCGCGTTTTCACGTGGACCATGTGCCGGTGCGGCTGATCACCACCTACGCCGGCATCGGCAGCCAGTGGTTGCGTGAAGGCGTGATGGAGCGGCGGCACCTGAGCCTGGCGAGCGCGGAGCCGGATGAACGCATTGAGCAAATCCACTGCGGTGAGGTGGCTTTGCTCAAGGGCGAAAAATGGCACGGCAACGAAGGCTTTGGCTTGATCCACCGCTCGCCGCAACTGCAAACCGAGCAGCGACGGTTGATTCTGACGCTGGATTGGTTGGCGTAACCGGGTAGGATCAAGCCTCTCTACACGGTCTGAATGATGCCCAGCATGCTGCAGAACATCCCCACCCATGTGATTGCCGGGCCATTGGGCGCCGGCAAGACCAGCCTGATCAAAAACCTGCTGGCCCAACGCCCGGCCAACGAGCGCTGGGCGGTGTTGATCAATGAGTTCGGGCAGATTGGCCTGGACGCAGCGTTGCTGACCCGTGATGACGACGGTATCGCCCTCGGTGAAGTGGCGGGTGGCTGCCTGTGTTGCGTCAACGGGGCGCCGTTCCAGGTAGGGCTGGGCCGTTTGTTGCGCAAGGCCAAGCCCGACCGGGTGTTTATCGAGCCATCCGGGTTGGGGCATCCGGCCCAACTGCTCAAGCAACTGCGGCAAGCGCCCTGGCAGCAGGTGCTGGCGGTGCAGCCGTGCGTGCTGGTGCTCGACGCCCAGGCGTTGGCGGTGGGCAGGCCGTTACCGGTGGCCCAGCGCGAAGTATTGGCCAGCGCCGGGCTGCTGGTATTGAACAAGCAGGAAGCGCTGAGTGACGCACAGCGCGTGGCGGTTGAAGCACAATTGCCCGATCGGCCTATCTACTGGACGCAGCAGGCGCAACTGCCGTTGGCGCAGTTACCGGGCTTGAACGCTCAAGCCGTAGCGGCTGTGGATAACGCCGAGGTGCCCAGGGGCGTGGGGCAAATGCCGGCGATCTGGACGGATCCGACAACGCCGATCTGTCTCAGTCAGGGCCAGGAGGATGGCTGGAGCATTGGCTGGCGCTGGCACCCAAGCCAAGCATTCGACCGGCAGCACCTGCAACAATGGCTGGAGTCGTTGCACTGGCGGCGGGCGAAACTGGTTATCCACAGCCTGGACGGCTGGTTGTCGGCCAACGCTGTGGATAACAGCGCATTGGCCTGGCAGCCCAGCGAATGGCGTCGGGATTCGCGTATCGAATTGATCTTCAGTAAAGCGCAGGATGTGGCGCAGTTGCAGCGTGCGTTAGCCGCTTGTCGTCAGTGACGGGTCTTGCTGCTGCCATGCTCCTGGCGCCACTGGCTTAACTCGATGATCTCGGCGCTGGGCAGCGGCGTCTTGATCTCGAACGGGTAGGGCGCCAACTCGATTTGCGCGCTGTGGGCGCCGAATTGGGTGATGGTCCCCGGGTGCCGCGTTTCGCCGGTCACGGTGAATTCAAAGTTGTAGATCCGTGCCAGGCGCCGGCGACCGCTGGCATCTTTTACAAAACCGATGCGCTTCAACGCCACCGCGCCATCGAGCAGCTCGATGTCGAGCTTGGCGCAGTGCTGCTTGACCCGTTCCAGCGCCCGCTCGCGCAGGCCGTGGTTGTGCCACAGCCAGGCGGCACCGGTCGCCAGCAGCATCAGCACGAAGATATTTCCGAGGGTCAGCATTCGATGAGCTCCAACAAAGTAAGGCCAGCTTAACTGCGTCTCCGGCCTGTCGTACAGGCCGCGTTTAGTCGCATACTGCGCAGCCAGAATTTCAACCGCTTTACGGAAATCCCCTGCATGAAACGTACGCCCCATCTGCTTGCGATCCAGTCTCATGTGGTCTTTGGCCACGCCGGAAACAGCGCCGCCGTGTTCCCCATGCAACGGGTCGGGGTGAACGTGTGGCCGCTCAACACGGTGCAGTTCTCCAACCACACTCAGTATGGTCAGTGGGCGGGAGAAGTGTTGGCGCCGCAGCAAATTCCTGCGCTGGTGGAAGGCATCGCGGCGATCGGTGAGCTGGGCAACTGTGACGCGGTGCTGTCGGGTTACCTGGGCAGCGCCGCCCAGGGCCGGGCGATCCTGACCGGCGTGGCGCGGATCAAGGCGATCAACCCCAAGGCCCTGTACCTGTGCGACCCGGTGATGGGCCATCCGGAAAAGGGCTGCATCGTGCCCCAGGAAGTCAGCGACTTCCTGCTGGACGAAGCAGCGGCCATGGCCGACTTCCTGTGCCCCAACCAGCTGGAGCTGGACAGCTTTGCCGGGCGCAAGCCGCAGTCGCTGTTCGATTGCCTGGGCATGGCCCGTGCGTTGCTGGCCCGGGGCCCGAAAGCAGTGTTGGTCAAGCACCTGGATTACCCCGGCAAACTGCCGGACGGCTTCGAGATGCTATTGGTAACGGCCGACGGCAGCTGGCACCTGCGCCGGCCGTTGCTGGCGTTCCCGCGCCAGCCGGTGGGCGTGGGTGACTTGACCTCAGGCTTGTTCCTGGCGCGGGTATTGTTGGGCGACAGCCTGGTAGCAGCCTTTGAGTTCACCGCTGCAGCGGTGCACGAAGTGCTGCTGGAAACCCAAGCGTGCGCCAGCTATGAGCTGGAACTGGTGCGAGCCCAGGACCGGATTGCCCATCCACGGGTTCGCTTTGAGGCAACGCCGATAGGGCTGTAGGAAAATTCCTGATTGAGCGAGGCTAAGGGCGTCCGGTACCATCGGCCGTCTTTTTGCCCTCTGCGCCCCTCAAGGAAGAACCATGTCGCTATCCCTATTCCCTTCGGCACGCGCCTTCACTGCGCTGGCGCTGGCTTCCCTGCTCGGCGGTTGCGCCCAAGGCACCTACACCGATTCGACCGAGCCTGACGCGGCGAAGTTGCGGTTCATTTCCAACACCTCGAACACCACCGTCGATATTTATGATGAGCAGCACTGCAAGGGCCAGACCACTGGCATGCTCAACAACATCTTGATGGTCGACACCAAGCGCCGGGTAGACATGCGCGTGCCGCCGCCGGCCAAGGCCCGTGGGCTGCTGGAGTTCAAGCTGGAGCCGGGCAAAAAAACCATGCTGATGATCAACACTATCGGCGGCGCGTCCGTCTGTGGCAAGGCGTTCAGCTTCACGCCCAAGGCGGGTGAGGAATATGAAGTGACCTTCAACGCGGTACAGGGCGGTTGCTCCACAATGTTTCAACGCCTTTCACGGTTTGACGGCAAGGACGTGCGTATCCCGCAGCCCCTGTTCGAAACCGGGATGCCGGCGTGCCAAGGCCAAAGCCCGATATTCGGTAAGGCGATCCCTGAGACCCCGCAGCGCAAGGTGTTGATCGAGCGTATCGTCGAATCCCGCGTGCAGTCGGTGATCGCCACCGAAGCGGCCAGCCCGGACCGCCCGCAGACCTCGCCTCAAGAACTTGATGCATTGATCGTCAAGCGCAAGGCGGCAATGGGAGCGTTTAGCTTGCCAGAGGACTACTGGGCCCAGTATCGGCAGAACTACGCACTGTCCAATCAAGAAGCGGCCGGTCGCCAGGCGCGGGCGCTGGGGCTGTACAAGGATGTGTACAGCTTGCGCTTGGGCGGTACCGAAGATGCGACCCTGGAGCAGTGGATGCAGCCTGAGGACAGCGCCATAAAAGAGCTGGTGAAGGCGAACGATACGCTGATGGACAAGTATTACGCGGATGCCAAAAAAAGCGTGATGCTTGACGAGGTCAATCACCATCTTGAGCGTATGGCGCAGTTGGATCAGCGCTTTGGTGTATGTGCACATTTTGACAAGTGCTGGCGCTACTAAGAACACCTTAGAGCCAATGTGTGTGCGGGCTTGCTCGCGAAAGCGGTGGCCAGTCAGTATATTCGTTACTGACATACCGTATTCGCGGGCAAGCCCGCTCCCACACAAGCCCGCTCCAACATTTTGACTGGGTTTACAGCTGGGGACCTAGGGAGCTTCGGCCTTGATTTCCTGGTAGCGCTTCTCCAGCTCCTGGCGAATCTGCCGGCGTTGCTGGGCCTGCACAAACCGGCGCTTGTCTTCGCTGTTATGCGGTTGCAGCGGCGGCACGGCGGCTGGCTTGCGCTGGTCATCCACCGCGACCATGGTGAAGAAGCAGCTATTGGTATGGCGCACCGAGCGCTCGCGAATGTTTTCGGTCACCACTTTGATCCCCACTTCCATCGACGTGTTGCCGGTGTAGTTGACCGAGGCCAGGAAGGTCACCAGTTCGCCGACATGGATCGGCTCGCGAAAAATCACCTGGTCCACCGACAAGGTCACCACATAGCGGCCGGCATAACGGCTGGCGCAGGCGTAGGCCACTTCGTCGAGGTACTTGAGCAGCGTGCCGCCGTGCACATTGCCTGAGAAGTTGGCCATGTCAGGGGTCATCAATACTGTCATCGACAGCTGGGTGTTTCCGGGTTCCATAGCACACTCACGGGTTGTAGGCATTGGGTGGGGAGGCACCTCTGCGGGTGCTGGAATCTTTGCAGAGCCATTCATAACGGGACGCTGGGGCTTGGCTTGCCGTCACGCCAGGGGCGATCTGTTTCCATATATTGCACCGGCTTTCTGCCGCAAGTCGCGGTGTTACCCTTCAAAAACCCCTCTCATGGGTAATTCTTACGATCAAGGCAGACTTTTCTTTCCGTTCATTGCGACCTTTCGGGGCCAGTGCGTGGAAATGGGAAAAGCGCCAGTACCCCTCAAGGAGCCCCTCGCCATGCACGCCATCAGCTTTATCCAGGACCTGGCCGTGATCATGCTGGTGGCCGGGGTGGTGACGATCCTGTTCCATCGGCTCAAGCAGCCGGTGGTGTTGGGGTACATCGTCGCCGGCTTCATCATCGGCCCGCACACCCCACCGTTTGGCTTGATCCACGACGAAGACACGATCAAGACCCTGGCCGAGCTTGGGGTGATCTTCCTGATGTTCTGCCTGGGCCTGGAGTTCAGCCTGCGCAAGCTGTTCAAGGTCGGCGCCACGGCGTTTATTGCGGCGTTCCTGGAGATCATCCTGATGATCTGGATCGGCTACGAAATCGGCCGCTGGTTCGACTGGAACACCATGGACTCGCTGTTCTTGGGCGCCATCCTGGCGATTTCCTCGACCACCATCATCGTCAAGGCGCTGAATGACCTGAAGATGAAAAACCAGCGGTTTGCCCAGTTGATCTTTGGCGTGTTGATCGTCGAAGACATCCTCGGCATCGGCATTATCGCCTTGCTGTCTAGCATCGCTGTCAGCGGCACGGTCAGCTCCGGCGAGGTGTTCTCCACGGTCGGCAAGCTCTCGTTGTTCATGATCGTCGCGCTGGTGATCGGGATTTTGCTGGTGCCGCGTTTGCTGGAGTACGTGGCCAAGTTCGAAAGCAACGAGATGCTGCTGATCACCGTGCTGGGCCTGTGTTTCGGCTTCTGCCTGCTGGTGGTCAAGCTGGAATACAGCATGGTGCTGGGCGCGTTCCTGATCGGCGCGATCATGGCGGAATCCCGACAGTTGCTGAAGATTGAGCGCTTGATCGAACCGGTTCGCGACATGTTCAGTGCGATCTTCTTCGTGGCAATTGGCCTGATGATCGACCCGCAGATCCTCCTGCAGTACGCCTGGCCGATCGCGGTAATTACCGTGGCGGTGGTGCTGGGCAAGATGCTGTCCTGTGGCCTGGGAGCGTTTATCGCCGGTAACGATGGTCGCACTTCGTTGCGGGTGGGGATGGGCCTGTCACAGATTGGCGAGTTTTCATTCATCATCGCCGCGCTGGGCATGACGTTGCAGGTCACCAGCGACTTCCTGTACCCGGTGGCGGTGGCGGTTTCAGCGATCACCACGTTGCTCACGCCGTATCTGATTCGTGGCGCCGACCCGCTGTCACTGAAGATAGCCGCAGTGATGCCCAAGCGCATGAGCCGGGTGTTCGGGATGTATGGCGAGTGGCTGCGCAGTATTCAGCCGCAGGGCGAGGGCGCGATGCTGGCGTCGATGATCCGCAAGATCATTTTGCAGGTGGGGGTGAACCTGGCGCTGGTGGTGGCGATCTTCTTTGCCGGCAGTTTTTTCGCGGTGCGTATTGGCGGTTATCTGCAAGGCTGGGTCAGTGACCCAAGTTGGCAGAAGGCATTGATCTGGGGCGGTGCGTTGTTGCTGTCGCTGCCGTTTTTGATTGCGGCGTACCGCAAGCTCAAGGCGCTGTCGATGCTGTTGGCGGAGATGAGCGTGAAGCCGGAAATGGCCGGGCGGCATACCCAGCGCGTGCGCCGGGTGATCGCCGAAGTGATCCCGATTCTGTCGCTGCTGGTGATTTTCCTGCTATTGGCAGCCTTGTCGGCCAGCATCCTGCCGACCAACAAGTTGCTGGTGCTGATCGCCGTGGTGACGGCGGCAGTGGCCGCGGTGCTCTGGCGCTGGTTCATCCGCGTGCATACGCGGATGCAGGTCGCCTTGCTGGAGACTCTGGATAACCATAAGGACACGCCGGGGCACTGAGTGGGCCCGGCGGGGGGCTGCTTCGCAGCCCGGCGCGAGCAAGCTCGCTCACTACAGGTAACGGGTCTTAGCTTTCCAGCCAGACGTCCCGTGCCCAGTGCCACACCGATTCCCAGGTTTCTTCGGTGACCAGTTCTTCTTCGCCGGACCACAGCACCACGGTGCCGTCTTCTTCGACGCAGTAGTAGTCGTCGCCGTCCTGGCAGATCGGGATCATGCTGCGGTCAACACCGGCGTCCCAGGCGTTGGCGGCAACGTCTGGCAGGTAGGTGTGGGACTGTGGGTCGGTGACGGTCACCGGCTCCAGGCTGCCGTAGACCACATCGCTGACGGTCAACAGGAATTCACGGAAGACGAACGGGATATCGATGAACAGTTGTTCCTCGATTTCCACCAGTTGGTCTTCGTCAGGCAGCTCCAGAGGAACCGGTACCGGTTCGTTGGCTTCACGCAATTGTTCGATAACTTCTTCCACGGCCGGGATCCTCTTGCTAGATGGCGCGGTTTATAGGGGCGTTTTATACAGTAGCTCGCTATAAGTGCAACCGTGAAATAGAAAACCCCGGACAAGTCCGGGGTTTTTGTTACAGCGCACTCAAAGCGTGCAGGGATCAGCCGTTCTGGCGGATACCGGCGACCAGCCAAGGCTGGTTGTCGCCCTGTGGACGTTCCATGTTCCAGCTTTCGCTGAACACTTCGCCCTGGTCGAAACGCGAGGTTTTCGACACGCCGCTGAAGGTCAGGGTGGCGATGGTCTTGTCGGCGCGGTCATCCACACCTTCAAGCTGCACTTTCAGGTCTTCGATGTAGGTCGACTGGAAGCCGTCACCCAGGTCAGCACGTTCGCGCTTGAGGAACTCAAGCAGCTGCGGGGTCACGAACTCGGCGATCTTGTCCATTTCGTTGGCGTCCCAGTGTTGCTGCAGGGACTGGAAGTGGCTGCGGGCCGCTTCGACGAAACGCTCTTCGTTGAACCAGGCTGGCGCGTTGATCACCGGGCGAGCGGCGGCAGGTGCGGCCGAACCACCGAACATCGAGTTCAGGGCAGGCTTTTGCTCGAACACTTCACGCTGCATCGGCGCGCCGGCTGGAGCCATGTGCTCCTGCTGCTTGCGGCGACGGGCGGCAATAAAGCGGAAGATCAGGAAGGCGATGACCGCCATGATCAGGATGTCGAAGAACTGCATGCCCTGGAAGCCGCCGCCCATGAACATGGACGCGAGCAGGCCACCGGCCGCGATACCGGCCAGAGGGCCCAGCCAGCGCGAAGCACCGCCAGCCTTGGCAGCAGCGCCTGCGGCACCGGCAGCGCCAGCGGTCGCAGCTGCGCCGCCCATGCCGCCGCCGGATGGGGCCATTTGGCTGGTCTGGTGGCTCGGCGCCGAACCCATGGATTTGCCGCCACCGAAGCGCTTGGCGTTGGCGTCGAGGCTCATCGTCAGGCCGATGCACAACGCCATGGCGATGCTAAGAAAACGTTTCATAAAGGGAATTCCCATTTGTGGATTGCACGCGCGCCATGTTGCACAGGTGTGATGTCAGTGGCTAGCGGCAGAGTGTTTCGGGCTTTTGCGTAGGGCCAGTACCGAATCATCTGTAGGACTTATTACAGATATTGGCCCCACCGCTGCCAAATACAAGGGCGGGGCAACATCCTTCATGTTCTACATTTGTTTCAGATTGCTTCGAGCTTGGCGTAGCCCATCATCAGCCACTTGCTGCCTTCGGCGAAGTTCACCTGCACCCGGGCCTGGGCACCGGCGCCTTCGAAGTTGAGGATCACACCTTCGCCGAAGATCGCATGCTTGACCTGCTGGCCAAGGCTGAACGGCGTCTCGGGGATTTCCGAACCGGCAAACATGCTGCTGGAGTTCTGCTGCTGGCCGCCGCCGAACGGTCGGCTGACGCTGTTGGACAGGCGTACTTCCTGAATCAGCCCTTTCGGCACCTCACGTACGAAGCGCGACACCTTGTTGTAGGTCTCGCTACCGTACAGGCGCCGGGTTTCGGCGTAGGTCATCACCAGGTTCTGCATGGCCCGGGTGATGCCTACATAGGCCAGGCGGCGTTCCTCTTCGAGGCGGCCGGGCTCTTCCAGGCTCATCTTGTGAGGGAACAAGCCTTCTTCCATGCCCACCAGGAACACGTACGGGAATTCCAGGCCCTTGGCGCTGTGCAAGGTCATCAGCTGGATGCTGTCTTCATGCTCGTCGGCCTGGGTGTCGCCGGCTTCCAAAGACGCGTGGCCGAGGAATGCCGCCAGTGGCGTCAGGTCTTCGTCTTCTTCGTTGTTTTCGAACGCACGCGCGGCGCTGACCAGTTCCTCAAGGTTTTCTACCCGGGCCTGGCCTTTTTCGCCTTTTTCCGCTTCGTGGTACGCGATCAGGCCGGACTGCTCGATCACGGTCTGGGTCATCAGGTGCAGGGGCATCTCCATGCACTTGGCGGCCAGGTTCTCGATCAGCTCGACAAACCCGCCCAGGGCGCCGGCTGCACGGCCGGTCAGGCCCTTGTTGGCGATCAGCAGGCGCATCGCTTCCCACATCGACACATCGCTGTGGCGCGCGTGGTCGCGAATCGCCTCGACAGTCTTTTCACCAATGCCACGGGCCGGCACGTTGATCACCCGCTCCAGCGCCGCATCGTTGCCGCGACCTTCCAGCAAGCGCAGGTAGGCCATGGCGTTCTTGATTTCGGCGCGTTCGAAGAAGCGCTGGCCGCCATAGATGCGGTACGGAATGCGCTCGCGCAGCAAGGCTTCTTCCAATACCCGCGATTGGGCGTTGGAGCGGTAAAGAATCGCGATATCGCTGCGGGCCAGGCCGGTTTTCAGGGCGCTTTCAATGGTTTCCACCACGTAGCGCGCTTCATCGTGCTCGTTGAAGGCGGCGTACAGGTTGATCGCCTCGCCTTCGCCGCCGTCGGTCCACAGTTCTTTGCCCAGGCGCCCGGTGTTGTTGGCGATCAAGGCGTTGGCGGCCTTGAGGATCCCGGCAGTGGAGCGGTAGTTCTGCTCCAGGCGGATGGTTTCGGCGTCTGGGAAATCGTCGCTGTACTGGTAGATGTTCTCGATTTTCGCGCCGCGCCAGCCGTAGATCGACTGGTCGTCATCGCCCACCACCATCAGGCTGTCGCCGCCTTTGGCCAGCAGGCGCAACCAGGCGTACTGCACGGCGTTGGTGTCCTGGAATTCGTCCACCAGGACGTGGCGGAAACGTTTCTGGTAGTGCGCCAGCAAGCCCGGGTTGTCGCGCCACAGGTCGAGGGCGCGCAGCAGCAGCTCGGAGAAGTCGATGACGCCGGCGCGCTGGCAGGCCGCTTCATAGGCTTCATAAATGCTGCGCATGGTGGCCAGGAACAGGTCGCCGCTGGCCTGGATATGTTGCGGGCGCAGGCCTTCATCTTTCTGGCCATTGATAAACCACTGGGCCTGGCGGACCGGCCAGCGTTGTTCATCCAGGCCCAGCTCGCGGATCACCCGCTTGACCAGCCGTTGCTGGTCGTCGCTGTCGAGAATCTGGAAGGTCTGGGCCAGGCCGGCTTCCTGCCAATGGGCCCGCAACAGGCGGTGCGCCAGGCCGTGGAAGGTGCCCACCCACATGCCGGCCGGGCTGATACCCATCAACTGCTCGATGCGATGGCGCATCTCGGCAGCGGCCTTGTTGGTGAAGGTCACCGACAGGATGGAATGAGGTGAAGCGTTCTCAACCTGGATCAACCAGGCGATACGGTGCACCAGCACTCGGGTTTTACCGGAGCCAGCACCGGCCAGGACCAACTGACGGCCAACGGGGGCGGCTACGGCCTGGCGTTGGGCATCGTTGAGGGAGTTCAGCAAAAGGGAGAGATCATCGCGCATCGGCGCATTCTAGGGTGCCAGGGGGAGTCGGGCAAATGCCAATGCCGGATGGTCACGGGAAAATTTCAGCCAGGATATTTGATAAGCCGCAAATCTGTTCACGGTGATGACCGGTCGGTCAAGCGCTGCAGCCCGCGCCCCGTCTCACTCAAGCTGTCTGGCTCCAAGGTTTGCGGGCAATTATTGCGATATTTTTATGACGTGGAGCAGTTTGGCCCAGGCACTTGCTTGTGTATGCTCCGTGCACGTTTCGGGCTCACCATTATAAGAACACTGCCTATGACCCTTAGCATCGACCTGGCTGGCCCTTCGTTGGCGCCGGCGCAGGTTATCCGCAAACAGTACGCCATGGAAATGGCGGTCGAGCGCACGCGCCTGCTTTACCAGGGCTCCCTGCTGCCTACCTTGTTAATGCTGGTGAACGGACTGGTCTGCGCCTGGTTGCTCTGGAGCCCGCCGCGTTACCTGCTGGACAGTATCTGGCTGGTGTGGCTGCTGGCGCTGGTGGCCTTGCGAGTGATTCAGGTGGCGGCGTTTGACTCGGCGATGCCGAGCCGCCAGGCGCAGCCGATCTGGCGGCGCATGTTCATGCTCGGCTCGGCGGTCAGTGGCCTGACGTTGGCCAGCGCCGCCATTGCCCTGGTGCCGGTAGACAGTTTTGCGCAACAGGCCTGGGTATTCGGCCTGCTGGGTGCGGCGACCTTGTCCGCCAGCGTTGCCTACGCCGTCAGCCTGCCGGCGTTCCTGTCGTTTGCCGTGCCCTGCCTGGTGCCGGCCATCCTCTATTTATTCTGGAGCGGCGACCCGCAGCAGCAGGGTTGGGGCTTTTTGGGCCTGATTTTGCTGGCATCCCTGAGCCTGGTGGCGTGGCAGGTCAATCGCCTGATTCAACGCGGGTTGCTGCGGCGCTTCCAGAACCAGGCGCTGATCGAGCATTTGCAGCAAGTGCAGCAGCGCAGCGCCCAGCTTAACCAGGAGCTGGTGCGCGAAGTGGAGCAGCGGCGCCAGGTCGAGCGGGAACTGCGCGAAGCGCAGATCGGCCTGCAACACCGCGTCGATCAGCGCAGCCAGGAGCTTGATGCCGCCAGCCTGGCCCTGAGCAAAAGCGAAGCGCGCCTGGCGATGGCATTGCAGGCCAGCGAGTTGGGCCTGTGGGACTGGAACCTGCAAACCGACGAGGTCCACCACACCCAACTCAAGGAGTTGTTTGGCCTTGAGCCGGAATACGTCACGGCGATGCTCAGTCATCTGAAGCCGCGGTTGCACCCGGACGACTTGCCGCTGCTCAAGCGCGCGCTGGTGGAGCACCTTAAAGGCCGCAGCGAGGACTACCTGGTGGAATACCGGGTGCGCCATGGTGCTGGCCATTGGGTGTGGATTCAGGACCGTGGCCGCGCCGTGGAGCGCTCGCCAAGTGGGCGTGTTACGCGGATGCTCGGCACCCGCCGGGATATCAGTGCGGGCAAAGTGCTGGAGGAGCAGCAACGACTGGCATCGACGGTATTCGAGGCGGCCAGCGAAGGCATTGTGATCCTGGACCCGGGCTACGTGCTGGTAGCGGTCAACCAGGCGTTCAGCCGCGTCACCGGCTTCGACATTGACGACATGATCGGCCGTAATGTCGTCGAGCTGCCCAGCAGTCGCGACGCACGGCGCCACTTTCCGGTGATCCGTCAGGCGCTTCTCAGCCACGGCACCTGGCAGGGCGAGCTGGTGGAAACCCGCAAGAACGGTGAACTGTACCCACAATGGCTGCAATTGAATGTGGTGCGCGATATTCGGGGAAACGTAAGCCATATCGTGGGCTTCTTCGCTGATTTGTCCGCGCGGCGCGAATCCGAGGAGCGCATGCGCTACCTCACGCATTACGACGAATTGACCGGTCTGGCCAACCGCTCGCTGTTCCGCGAACGCCTGCGCGAAGCCCATCAGCGGGTACGCCAGGGCGGCCGCAGCCTGGCCCTGCTGCACATCAACCTGGACCGTTTCAAGTTGCTCAACGACAGCCTCGGCCATGAAGTGGCCGACCAGTTATTGCAGAAGATGGCCCGCCGCCTGATCAATGCGCTGCCCGAGGCCGACACCATTGCGCGCCTGTCGGGGGATGAATTTGCCGTGTTGTTCGACGCCTACGGCAACCTGTCGAGCCTGGCGCGGGTGGCCACGCGGCTGCTGGCCAAGTTGCGGGTGCCGGTGACGGTGGAGGGGCACGAGCTGGTGGTCAGCGCCTCGATGGGCGTCAGCTTGCTGCCCGACAATGCGCGGGAAATATCCGCACTGGTCAGCCAGTCGAACATAGCCATGCAGCACGCCAAGCATCTGGGCGGCAACAACTTCCAGTTCTATACCGACAGCCTGCAAGCCAGCACCCTGGAGCGTTTGCAGCTGGAGAACCACCTGCGCAAGGCGATTGAAGAGCGCCAGCTCACGGTGTTCTACCAACCCAAGCTGTGCCTGGCCAATGGCAAGCTGAATGCCGCTGAGGCGTTGATACGCTGGGAACATCCGCAGTGGGGCATGGTGCCGCCCGGTGACTTTATCGGGCTGGCCGAAGAAACCGGCTTGATCGTGCCGCTGGGTGAGTTCGTGTTGCGCCAGGCCTGCTGGCAAGCCTGTGAATGGCAGCGCCAGGGGCTGGAGCCGATTCGTGTGTCGGTCAACCTGTCGGTGCACCAGTTGCGCCAGGGCAAGTTGGTGAGCCTGGTGCGCCAGGTGCTGGAAGAAACCGGTCTGGACCCGCAGTACCTGGAACTGGAGCTGACCGAAAGCCAACTGCTGGACAGTGTCGAGCACATCATTTTGACCTTCCAGCAACTGCGCGACCTGGGGGTGAAGCTGGCCATCGATGATTTCGGCACCGGCTACTCGTCCCTCAGCTACCTCAAGCGCATCCCTGTGGATTACGTGAAGATCGACCAGACCTTTATCCGCGGCCTCGGCCAGGGCCGCGAAGATGCCTCGATCACCCGCGCAATCATCGCCATGGCCCACGGGCTGTCGCTCAAGGTGGTGGCCGAGGGCGTGGAAGATCAGCAGCAGCTGGATTTCCTGCGGGCCGAACACTGCGACGAGGTGCAGGGCTATTTGATCAGTCGGCCGATGGAAGCGGATGGCCTGGCGGATTTGTTACGAAAAAATGCAGATATTCCGTAGTTGAGCCCAAGCCGCTCGCGGGGCTACATCGAGCCTGCCCGCTGATTCAGCGGGCAGCAGCGTGATTAAGTGATGCATCGAACGGGCAAATCGGTAATTCTTGTAGTATAACTACAAGCTTGCTACATCCCTGGCGTCTGCCAATAACAAGAGTCCAGCCCTTTGAACCTGTTGCAACATATCGCCCAGTCGCGCCACCTGTTACGCAAATCGGAACTCAAGGTTGCCGATCACGTGCTGCTTGACCCTGCGGCTGTGATGCACAGTTCCATGGCCGACCTGGCCCACAGCGTGGGCATCAGCGAGCCGACCATCGTGCGTTTCTGCCGCGCCATTGGTTGCTCCGGGTTCCAGGACTTGAAGCTCAAGCTGGCCCAGAGCCTGGCAGCGGGTGCGAGCTTTGGCCAGTTTGCGATTCACGAAGACGATTCCGTCGCCGACTACAGCCTGAAAATTTTCGACACCACCCTGCACACCCTGATGGAAGTGCGGGAAAAGCTTGACCCGGTGGAGCTGCAAAAAGCCGTGACCGCCATGTCCCAGGCCCAGCGCGTGGAGTTCTACGGTTTCGGTGCGTCGGGCGCGGTGGCGGCGGACGCCCAGCACAAGTTCTTCCGTTTGCTGCTGACCGCGGCGGCCTATAGCGACCCGCACATGCAGGCGATGTCGGCGGTGACGTTGAAGCCCAGCGACGTAGCCATCTGCATTTCCCAGTCCGGCCGCTCCAAGGACCTGCTGATCACCGCCAACCTGGTGCGTGAAAGCGGCGCAACCCTGATTACCCTGTGCCCCAGCCAAACGCCATTGGCGGAGCTGTCGACCGTCAACCTGGCGATCGATGTGCACGAAGACACCGAGATCTACACCCCGCTGACCTCGCGTATCGCCCACCTGGTGGTGATCGACGTGCTGGCCATGGGCGTGGCCATGGCGCGCGGCCCGAGCCTGGTCAACCACCTCAAGAGCGTCAAGCGCAGCTTGCGCAGCCTTCGGTTGTCGCCCAAGTCGGTCAAGGCCCTCGACGACTGACTCACGGGCATACTCGGTCAAAATGTGGGAGCTGGCTTGCCTGCGATAGCGATCTGTCAGTTGCCATCTTCATTGGCTGATGCACTGTTATCGCAGGCAAGCCAGCTCCCACAGTTGATCGTGTTTGAGCCCCGCAAGATTCATCGTCCTGTCATCCCCGTGCCGCTAAACCGTCATTGCCCGAGCCCATCCTGAACTCCCCGTACTCGCATTGGGAGACTCGAAATGGCTCGGCAATACGAAGAAAGCAACAGCACCGTCAAGACCCGTCGCCAACAGGAAGACCAGCGCCGCATGGCCTTCCGTCGTGCAATTGAAGACCGTTGCGACCAGCGTCAATTGCAACAGAGCATCAGTGACTACCCGGAGCTCCACTGGCAGGCACCCGCGGCTGCCCAGCGAAGCGTTCAGCCAGCGCGCTGATCTGTAGCCGCTCGCTGCGGATAAAGCCCAGGAATGCATGGGCCACCGGTGACAGGCGCTTGGCCTTGGCCTGCACCAGGCACCAGCTGCGGTACAGCGGCAGTTCTTCCACCGGCAGTTCCTTGAGCCCGCCGGTGGCCAGTTCCAGGTTGACCGCGTGGCGCGTCAGCAACGCCACGCCCAGCCCGGCGGTTACGCACTCGCGCTGCGCCTCGGCAGAAGACACTTCCACCGTCTGGGTGAAGTGCACGCGTTTCTCCTTGAAGTACTCCTCGCAGGCCATTCGCGTTCCGGAACCCGGCTCGCGCAACAGCAGCGTATAGGGCTCCAGGTCCTGCAAGCGCAACGGGCCCTGATGGCTCAACGGATGATCGTGGGGCGCTACCGCGACAATCGGGTTGTTCAGGAATGGCAGGAATTCCAGGCCCATGTCCTGGGGCACCATGGACATGATCACCAGGTCGTCGCGGTTGTCCGAAAGCCGGCGAATCACCTGGGCACGGTTGACCACCGTCAGGTGCAGGTTGACCTCCGGGTGCTGGCGCTTGAAGGCGGCAAACAGGTGGGGCACGAAGTACTTGGCGCTGGATTCCACCGCCAGTTTCAGCTGGCCTTGCAGCGAGCCCTGCATGTCGGAGAGCTGCATGTCGAGGTTTTCCAGGCGCCCGAAGATGTCCCGGCTGGCCCGTTGAAGCGCTTCGGCCGCTTCAGTCATATAGAGCTTTTTGCCGACGTAATCGAACAGCGGCTGGCCCAGCAGCTCTTCGAGCTGCTTGATTTGTAGGCTAACAGCCGGCTGCGTGAGAGACATTTCCTCAGCTGCACGGCTGTAGGAACGCAAATCACAGACTTCATTGAAAATCTGCAGCTGACGCAATGTCATACGCATCAATGACTTACGCATTATTCGAAGACTCCCGCCGACCACCGTTGCGAGGACTATAAGTCTTTACTTATACACAACCCAATTATTATTGATTTTTGTTAATCCCTGCAGGGGCATAGTGTGTGTCTCGCGACTGGCTTGAAACATTTAGTCACGCGCCGACCCGGTTCAGGGTCGAAGTAGGTAGCAATCGGCTCAAGGGAATTTCCAAGTGATAAAAAAGATCCTGATCGCCAACCGTGGTGAGATTGCCGTACGTATCGTGCGTGCCTGCGCCGAGATGGGCATTCGTTCGGTCGCGGTCTATTCCGATGCCGATCGCCATGCGCTGCATGTAAAGCGCGCAGATGAAGCCCACAGCATCGGTGCCGAGCCATTGGCCGGTTACCTGAACCCGCGCAAGCTGGTGAACCTGGCGGTGGAGACCGGTTGCGATGCGCTGCACCCCGGCTACGGCTTCCTCTCGGAAAACGCCGAACTGGCGGACATTTGCGCCGAACGTGGAATCAAATTCATCGGCCCGTCGGCAGAAGTGATTCGCCGCATGGGCGACAAGACCGAAGCCCGCCGCAGCATGATCAAGGCCGGCGTGCCGGTTACCCCCGGCACCGAAGGCAACGTTGCCGACATCGCCGAAGCCCTGACCGAAGGCGAACGCATTGGTTACCCGGTGATGCTCAAGGCCACCTCCGGTGGCGGCGGTCGCGGCATTCGTCGCTGCAACAGCCGTGAAGAACTCGAACAAGCCTTCCCCCGTGTTATCTCCGAGGCCACCAAGGCCTTCGGTTCGGCGGAAGTGTTCCTGGAAAAATGCATCGTCAATCCCAAGCACATCGAGGCGCAGATCCTCGGTGACAGCTTTGGCAACGTGGTGCATTTGTTCGAGCGCGATTGCTCGATCCAGCGTCGTAACCAGAAGCTGATCGAAATCGCCCCAAGCCCCCAGTTGACCCCTGAACAGCGCGCCTATATTGGCGACCTGTCGGTGCGCGCAGCCAAGGCCGTGGGCTACGAGAACGCCGGCACCGTGGAGTTCCTGCTCGCCGAGGGCGAGGTGTACTTCATGGAGATGAACACCCGGGTGCAGGTGGAACACACCATCACCGAAGAAATCACCGGCATCGACATCGTGCGTGAGCAGATCCGCATCGCGTCGGGCCTGCCATTGTCGGTCAAGCAGGAAGACATCCAGCACCGTGGTTTTGCGTTGCAGTTCCGCATCAACGCCGAAGACCCGAAGAACAACTTCCTCCCAAGCTTTGGCAAGATCACCCGTTACTACGCACCCGGCGGTCCCGGCGTGCGTACCGACACGGCGATCTACACCGGCTACACCATCCCGCCGTTCTACGACTCGATGTGCCTGAAGCTGGTGGTGTGGGCGTTGACCTGGGAAGAAGCCATGGACCGCGGCCTGCGCGCCCTGGACGACATGCGCCTGCAAGGCGTGAAGACCACCGCCGCCTATTACCAGGAAATTCTGCGTAACCCGGAGTTTCGCAGCGGCCAGTTCAACACCAGTTTCGTGGAAAGCCATCCTGAGCTGACCAACTACTCGATCAAGCGCAAACCCGAAGAGCTGGCCCTGGCCATCGCCGCCGCCATCGCCGCCCACGCAGGCCTGTGAGGAATATAAGAATGAGCAAGAAGATCTTCGTTACCGACACCATCCTGCGCGACGCCCACCAATCGTTGCTGGCGACCCGCATGCGCACCGACGACATGCTGCCGATCTGCGACAAGCTCGACAAAGTCGGCTACTGGTCCCTGGAAGTCTGGGGCGGCGCGACGTTTGACGCCTGCGTACGCTTCCTGAAAGAAGACCCGTGGGAGCGCTTGCGCCAACTGCGTGCGGCATTGCCCAACACACGCCTGCAAATGCTCCTGCGCGGCCAGAACCTGCTGGGCTACCGCCACTACAGCGACGACGTGGTCAAAGCCTTCGTCGCCAAGGCCGCCGTCAACGGTATCGACGTGTTCCGTATCTTTGATGCGATGAACGACGTGCGTAACCTGCGGGTGGCCATCGAAGCGGTGAAAGCGGCCGGCAAACATGCCCAGGGCACTATCGCCTACACCACCAGCCCGGTGCACACCGTCGAGGCCTTTGTGGCCCAGGCCAAGCAGTTGGAATCCATGGGTTGCGACTCGATCGCGATCAAGGACATGGCCGGCCTGCTGACTCCATATGCCACTGGAGAACTGGTCAAGGCGCTGAAGGCCGAGCAGAACCTGCCGATCTTCATCCATTCCCACGACACGGCCGGCCTGGCTGCAATGTGCCAACTCAAGGCCATCGAAAACGGCGCCGACCATATCGACACCGCCATCTCCAGCTTCGCCTGGGGCACCAGCCACCCGGGCACCGAGTCGATGGTCGCGGCCCTTAAAGGCAGCGAATTCGACACCGGCCTGAGCCTCGAGCTGCTGCAGGAAATCGGTTTGTACTTCTACGCCGTGCGCAAGAAGTACCACCAGTTCGAAAGCGAGTTCACCGCGGTCGACACCCGTGTGCAAGTCAACCAGGTACCGGGCGGGATGATCTCCAACCTGGCCAACCAGTTGAAAGAGCAGGGCGCGCTGAACCGCATGAGCGAAGTGCTGGCCGAAATCCCGCGGGTGCGTGAAGACCTTGGCTTCCCGCCGCTGGTCACCCCGACTTCGCAGATCGTCGGCACCCAGGCGTTCTTCAACGTGCTGGCCGGCGAGCGCTACAAGACCATCACCAACGAGGTGAAGCTGTACCTGCAAGGCGGCTACGGCAAAGCGCCGGGCACCGTGAACGAAAAACTGCGGCGCCAGGCCATCGGCAGCGAAGAGGTGATCGACGTTCGCCCGGCCGACCTGCTGAAGCCGGAAATGACCAAGCTGCGCGGTGAAATCGGTGCCTTGGCCAAGTCTGAAGAAGACGTGCTGACCTACGCGATGTTCCCGGACATCGGCCGCAAGTTCCTTGAAGAGCGTGACGCCGGCACCTTGAGCCCGGAAGTGCTGTTGCCGATTCCAGAAGCCGGCGGTGTAACCCGTGCCGGCGGCGAAGGCGTGCCGACCGAGTTCGTGATCGACGTGCACGGCGAAAGCTACCGCGTGGATATCACCGGGGTTGGCGTCAAGGCCGAAGGCAAACGCCACTTCTACCTGTCGATCGACGGCATGCCCGAAGAAGTGGTGTTCGAACCGCTCAACGAGTTTGTCAGCAGTGGCGGCAGCAAGCGCAAGCACGCTACCGAGCCGGGCCATGTCAGCACGGCGATGCCGGGCAATATCGTCGACGTGCTGGTCAAGGAAGGCGACATGGTGAAAGCCGGCCAGGCCGTATTGATCACTGAAGCGATGAAGATGGAGACCGAAGTACAGGCGTCTATCGCTGGCAAGGTCACCGCCGTTCACGTGGCCAAGGGCGACCGGGTCAACCCGGGCGAAATCCTGATTGAAATCGAAGGCTGATCAACAGCCTTCAAGACTACCGCTTAAACCTCGGGGGGGCATGTGCCCCCTTTTTTTTCGCCTGCAATAATCAAAAAGCCAGGGTCCATTGGCCTTTCACGCCCTGGTTGCGGCTATGGCTGCCAGCCTCTGCGGAATAGGCCAGGCCCACGGTGTGTTGCGCCGAAAGCGCCAGGTCGACGCCGGCCTGCACGGCCAGGCTGTCGCGGCCCAGGGAGGTGCCTTGTAGGGTGAAGTCACTGTTGAAGCCTGGCCGTTTTACCCAGGCCAGGGACTGGCGCACTGTGCTGCTCACGTCGCCGTAAAGATGCTTCCAGCCTGTGCTCAGGTGCGGTTTGAGGGTCATCCAGTTGTCCAGCTCAAAGGCGCTGGCCACGCGTAAGCCGAAGGTACTGCTGAAGTTTCCCTGGGTCTGGGCACCGACATTGAGCGCAGTGAAACGACCTTTTTCCGTGTAACGGTCGCGGTGGTAACGCTGATAGCCGAGCCCGGCAAAGGGTTCAACGCTAAAGCCGCCCTTGTCCAGTTGGTAGCCCAGCTCGGTGAAGGCGTTCTGGCTGTGGGCGGTGTATTTGCCTTGGGACTGCTCGCGGTAACCGGCGAAATCAACGTCCACCGTGCGTTTGGTTTCACCGGCATGACGGCTGTAGATCACACCCAGGCGCAGGGCCAGCGGCCCGTCCTGGCGCACGGCGTAACCGCCCAGGTGCCAGCTGTCGAGTTCGCCCTTGAAGCGGGCGGCCCTCAGCTCGCTGGCAGACTTGGCGCCCATCACACCCACTCGCCAGCTGTCGTCCAGCGCCCAGTCGCCGCCCAGTACCAGGCCCCGGGTGCGCTGCTGCAAGCCGGCGCTGGCGTGTTGCCCTTCAAGCTTGCCGGCGCTGCCCAGGGCATGAAGCCAGAGGCGGCCATGGCCTTGGTCATTGCCGGCGTTGCGCTCGTCACTCAATTGGCGCATGGCTGAAAGCAGGCTGGTATTGAGCGGTGTCATGCTGTTTTGCGTCGCGCTGGCAAGGTTGGCATTCTGGCTGCCTGCCAGTTGCTCCAGCACTTCCCCCAATCGCCCGGGCTTAAGGTTGGCCAACCTGCGGCTGAGGTTTTCCAGTTCGTATTCTTGCCACTCGTTGAGCTCTCCCGATTTCAGCAGGGTGGCCACGCCATGGTCCAGCACCTGGGCGACACGCTGGCCGTTGCGCGTGGTTGCATGATCGGCGAAGTGGAAGTCGCCGGCGGGCACGGGCTGCACGGGGCGGTGTTGAGTTTTTTTTCCATCAACCGGTATCTCGATCCACTCGCTGTCTGGATCGATATCCTCGCGCGCGTGGGCGAATTGAGCGCTGCTGAACCCCAGCGCGAAGATGACGGCGAGTGCGAGTTGTTTTTGTATGAGTGGCATGTAAACCCAACCTCTTGATGTATGAGGTTGGGGAATTTAGCGAGGTAAAGGGCAGATAAATGTCAGGCTAACCACCCCTCGTTTGCCGGAGATGTCTCTAGCGGGCAGCGATTAAAAGCTCATCTGCCACTGCCCGATCAAGCCATGATTGCGGCTGTTGCTGCCGATTTCGCCGCTGTAGCCAACACCCAGGGTTTGGCGGGCCGAGAGGCCTACATCCAGCCCGGCTTCGAGCAACAGGCTGTCGCGGTCCAGCGCGCTGCCTTCCACGTTGAACGCGGTGCCGCCCATCAGGAAGGCCTGGCGGGTGCTGCTGTCGACATCGCCGTAGGTGTGTTTCCAGCCCGCGCTGACCCGAGGCGTGAGGCTGATGCCGTTGTCCAGCTGGCTAAGGTGGGCCAGGCGCAGGCCGAAGGTGCTGCTGAAATTGTCCTGGGTTTGCCCGTCGACATGCAGGGCCGCGGCGCCGCCTTTTTCGTTGTAGCTGTCACGCTGGTAGCGCTGGTAGCCCAGGTTGGCAAACGGCTCGGCGCTCAGGCGCCCGCTGCCCATCGCATAACCCAGTTCGGCGAAAGCTTGTTGGCTGTTGGCGTCGTAGTCACCTTTGGGACGATCGCTGAAACCGTCGAAGGCCACCGTGCGTTTGCTCTCGCCCTGGTGCCCGCTGTAGGCAGCGCCCAGGCGCAAGGCCAGCGGCCCGCTCTGACGCATGGCGTAGACGCCGGCGTGCCAACTGTCGATGCTGCCGTCGACGCCGGTGGTGTCCAGGTCGGTCTTCGAATAACCGCCCAGCACGCCCACGCGCCAGTCCGAGCCGAGTGCCCAATCGGCCCCCAGCACACTGCCCTTGGTACGCTGGGTCAGGCCGTTGCTGGCGTGGTCGCCGTCGAGCTTGCCGTAGCTGCCGATGCCTTGCAGCCACAGGCGGCCCCGGGCATTCGGGTCGTTAAGGTTGCGGGCGCTGGCGGGCACGCCGGTGGCGGCCAATACGGGCGTGTCTTGTTGCTCAAGGCCCACCAGCAAGCCTGCGCCGCCGCCCAGTTGGTGCATGGCGTTGAGCATGCTGTTGCCGACCTGCGCACTGGCGCCGAGGGTCGCGCTGGTCAGGTTGGCGGTGCTGCTGCCCGCCAGTTGCTCGATGGCAGCACCGGCGCTGCTGTTGCTGGTGTTGAGCAAGGCGTTATACAGCGGGTTGTTGTTGCCCAGGCTCGCCAGGGCGTTGGCGGCGCTGGCGCCGTTGCCGGTATTGGCGAACTGATTGAAGGCCACGTCGTTGCGGGTGTAGGTCAGGCCAACCTGGGTAGGGCTGTAGTCCAGCGTGGGGGTGAGGAAGGCATAGTCGCTGGTGACCTTGCCGAACGTGCCATTGATACTGCCGGCTTGCAGCACCGTGTAGTGGCTCTGCCACGGGTAGGTGCCGGTGCCGGGGTTGACCGCCAGGGTCGCGCCATTCAGGTAGGCGGTGCCCCCGACCTGGACCGGTGCGCTGCTGCCGTCGGCGTTGACGCCATAGGCCAGGGTCGAGCCGCTGGTCATGGTCAGGTCGCGGGTGATGGTGGCGGTGCCGAGTGTGGTGTTGGTCTGCAAGGTGCCTTTGACCAACAGGCTGCCGACGCTGCCGCCACCGGCGTAAATACCGCCTTCATCGACGGTCAGGTTGCCGGCGATCCCGCCCTGGTTGATCAGTTTGGCGCCGCTGAAAATCTCGCCGCCATCGCTGAAATCGCCGCTGCCGGTGAGGGTCCAGGTGCCTTGTTTCACGTCCAGCCATTCGAAGTTGCGGCTATTGCCAAAACTGCCGCCGGCGGCGTCGTCCATGGTCAGGCGGTCGTAGCCGCTGCCGCCATCTACCACGCCGACAAAGCGGCTGCCGCCGAGCAGGGTCAGGTTGTCATTGCCGCCGCCCAGATCCAGGGCCAGGCCGTTGCTGCCGCTGATCAAGCCTGCGTTGACCACCGTGTCGGCAAACTCACCG
Source organism: Pseudomonas sp. Bout1 (assembly GCF_034314165.1). Classification (GTDB taxonomy): domain Bacteria; phylum Pseudomonadota; class Gammaproteobacteria; order Pseudomonadales; family Pseudomonadaceae; genus Aquipseudomonas. The sequence goes on along the minus strand of NZ_JAVIWK010000001.1, from coordinate 6,872,200 downwards.
ACGAACTTCACACCAAAGCCGTCCAGGCCCTGGATGGTGCCGTGGTTGATCAGGGTTGTGGCTGCCAGTCCCGGGCCATCGCTGCCATCGTCCACCAGGATTGCGTTGTTCGCGCCGCTGACCAGCGCGCCCACACCGTTGAACACGTAGCCACCGCCGAGGGCGATGCCTTCGCTGCCGTTGGCAAAGCCATTCTTGTCGACGCCACCGGCGCCTATGCCCTGGATGACGCCGTAGTTCTCGATGTGCGCGATCTTGTCGATATCCACACCGTCACCGTCACCATCCGGCTGCAGCCCAGAGAAAGCACCCGTGATGGTGCCGTGGTTGATCACCGTGCCGTCGCCGTCGGAGCCAAAGCCCGAGCCGTTGCGGCCGATCACCGTGCCGTAGTTGGTCAGCGTGGCGCCCAGGTCGGTGGTGATGCCGTGGCGCCCGCCGGAAATCAGGCCGTAATTGGTCACCGTCACGCCGGTGGCGGAGTCGATGTCGACGCCGTCGAACTTGTCGTCCCGGGAGAAAGTGTCGCCGGTAGAAATCTCGCCGTAGTTGGTGATGGTGGCATTGGCGCCGGTCTTCATGCCGTCGCTGGCATCACCGTGAATCAACCCGCCGAGGCGGTTGATGATGGTGGTTGTGACGTTGGGGCTGCGGATCGCATCCAGGTCCAGGCCCTGGCCGGTGGCGGAGCGAATGGTGCCGCTGTTGTCGATCAACAGGCTGCCGCTGGCGAAATTGCTGTCGATGCGCAGCGCGTCGTTGGCACCCTGGATCACCCCGCCGGCGCGGTTGTAGAGGCTGTAATTGCGCGCGCCGGTGAGGTCGCCGCCGCTGTCGATGGCACGCCCGCCGGTGGAAGTGATGCTGCCGGAGTTATCGATCAGCACACCCTTGCCGCTGGTGCTGTCCTTCAGGGTCACGGCCACTTTGCTGGTGGTGATGCTGCCCGGTGCCGAAATCGTCAACGAGTCACTGCCACCCAGGGTTTGCCCGGTGGTGGTGGGCGTGTCGATCTGCAGCGTCTTGGTCGGAGCAGGCGCCGCGTCGGCAAAACCGCTGCTGACCAGCAGGCCGAGAGTGAGCGCAAGGCGCTGGGGCGAAGGGGGCATGGCGGGCGACCTTGTTTTTGGAAAAGAGTCGACCTGTATAGCGGAGGTTTTTTACAGAATGATGGCGGGGATGTGACTGAGGCGGTGCGTCGTTGGTGATCCAATGTAGAGCGGGCTTTCTGTGGTGAGCGGGCTTGCCCCGCGCGGGGCAGGCCCGCTCACCACAGAGATATTCAGCAACCTTGCAAGCCCGGCCCACAGGGTTCGGCAGTGTGGGTGGCTCAGGTACGGCATTCCACCAGCGTCTTCAACTGTCCCGAACCGGTCTGGTTTGCATCCGAAAGCCATGCTTCAAACCCCGCCCCAATCGCTGGCCATTCTCCATCCAGGATCGAATACCACGCCGTATCCCGGTTCCGGCCCTTGACCACCGTGTGCTGGCGAAACACCCCTTCAAAACTGAACCCCAACCGCTCGGCGGCATTTTTGGAGCGGGCGTTGGCGTTGTTGCACTTCCATTCCAGCCGACGATTACCCAGCTCAAACGAGTGCCTGGCCAGCAGGTACACTGCCTCGGTGCTTTTCGGCGAACGTTGCATCGGCGCGCCGAAGGTCACGTGGCCGATTTCGATGCGCCCCTGTTCCGGGACGATGGACATCAGGCTGAGGATGCCTTGCACGTCGCCGCTGGCGCGGTCGATCACGCTGAAGAAGTACGGGTCGCTGTGGGTCGCGTGGTTGTTCAGCCAGGCATCGAAGGCGGCGCGTTCGGGGAATGGGCCATAAGGCAAATAATCCCACAGCTTCGGATCGGCACCGGGGCCTTGCAGGGCTTTGAACAGGCCATCGCCGTGGCGCGCCGGGTCGAGTTTTTCCAGGCGGATAAAACGCCCTTCGATAACGGTGACGGTGGGCGCCGGGACACCTTTCCAATCGGCCAATGATGTCGACATGAAGCTCTCCTTAAAGACCTTTGCGAAACTGGATAAAGCCGGGGCGCTCGGCAATGCGTTCATACAGCTGGATGGCAGTGGCGTTGGTCTCGTGGGTCAGCCAGTGGACCTTGCAGCAACCATCGGCCTTGGCGGTGGCGTAGACAAATTCAATCAGTTTACGGCCTATGCCCGTACCACGCTGGGCCGGGTCTACCAGCAAATCCTGCAGGTAGCAGGAGTTTTCGATGCTCCAGTTAGAGCGGTGGTAGATGAAGTTGACCATGCCCACGGCCTTGCCGTCTTGCCAGGCCAGGGCCGAGTGGGTCGGTTCATTGGCATCGATCAAGCGTTGCCAGGTGTTCTGGCTGACGGCGTCGGGCAGTTCGGTGTTGTAGAAGCGCAGGTAGGCGTGCCACAGGGGCAGCCAGGCGGCGTGGTCGGCGGCGCTCACCTGGCGGATTTCGATCTGGCTCATGTTGGCTCCTTGGGAATAAAGCGGGCGAGGGTCTGGTCGCGCACGTCGGCGCTGGCAGCCAGGCCGTCACGCACACCGGCGATGTCGGCCTGGCTGCGGTTCTGGCTGAGTTTGCGTTTGCCTTCCAGGCGCTGGATCGGCAGGGCAAAGCCAACGATGGCCTTGAGCATGCCGTCGATGTAGTCGGCCGGCGCATCGCTGACTTTCCACGGCTGGGCGCGGCGGCCTTCATGGCGGTCGGTGAGGGCGCTGACTAGCTTGAGCAGGGGCTGGGCGTCGGTGAACACTTCGCCACTGCCGTAGGCATGCACCGCCAGGTAATTCCAGGTGGGTACCACTTTGCCGTGCTCGGCCTTGGCCGGGTAAAACGCTGGGCTGATGTACGCTTCGGCGCCGGCAAATATCACCAGAGCCTCGCTGCCATTGTGCAGGTCCTGCCATTGGCGGTTGGCCTTGGCCATGTGCCCGTAAAGGGTGCCATTGGGCCCTTCATCAGGGTTGAGCAGCAGCGGCAAGTGGCTGGCTTGCAGCCCTTGCTCGCCAAAGGTCACCAGTTGCGCCAGGCGTGTGTGCTGGATCAGTTGGTGAATTTCGGGCAAGTCGTCGAGGGCAAAGGCGCGTGGTGTGTACATGAAGATTTTCCTTGGCGAATGCCTGCATCCTAGGCAGGCTATTGGTTCGTTGTAAGAGCCATCTTTGGTCCATTTCATAGGTCCAATTTGCCGGAGTGTGTGCGATGCCCCCGATAGAGCCACCGCTGTCATTCAACCCTGCCGGCATCGAGTTGGATCGCCGTCAGGGCCTGACGCGCCAGCTTTACCAGGCCCTGCGCCAGCGCGTGCTGGATGGGCGGCTGGTCAGCGGGACTCGGTTACCCGCCAGTCGCGACCTGGCCGCCGCGCTGGCGATCTCCCGTAACAGCGTGGTGCGTGCCTACGATCAGCTGTACGCCGAGGGGTTTATCGAGGGCCGGATTGGCGACGGCACCTACGTGGCGCAGTTACCGACTACCCCGGAGGTCGCAAAAAAACTATCCACAAAACTGTCCACAGGCTTATCCACAGGCTTATCCCCAGGTTTATCCACAGACTGGCTGGATCTGCCGGTCAGTCCCGCGCCTGGAGTTATCCACAGCGCTGCCTTGGGACTGGTGGAAAACAATCATTTGCAACTTCCGCCAACGGGCCCGCCGCGAGCTTTTCGCGTGGGTGTACCGGCGTTCGATCTGTTCCCGTTTGACGTCTGGGCCAAGCTGAATGCGGCTTTCTGGCGCAAGCCAGACTTGCAACAACTGTGTTATGGCGACCCGGCCGGGGATGCGCGTTTGCGCGGCCTGGTTGCCGCTTATCTGCGCAGTTCCCGAGGTGTGCAGTGCACGCCTGAGCAAATAGTGATCACCAGTGGCGCGCAACAGGCAATCAGCCTTTGTGCACAGCTGCTGGTGGAGCCCGGTGATGGCGTGGCCATCGAGAACCCCGGGTACCGCGCGGCAGGCCATGCCTTCGCCGTCGCCGGGGGCCACTTACAGGGTGTGGCCGTCGACAGCGAAGGCATCGATTGCACCGCGCTGAATGCGCTCGCCGGTTGTCGACTTGCCTACGTCACGCCGTCCCATCAATACCCTACCGGGGTGGTAATGAGCCTGGCCCGGCGCCTGGAGCTGCTGGCGTGGGCCGAGCGCACCGGCGGCTGGATCGTAGAGGACGACTACGACGGCGAGTACCGCTACAGCGGTGCACCGCTGGCGCCGCTGGCAGCGCTGGATCGCAGCGGCCGGGTGCTGTATGTCGGCACCTTCGGCAAGGTGGCCTTCCCGGCGCTGCGCCTGGGCTACCTGGTGTTGCCGCCGGCCATGGTGCAGGCTTTTGCCCGGCGTCGCGCGGTCGACATGCGTCACTCCGAGGTCAGCACCCAGGCTGTGATGGCCGAGTTCATGGCCGCCGGGCACTTCCAGCGGCATGTCAGGCGTATGCGCCGCGCGGCCTTGAGCCGGCTCAATGCGGTGTTGGCCGAGTGGCCCGAGGGCATTGAGGGTGTCGGCCCGTTGCCGACCGTGGCGGCGGGGCTGCATTTGACGGTGCGGGTCGACAGCCTGGCCCGGGAGCAGGCACTGGTGGAACAGGCGGCCTCGGTGGGGGTGGAGGTCAATGGTTTGAGCAGCTATTGGTTGCCGGGCTCCTGCACGCCAGAGGACCAGCGTGCGGGGCTGGTGCTGGGGTTTGCGGCGGTGCCCGAGGCGCGGATCAGCCAGGCGTTGAAGTGCTTGGCCCAGGCGTGGCGTCAAGGGCTGGCGCCAGTGGGTTGAGAAACAGCAACCGGGCCAGGTGAGGGCCAATTTCACTGCGATACACGCCAATGCGCTGTTGTTCCGAGTCGCCCAGCTGCTCGAATGCGCCTCCCAGGCGCCGTTGCTCAAGGGTCTTCAAATGAGCGGCGGTGTAATGTTCATTGGCTGCGCCCGGTTCGCTGTAGTGAAAGTGCGCGTACCACAGCACCTGGTCGGTTTTTTTGTCGCGAATCTCGTACTCCTGAAGGTAATCCTTCCTGGGGCCCTTGAGCCTGCGGCGAGTCGCCAGGGTTTGGATGGTGATCTGCTTATCGATGTACAGCAGCTCTACATGGGCCGCTGTGGGGGGCCGTTTCTTGAGCATGTCGAGCTTGATCTCCCGGCCGGCGCGGTAGAGCTTCTTGACCGCCTCTTCCAGTTGCTGGCGCACGGTTCGGGAGGCTCTGTCATCGGTCTCGTTGGTGGCATTGGCGGCGTGTTCCACGGCATTGGCCGCTGCCTCCAGCGTTTCTGCCTGGCGCCACACTTTCTCCTCGATCTCCACGGGCAACCGTCGGGTTTCCCCCGACAAGCCCCATGTACGCTCGATAAAATGGTCGGCGTCGTCGAGTAACGCCTGGGCTTTTTTGAGGCTGGCCTTCAGCCCCATGGCCGGTGGCGCGGGTGCCGGGCTGTGTTCAGATACGCGCTGCACCCACACCCCTGGGGTTTTCTCATGGAAGGTGGCGACGACTTTGCCGGTCAGGGGCGCCTTTACCTCCACCAGGCTTGGGTCATCGGTGCGCGGCTCGCCGATCACCACTTGCCGGGAGCGCGTCTTGATGATTTTGCGTTGGGGGGCCGGGGGAGCGTCGGTCGTTTTGGACTTGCTCTCTTGAGCCCTTCTCTCGCGCAAGGTAATGACCAGTTGCCGAGCGGCTTGCTGGGCAAACTCATCAATTTGGCGGCGCGTGGTTTCCAGGACCTCGCTGTTGATAGAACCCGCAAACTCGCCTGGCAGGTCCAGGCAGTCTTGATGGATCACGGCAAATTGGTCGACCAGGCTGTCCAGTGCGCCAATCCGCTCGTGGAGCGGGGTCGTCTCGGGTAACGCCTGCATGGCGCGCACGCTGATAATCGCCAGGCTGGCTTCGTCGACAATGCGATTGACCACCTCGCGCGCGCCGCTCTGGGCGGCCTCGGGAGTGTTCTGCACGGCCAGGTAGCGCGTCAGCGAGATTCGCGTGCTTTTGAGGTCGACGGGCTTATCGCCGGGCAGTTGCCGGCGGGTTTCTTCAGCCACTTTCAGCGCGTCCGCGCCCAGTCCTCGCAACGCCTCCATGTGAGCGTCCAGTTGTTCCAGTTGCTGCAACAGCTGGCCGGCGAGGTCGTACAGCCGCCGGTGATCGTCGATGAAGGCAGCGTCGTTTTGCAGCTGCGGGCCGAGCCTGTCCCGTAGTGCTTGATATTCGCCATTGCATACGTCCATGGCAGAGCGCATCAGCAAGAGTTGCTGCCCGAGATAGCGGGTCATTTTCACCGGATAGTTGGCGACGGTGTCCAGGATGTTCAGCGATTTGAGGCGGGAAATAGTAACTTCATATTCTTCGCTGCGCTGGTAGACCTTGTTGATAAATTCATCCTGTGCGGCCTGCGCCGAGGTGCCCGGTACAGCCTTACTGTCGGCCAGTGCCTTTTGCAGGTTAATGGTCTTTTGAAGGCTCTGATCGTCGAAGTCTTCCAGTTGCTGGCGCAATTCTGAGATTTTGGGCGGACGCAGCCGGCGATTTTTCTTCAGCCGGCTGCGCAAGCCCGCCCCGCGCAGGCGCAGGCGCGTATCGACAAACCATTGGCCCAGGCGGTTATTGACCAGCACCGGCCCCAGGCGCGTTGGCTGGCGGTGGTCGACAATGATCACGCAGTCGTTGTCATCCACCACGACCTGAAACCAGCGTTGCCCTACGGGGGCATACCAATGCTCGTCCAGCGGGTACAGGTGCTGGTACGGACCTGGATCGTTATGTTGCGCGCCGAGCTCTTTGGGTTTGGCCAGGCTGAAGCCGTCCAGGGTTTGAGCAAGGCTTGAGGGGGTGCGGATCAGCGCGCCTTGGGTGTGCAGCGACGACTCGTGGCCGACGGGCAATTGAGCGGTTTCAAGGGTCGTCTTTTGGGGCGCTGACGGCAGGGTATTGGGTGTGGGCTCTTCAAGGGCCCGCTCTTGCGGGGCTTGGCGTTTGACTGCTGAGGGGCGTCGACTGGCGAGGTGCAGCGCCAGCGCCATCCCCAGGTTGAGCAGGATGTCGGTCACGGCTGTCGATTGGCGTTGGTCATCACCCTCTTCCCGGGCGGTGACCACCTGTTCCAGGTCTTGCATGATTTGCCCGATCCACGCCGCGGTGCCGACGGTTTTGCCGAGAAATGGCAGCGCCGCGTTGAATATCAGCCAGCCCGTGTTCTTGATGCTTTCCCAGCGGCCTTCGGCATTGGATACCGATTGCCGATCGGCCATGGTCACCAGTGCGTTGGCATTGGCATTGAACAGCTCGGCCAAGGTGTTATCGCCCAGGACCTCGTCGCTCAAGGCAATGGGGCCGCTCAACACCAATGCGACGAGCGGTTCTATCAGCAGTTTGGACACCACCCAAGGCGCGGTCAGAGTGCCTGGAAATACAAATTGGGCGTAGCCCAAACGCGTGGTGTCGGGCAGCCAGGCCAGTACGGCCTGGCGCAGGGGGGTATTTTGTTTGATGGCGTAGAGCAAGTTGGTGCGCGAGGCAAATTGGATCAACGGCTGGTCGGACATCGGCCGGTAGAGCAGGCAGGGCCCGTCCTGGGCGTTCTGCGGGCCGATCACAAACATGTTGGCGACCTTATCGGCCCGTCGGCTCAAGCGCAGGGTCGGGATGAACGCCAAGGGGCGCATTACGATGGGCTGGCCGTCGACGCGGCGCAGGTCGGCGGCGCTGGTCATCACCGCGCAGACATAGCGGTAACCCAGCTCGTCCACGCCGAACTGGTTTCGGATCTTGTATTGCAACGCCAGCAACGGCAGTTGGATGCGTAGCTGATCGCCAAACAGGGCTTGGCGACGTTTGGACTCCGTCGGGTCGTCGAGCAAGGTTTGCTTGATCAGTGCCGGGTACTGCTGGCCGACATTGACCTGCGTAATCAGGCCTTCCAGGTAGGTGACGGTCATCCAGCCCGGGGTGGCAGTGCCATTTTCATAGCTGACCGTCTTGTTGCCCAAGGGCAGCGAAACCAGGTTTTGCAGAGCCAGTTCGATCAGGTTAAACGTGACGGTATCCACCAGCCCCGGTGCGGTGAACAACCCCACGACCACTTGGCTGGTAACGGTAATGCGGATATTGAGCAGGTTGAGGCTGGCGGCTTGGGGATGGTCCTTGAGCATCTGTTTGCGCAGGGCTTGCAGGGTGTAATCACGGATGGGTGCAATGCCGTCCTGATAGCAGCGCTTGTGCTGGCGACCATTGAGTTGCGCCAGGTCCAGCACGTAGCGGTTGTACAGGGACAGGTCGGTGAGCGGTGCGTTCATGACCCACTCGGGCAGTGCGTCACGGATCCAGTGCAATTTGGCCAGGTCCTGGACCGGTAGTTGGTTGGCGTCCAGGAGCATGTCCCGCTCCACGGGATCCGGGGCGGCCACCACGTCTTCGTCTACCGCCGAAAGATCAGAAATCGCATCGATTTGCAGGCTGATCAGCGTGCAAGCCAAGTGCTCGAAAAAATTCCCCTCAGGCTCGAACAGGCGCCAATGCAGCGCCAGCCGGTGAGGATTGATGGCATGGCGGGTGAGGGCATTTTCCAACGCCTGCACGCTGGAGAATTTCTCGTGTCCGGATCCCAGCGAGTAAGTGAGGATGATTGTCTGCTGTTCATGGGTGCCGATTAATACCGCCACGGGCGTCAGGCTGAGGTGCACGTTTTGGTCGTCCTGGCCCTGGTCGACATCAACCAGGTAGGTACGCGTGCCGTATTTATCGTTGGGCAGGCGCTGGGTGTAGTCGGGGTACTGGTACACCAGCTTCGCCATGGCGCGTTCGTCATCGTCCCAGTCGCCACCCTTGAGGTCCCACACGTTGCGCAGGGCGCTGGCCAGCGCCTGCCAACGAGTGCCGTTGGGGCCGTTGGTGGCGTTCCAATAATCGAGTTGTTGTTCCTGATAGGCAAAAAACAGCAAGGGCGCCAGTTCGTTGATCAAACGGCCAATGGCATCGATACGTACCGGCAAGTGAATATCGGGTCGGCTGTTGGAACGGTATGTGAGGTAATGCTCACCGTCGATGTACAGCGCACGGGTGCCGGCCAGGGCATGCTGGGCCAAGGATCCGCCAAGGGTTTCATAGCGCGGCGGGCCCGGGATAATTTGACCCTTGACGACCTGCCATGAGGGCGCGACAACCACCGCCAGGTTCGGGTCGATATCCAGTTGGGGATAAAGCTCTTTGAGCGCTGGGCGCAGGGCCGCGGCGGCGACGTCGCGTACCGACGGGCCGGTGGTCAGTTGGGTGACCAGGGTGTTGGTGTCGAGGGTGCCATTGTCTGAAGAAGGTTCGGGCATTGGGGGCCATCCGTGGGGCAAGGGAGTGCCGCACGGTAGCCAGCCTTTGACGGGGTGAAGTGTTAGTTAGTTAGCGGCACCGCTGGGTGCCGCCGCAGCGTTGCTCAGGTGCCGGACTTGATCTTGGTCCAGGCGCGGGTCCGGGCCCGTTCGGCGTCGCGTCCCAGCGGCTTGAGGGTATACAACGTGGCCATGGCCGCCTCGGTCGGGTACAGGTTGGGGTTGCCGCGAATCGCCGGGTCCACCAGCGAAGTGGCGTCCTTGTTCGGGTTGGGGTAACCGACAAAGTCGCTGATCGGGGCGATCACGCCAGGTTGCAGCAGGTAGTTGATAAAGGTGTAGGCGTCGTCCGGGTCTTTCGCGCCTTTAGGGATGGCGAGCATGTCGAACCAGATCGGCGCGCCCTCTTTAGGCAGGCGCATGTCCACGGTCACGCCATTCTTGGCTTCCTTGGCGCGGTTGGCGGCCTGGGAGAAACTGCCGGAATAACCGACGGCCACGCAGATGTCACCGTTGGCGATGTCGGCCATGTACTTGGATGAGTGGAAATAGGTGATGTAAGGGCGGATCTTCATCAGTAGGGCTTCGGCTTTGACATAGTCCGCCGGGTTGCTGCTGTTGGGGTCCAGGCCCAGGTGCTGCAGGGCCAGGGGCAGGATCTCCGACGGCGAATCCAGCAGCGCCACGCCGCATTGCTTGAGCTTGCTGATGTTCTCTACGTTGAAGATCAGGTCCCAGCTGTCCACGGGGGCGTTGGCCCCGAGTGCGGCCTTGACCTTGTCCGGGTTGAAGCCAATCAGGATGGTGCCGTACATGTAGGGCACGGCGAATTTGTTCCCCGGGTCGTTGGCCTCGATCAGCTTCATCAGTTTGGGATCGAGGTGGTTCCAGTTGGGCAACTTGCTGCGGTCCAGCGGCTGAAACACCGAGGCTTCGATCTGTTTGGCCAAAAATACGTTGGACGGTACTACCACGTCATAGCCGGAGTTGCCGGTCAGCAGCTTGGCTTCCAGGGCTTCGTTGGTGTCGAAGATGTCGTAGACCAGCTTGACGTTGGGGTGCTGCGCCTTGAAATCCTCAAGCGCCTTGGGGGTGATGTAGTCGAACCAGTTGTAGACCCGCAGGGTTCGCTCTTCGGCCTGAGCGGTTGCACTCAGGACGGCTGCGCCGAGGACAAGATACTTGAGTATGTTCATTGTGCTGACCCCTCGAAACCTTCAAGAACGTTGACGGCGTTGATGCCGATTTCTTCGACGGCGTAGCCGCCTTCCATCACAAACAGCGTGGGCTTGGCGAGTTGCGCGATGCGGGCGCCCATGGCCAGGTAGTCCGGGCTGTCGAGCTTGAACTGCGAGATCGGGTCGTCCTTGAAGGTGTCGACGCCCAAGGACACGACGATGACATCAGCGCCGTAGCGTTCGATCTCCCGGCAGGCCTTCTCCAGAGCCGCACTCCACGTCTCCCAGCCGGAACCTGCGGGCAGCGGATAGTTGAAGTTGAAGCCTTCACCAGCGCCTTCGCCCAGCTCGTCGGCATAGCCGAGGAAGAACGGAAACTCCGCCTCCGGGTGGCCGTGGATCGAAGTGAAGAGCACGTCGCTGCGCGCATAGAAAATCGACTGGGTACCGTTGCCGTGGTGGTAGTCCACGTCGAGGATTGCCACCTTGGCGCAGCCTTGGTCGAGAAATGCCTGGGCTGCGATTGCTGCATTGTTGAGGTAGCAATAACCGCCCATCAAGTCGCTGGCGGCATGGTGCCCCGGTGGACGGCACAGCGCGAAGGCACTGAGGGCGCCTTGCTGGATCGCCTGTTGCGCCGTCAGCGCGACTTGCGCTGCGCTGTAGGCCGCCTGCCAGGTGCCGGCGGTGATCGGTGCGCCACCGTCGAAGCTGTAGTAGCCAAGCTGGCCGTGCAGGCTGGTGGGAAGGACACGGCGCAAGGTGCGTGCGGGCCAGGTGTAGGGCAGCAGGTCGCCGTCCTGGCCGAATTCGGTCCAGCGTTGCCAGGCACCTTTGAAGAAGGCCAGGTAGTCGGCGCTGTGGATGCGTTGCAGCGGGGCCAGGCCGAAATCCTCTGGCGCCTGCACCGCGCCCAACTCGCGGTCCTTGACCCGTTGCAGCACATGGTCGGCGCGCGAGGGCATCTCAAAGCAGGGCATCAATTGCCCGTCCATCAGTTCGCAGCGGCCATGGTGCAGGTGGTGATCGTCCGAGTAGATCGTCAGCATATTGTTGTTCTCCGCAGGCTGTGTCGATGCATGCAGTCTTGCGGCGGGCGGGGTTTATGAGAACGGCAGGAGCGGCCAAAAGGGGATAAATATGGCCAAAGTGTGTGACCGCAATTCGCCCCGAAATGGCGCGGCCACGCCCCAGCAAGTGGCTTCAGGGGCGGAACTGGCTGGGTGCTACGCCGCTCCAGCGTACAAAGGCGTGACGAAAACTCGCGGTTTCGCTGAAACCCAGCGCCTCGGCAATTCGGTAGATGGGCAGTTCATCCTCGCCGAGCAATCGCTTGGCTCGCTCGAAGCGTAGTTCGTCCAGCAACTCCTGATAGCTGCAGCCCAAGTCATGCAGGTGCCGGCGTAGCGTGCGGGGAGAGCAGTTCATCTGCTCGGCCAGGCCGTCGAGGCCCGGCGCGGCGCTGAGTTGGCTGGCGAGCAGGTGGCGAATCTTGGCCAGCCAGGCCTGGCGCCCGGTGAACTCGGTGTTTTGCTTGCGGCAGCGCTCGGCCATGGCCTGGTGGGTGACGGCGTCGGCTAATGGCAGGGGCTGCTCCAGCCAGCTTCGGTCGAAGGCAAACGCGTTGGCAGTGGCGCCGAATTGTAGCGGGCAGGCGAAGCTTTCGGCGTAGCGCGCGCGGTAATCCGGGGCGTCGTGTTCAAAGCGCGCCCCCAGCAGCGGCAGGGCGTGCCCCAGCAGGTCGTCGCAGATCACCTTTAAGGAGGCCAGGCAGAGTTCGACGTTGAACATTTCCAGTGCCGGGTTTTCCCGGTAGTCCGCGGCGCTGAACCAGATACGCGTGCCGTCTTCCTCCAGGTCCAGCTCAAAAAGTGTTCCCAGCAGCGCCGGATACTGCAGCGCCAAGCGCAAAGCGTCACCGAAGGTGGCACTGGTGAGCAGTGCGTAACCGAGCATGCCATAGGAGGAAACGTGCATTTGCCGCCCCAGCTCCAGGCCGATATCCCGGCGCAGGGCCACGGCGTTGGCGCACACGCGCATTTCCTGATTGGTGGTGATGCGGGTGTCGGCGCGGCTCAAGTCCACCGGGCAGATACCGCTGCCGGCCAGCAGGGTTTCGGCGGGGAGGCCATCGGCCTTGAAGGTGCGCAGCACCAGCGAGACGGCATTGAGGGTGGTGAGGTGGGAGTGCAGCATGGGAGCTTCCAGCCAGGGGATGGCTGGAAGTGGAGCAAGTTATATGCCGGTCAGCTCAGTTCGCCGCACAGGTCGAGTTCGACCAGGCGCCGCACTTCGGCGGTATCCAGGCCTGCGCCGAGCAGCGCATTGAGCTTGCCGAACGCCGCTTCACGGGTCATCCCGCCACCGGACAACACGCCCACGCCACGCAAGCGGCTGCCGGCTTCGTACACATCCAGCTCAACCCCGCCTTCATGGCATTGGGTGATTGCCACCACGACCACGCCGTTGTCCTGCGCGCGCTTGAGGCTGGCGAGGAACTCGGGGTTGTCGCTCGGCCCGGTGCCGCTGCCGAAGCATTCCAGCACCAGCGCCTGAATACCGCTGCCGATCAGTGCATCCAATTGCGACGCAGCAATGCCCGGCACCAATGGCAGCACGCCCACATTGGCCTGCGCCTTGGCCTGGCGGTAATGCAGCGCCGCTGGAACCATCTGCGCCTGGGCCACGCCGCCGTTGCGCTGCAATGCGGCAAACGGATGGCGACCGAAACTGCGTATTTTCGCGCAGCGGGTGGGGGCCATCAGTGCACCGTGAAAGTACAACTGCACGCCTGGCGCCAGACCGTCGCCCAGTGCAGCCAGCGCCCCGCTGACGTTCTCCCAGGCATCGCTGTCGGGCACACCGGCAGGCAGCATCGAGCCGGTAAACAGCACCGGCGCCGGCAAGCCCAGCAATTGGAAGCTCATGGCCGCCGCGCTGTAGGCCAGGGTGTCGGTGCCGTGCAGGATCAGCACGGCGTCGCAGCCGGCATCCACCGCCTCCACCACGGCGCTGCGCAGGCGCTGCCAGTAGGCGGGCGTCATGTTGGCGCTGTCGATCAGCGGGGCCATTTCGCGAAAGCGCCAGGTGGGCAGTTGCTCGTTGGCAAGCTGTTCGCGCATGCGTACTTCAAAACCCGAGGCGGGCGCCAGGCCGTTGGCGCTGGCCTGCATGCCGATGGTGCCACCGGTGTAAAGCACCATGATGTTGTTGGCTGGTTGCATCGAAGAATCTCCTGAACGAAAAACGCCGCCGGGCCCAGAGCATGCCCAAGGCCGGGCGGCGTGTCATCTATCTAGGTTTAGCGTTGCGTTTGAGCGCTCGGTTCAGCCGATGCTTGAGCCGCTGGCTCAGGCTTGACCGGGTTGGCCGGCCAGGCCTTGCGGTCCAGGTCCAGGTCCGGGAACTTGCTGGAATCAAACACCGGCGTCTTGATCCCTGCAGCGCGTTGGCCGTCGTAGTCATTCAGGATACGCATGGCGATCTTGAACAGGAACGCCAGGGCGAACAGGTTGACGAACGCGAGCATGGTCATGGTGATGTCGGCGAAGGCGAACACGGTGCCGAGGTTCTCGATGGAACCCCAGAAAATCAGCACCAGCACCAGCGCACGGTAGCCCATCAACACCTTGCGGTTGTCGCCCACAATGAAGCGCAGGTTGCTCTCGCCGAGGTAGTAGTTGTACATGATCGAGGTGAACACGAACAACGCCAGGGCCACCGAGATAAACATCCGGCCCCAGTCACCAACCACGGCCGCCAGGGAGTTCTGGGTCAGGGCAATGCCGTCGCCTTCAAAGCCCGGGGTGTAGAAACCCGAGAGCAGGATCAGCAGCGCGGTGCAGGTGCAGATCACGAAGGTGTCGAGGAACACGCTGAACGCTTGCACCACGCCTTGGGCGATCGGGTGTTCTACCGATGCCACTGCCGCCACGTTAGGCGCACTGCCCAAACCGGCTTCGTTGGCGAACACGCCGCGTTTCACACCCATGATGATCGCGCTGCCCACCAGGCCACCGAAAGCCTGGTCGAGGCCGAAGGCGCTCTTGACGATGGTCGCGAGCATGGCCGGCACGTGGTCGAATTGCAGCACGATCACGTACAGGGTCACCGCGATGTAGACCAGGGTCTTGACCGGCACCAGCAGGTCGGCGATCGAGGCGATACGCTTGATCCCGCCGATGAACACCAGGCCCAGCAACACAGCCAGGGCCAGGCCGGTGTAGGTGGTGTCCAGGCCAAATGCGTTGTTCAGCGAGTGAGTCACAGCGTGGGCTTGCAGGCCGTTGAAGGCGAAACCGAAGGTCACCAGCAGCAGGAACGCCATCACCATGCCCAGCCAGCGTTTGTGCAGGCCGTGCTGGATGTAATACGCCGGGCCGCCACGGTAGGTGCCTTCAGCGTCGGTACGTTTGTAGAGCTGGCCGAGGGAGCACTCGATAAAGCTCGAAGACATGCCCACCAGTGCGGTGACCCACATCCAGAACACGGCACCCGGGCCACCCAGGGTCACGGCAATGCCGACGCCTGCGATGTTGCCGGCACCCACACGCCCGGCGAGACTGAGCATCAGCGCCTGGAACGAGCTGAGTTGGCCGGCGCTGCTTTTCAGGCTGTCGCGAAACACCGAAAACATGTGGAAAAAGTGACGCAACTGAACGAAACGCGAGCGGATCGTGAAGTAACCACCGAGCCCGACAATGAGCACGATCAATACTTTCCCTGAGAGGAAGTCGTTGATGACTTCTAGCATGGAGTGTTCCTCGCTGATTTTTCTAATGGCAAACGCAGGACGGTCCGACGCATCGCTCGGCACCAGGCAGTGCACGACGCTTCGACCCCAATCCTTTTGCGGGTGTTGTTATTCATGCGGTTTCGCGCTTCCCAGGGTCTCGTTACCGACGACCGCTGACGCGAAGAGGGGCGGCACTATACCTAGGAGTGTGTGATCCGTCTGCTTGAAGCGATTAAAGGTTTCAGAAAAATGCTCCGGATTAGTGCACATACTCTGTGGGAGCGGGCTTGCCCGCGATTGCGGCGGGTCAGTTATGAAAATGTCGACTGGCAAGGCCTCATCGCGGGCAAGCCCGGCTCCCACAGTGTGCGGTGGTGTTTGATGCTTTGCATTTCAAAATTTTCAGGCAAAAAAAAGGGCCTGAAGAACGAGCCTTCAGGCCCTCAAAAGGTGAGAGGTGTCTAGTCCCTCAACCTGGTGAGCGGTGCAACAAACGTTAGGCCTTCAGAGGCACCAAACGTGGGGCAATCATGTTTTCGGGGCGCAGGATGTCGTCGAGCATGGCGTCGTCGAGCAAGCCTTCTTCACGCACCAGTTCCAGCACGCCGCGGCCGCTTTCAAGGGCGATGCGGGCGATGCGGGTGGCGTTTTCATAGCCGATGTATGGGTTCAGCGCGGTGACCAGGCCGATGGAGTGTTCCACCAGCTCGCGGCAGCGGGCTTCGTTGGCGGTGATGCCGACGATGCAGTGCTCGCGCAGCATGTCCATGGCGCGTTGCAGCAGGCGGATCGAGTCGAAGATCTTGTAGGCGATCAGCGGCTCCATCACGTTCAGTTGCAGTTGCCCGCCTTCGGCCGCGATGGTCAGTGCCAAGTCGTTACCGATGATTTGGAACGCCACCTGGTTGACCGCTTCCGGGATCACCGGGTTGACCTTGCCGGGCATGATCGAACTGCCTGGCTGGCGGGCCGGCAGGTTGATTTCGTTGATGCCGGTGCGTGGGCCGCTGGACAGCAGGCGCAGGTCGTTGCAGATCTTCGACAGCTTCACCGCGGTGCGCTTGAGCATGCCGGAGAACAGCACAAATGCGCCCATGTCGGAGGTGGCTTCGATCAGGTCGGCGGCCGGTACCAGCGGCTGGCCGCTGATTGTGGCCAGGCGTTGTACGGCCAGGGCCTGGTAACGCGGGTCGGCGTTGATGCCGGTACCGATGGCGGTGCCGCCCAGGTTGACTTCAGTCAGCAGCTCTGGCGCCAGTGTCTTCAGGCGGGCCAGGTCTTCACCGAGGGTGGTGGCGAAGGCGCGGAATTCCTGGCCGAGGGTCATCGGCACAGCGTCTTGCAGCTGGGTGCGGCCCATTTTCAGGACGTGGCTGAACTCGACGCCTTTGGCGGCGAACGCCTGGATCAGGCTGTCGAGGCTGGCCAACAGTGCGTCATGGCCCAGCAGCAGACCCAGGCGGATCGCGGTTGGGTAGGCGTCGTTGGTCGACTGCGCCATGTTCACGTCGTTGTTGGGGTGCAGGTATTGGTATTCGCCCTTGCTGTGGCCCATGGCCTCCAGCGCGATGTTGGCGATGACTTCGTTGGCATTCATGTTGGTTGAAGTGCCAGCGCCGCCTTGAATCATGTCCACCACGAACTCGTCGTGGAAATCGCCGCGGATCAGACGGGCACAGGCTTCGCTGATGGCAGCGTGCTTGGCTTCACTGAGCTGGCCCAGTTCGCGGTTGGCGTCAGCAGCTGCCTGCTTGACCATTGCCAGGCCGACCACCAATTTCGGGTAATGCGAAATCGGAACACCGGAGAGACGGAAGTTGTTCACCGCTCGCAGGGTCTGGATGCCGTAATACGCTTGAGCGGGTACTTCGAGTACGCCAAGCAGGTCTTTTTCTGTGCGGAAAAATGCAGCGGAGGACATGACGGAAATCATCTCGATAAGGACCCGGGCTAGGCCGGAACGCTGTGAATGCTAGGCTTGCACACGGTTTTGGGCCAATGCTGTTAAACACTGGCCTATGCATAAACGGCATAATGTCGGTGTGACCCCGTTACCATGACGGACGTGTGTGCCAAAATGGTGCGTGCCCCGGGAGGATGTGATGAACCTTGAAAGCAAATGGCTGGAAGACTTTAGCGCCCTGGCTGCCACCCGCAGTTTCTCCCAGGCGGCGGAGCGGCGCTTCGTCACCCAGCCGGCGTTCAGTCGGCGCATCCGTAGCCTGGAGGCCGCGCTGGGGCTGACCCTGGTCAATCGCTCGCGCACGCCGGTCGAACTGACGGCGGCGGGGCAGTTGTTCCTGGTGACTGCGCGTACCGTGGTCGAGCAACTCGGCGAGGTGCTGCGCCATCTCCATCACCTGGAAGGCGGGCAGGGCGAAGTCATGCAGGTGGCGGCGGCGCATTCGCTGGCGCTGGGCTTTTTCCCGCGCTGGATCGCGCAGTTGCGCAACGAAGGGTTGAACATCGCCACGCGGTTGGTCGCCACCAACGTGGGCGACGCCGTGCATGCGCTGCGCGAAGGCGGCTGCGACTTGATGCTGGCGTTCTACGATCCGGATGCGGCGATGCAGATGGACCCGGAGATCTTCCCGTCCCTGCACCTGGGCAACACCGAGATGTTGCCGGTGTGCGCCGCTGATGCTGACGGCAAGCCGCTGTTCGACCTGGAGGGCGAGGGCAGCGTGCCGCTGTTGGCCTACAGCGCCGGTGCGTTCCTGGGG
Source organism: Pseudomonas sp. Bout1 (assembly GCF_034314165.1). Taxonomy (GTDB): domain Bacteria; phylum Pseudomonadota; class Gammaproteobacteria; order Pseudomonadales; family Pseudomonadaceae; genus Aquipseudomonas. The sequence goes on along the minus strand of NZ_JAVIWK010000001.1, from coordinate 6,854,260 downwards.
CGTTCGGTAAACCTGCTATTGCGTCAGCGCGCTTTGCGTTTCACCACGATTTACGAAACCGCGATGGCCGACAGCCTGAAAAGCATGGCCCTCGAAGGCTTGGGCATTGCCTGGGTGCCGCAGTTGAGCGTGCGTGCCGAGTTGGCCCGGGGCGAACTGGTGGTGTGCGGCGGCCCGCAATGGCATGTGCCGCTGGAGATTCGTTTGTACCGCTGTGCCCTGGTGCGCAAGGCGAACGTGCGGTTGTTGTGGCGCAAGCTGGAAGGTGGCGCGGCGCAGAATACCTGAGCCCACACAGATCAAATGTGGGAGCTGGCTTGCCTGCGATAGCGGTATGTCAGCCAACATTTCTGACCCTGACACGGCGCCATCGCAGGCAAGCCAGCTCCCAGAGTATTTTGCGGTGTTTTCGCTGACCTGGAAGTCAATAAAACCGCCTGTTTGAGGTGTAAGACAGATGGTCACCCAAGGGGCTGTTTATCTGCGTTATTACGGTATACTGCGCGGCCTTCGGCCGGTCCAACCGGCCTTAATTCGTACAACAAGCCACGCCGGATTTCCCGCGTGGCTTGTTGTTTTTTGACGCGCCTGCGGGCGCCCAGAGAGAAGAGGCACGACGATGAGTGCATTGGTTGGCGTGATCATGGGCTCCAAGTCCGATTGGTCCACCCTTAGCCACACCGCCGATATGCTGGAAAAACTCGGCATTCCCTATGAAGTGAAGGTGGTTTCCGCCCACCGCACTCCGGACTTGCTGTTCCAGTATGCCGATGAAGCAGAATCCCGTGGCATCGAGGTGATCATCGCCGGTGCCGGCGGTGCAGCTCACTTGCCAGGCATGTGTGCGGCCAAGACTCACCTGCCAGTGCTTGGCGTACCGGTGCAGTCCTCGATGCTCTCGGGCGTGGACTCGCTGTTGTCCATCGTGCAGATGCCCGCCGGTATTCCGGTGGCCACCCTGGCGATCGGCAAGGCCGGCGCGATTAACGCCGCGCTGCTGTCTGCCAGCATCCTCGGCGCCAAGCACCCGCAGTTCCACGCGGTGCTGAAGAAATTCCGTGCTGAACAGACAGACAGCGTCCTGGACAATCCAGACCCACGCATTGCCTGAGGGTGTTGATTGATGAAAATCGGTGTAATCGGTGGCGGCCAACTGGGCCGCATGCTGGCCCTGGCGGGTACGCCGCTGGGAATGAACTTCGCTTTCCTGGACCCGGCGCCGGACGCCTGCGCGGCTGCGCTGGGTGAACACTTGCGGGCCGACTACAGCGACCCGGACCACCTGCGCCAACTGGCCGATGAAGTCGACCTGGTGACCTTCGAGTTTGAAAGCGTCCCGGCTGAAACCGTAGCCTTCCTGTCGCAGTTCGTACCCGTGTACCCGAGTGCCGACGCGTTGCGCATCGCGCGTGACCGCTGGTTCGAAAAGAGCATGTTCAAGGACCTGGGCATCCCGACGCCGGCCTTTGCCGACATCCAGTCCCAGGCCGACCTGGACGCAGCAGTCGCCTCCATCGGCCTGCCGGCCGTGCTGAAGACCCGCACCCTGGGTTACGACGGCAAGGGCCAGAAAGTCCTGCGCACCGCTGCCGATGTGGTCGGCACTTTCGCCGAGCTGGGCAGCGTCGCCTGCCTGCTCGAAGGCTTCGTGCCGTTCACCGGCGAAGTCTCGCTGATCGCCGTGCGTGCCCGTGATGGCGAAACCCGCTTCTACCCACTGGTACACAACACCCACGACAGCGGCATCCTCAAGCTGTCCGTGGCCAGCACCGATCACCCGTTGCAATCCCTGGCCGAAGACTATTCGAGCCGTGTGCTCAAGCAACTGGATTACGTCGGCGTGATGGCGTTCGAGTTCTTTGAAGTGGACGGTGGCCTGAAGGCCAACGAAATTGCGCCGCGCGTACACAACTCCGGGCACTGGACCACCGAAGGCGCCGAGTGCAGCCAGTTCGAAAACCACCTGCGGGCGGTGGCGGGCTTGCCATTGGGTTCCACGGCCAAGGTCGGCGAGAGCGCCATGCTCAACTTCATCGGCGTGGTGCCGCCGGTGGAAAAAGTCATCGCCATCGATGACTGCCATCTGCATCACTACGGCAAGGCCTTCAAGGTCGGGCGCAAGGTCGGCCACGCCAACCTGCGCTGCAAGGACCGCGCAACCCTTGAAGCGCAAATCCTCAAGGTCGAAGCGCTGATCGCCGAGCAATAACCCAAGGCCGGGCGGGAACCATTGGTACCCGCCACCCTCTGATTGCAGGAAGCCAAAGTCTGACTAGGCTTTGACTGAGTTCACTTCAATCAGAGGGAAATGCCATGGGTATCATTGGAACCATCTTTATCGGTTTGATCGTCGGCCTGCTGGCGCGTTTCCTGAAACCAGGCGACGACAGCATGGGCTGGATCATGACCATCCTGCTGGGTATCGCCGGTTCGCTGGTTGCAACCTATGGTGGCCAGGCACTGGGCATCTATCAGGCTGGCCAAGGTGCAGGCTTCATCGGTGCGCTGGTGGGTGCCGTGGTGCTGCTGGTGATCTACGGTCTGCTGAAAAAGAAGTAATTTAGCGACCAAGCCCTCTGCGCTGCGCAGGCGCAGGGGGCTAGAATGCCGGCACTGTAATCCTTGCCGAGCCTCTCCATGCGCCGTCTTCTGTTGACTCTCCTTTTGCTGGGCTCAGGCCTGGTGCACGCTGGCGAACTGCCGGAAACCGACTGGCTGGAACTGATGCCCAAGTCGGACCAGAAAGCCCTCGAAGAAATGCCGGAAATCGACCACAACTCCCCGGAAGCCCAAGGCACCTTTACCGCGAAGGGCGGCCTGAAGCAGAGCAAGGGTTTGCCGCCGGTGATGTATTCCACCAAGACCGTGGCCGCCATGAACGGCAAGAGTATCCGCATCGGCGGCTACCCGGTGCCGCTCGAAACCGACGCTAAGGGCCGCAGTACGCTGTTCTTCCTGGTGCCTTACCCGGGCGCCTGCATCCACGTGCCACCGCCACCGCCCAACCAGTTGGTGCTGGTGCGTTACCCCAAGGGTTTGAAGCTGGACGATATCTACACGCCACTGTGGGTGACGGGCACGCTGAAGGTGGAAAAGGTCAACAATGACCTGGCCGACGCGGCCTATGCGCTGGATGCGGGGAAAGTGCGGGCGGTCAAGGAATCGGACTTGTAAGCCGCGACACGATTCAAAATGTGGGAGCTGGCTTGCCTGCGATGAGGGCCTGACAGTCGACATCTCTGTTGGCTGACACTGCGCAATCGCAGGCAGGCCAGCTCCCACATTGGAATCGGTTTACAGGGCAATACCGGCGATGCTCACGCCCAGGGTATGGCTTTCACCTGGCGCCAGTGTCACCACATCGTCCAGCACGTTCGCCGTCTCGATGCATAACATGCCTTGCCAGCCGTCGTCGGCCATGTCGCTGAAGGCCTTGGCGCGTTCGGTCCAGGGGTTCCAGATCACCGTCGAGCGCGAGCCTGTGCTGGTGAGCTGAACGCGGCGCTGCCAGTCTTTATCGACGATGTGCAGTTGGGCTGGCGTGTTTGGATAGATGCGGTCGGTCTCGGCGTTAAAGTGCAGCAGCCCCGATTGTTGCTTGTGGCTCCAACCGTCGGCGGTATCGATATAGGCCAGGCCGTCCAGACCTTCGACTTGCACGTTGCGCACATCGCTGACTGCAAAGTAGCTGTGCAGTGCCTGGCTGAGGCTGACGGTCTCGGTGCCACGGTTGTGGCTGGTCAGGCGGATGTGCAGTTGATCATCCAGCAGGAGGCTCATCTTCAGGCCAACCTGATGCGGCCAGCCCGGGAAACCACCTTCAGGCACCGGCAGTTCCAGCTCAACCCGCACTGCCGTGCCTTCAGCCTCAACGCCAGCCAGCGTCCAGTTCGCCGTTCGCACGAAACCGTGGGCGCCCGCCGGCTCGTCGCCCTGGTACATGGCTTTCACGCTGTGCGGGTTGCGGTCGAACACGCCAAACCACGGCCAGCACACCGGCACGCCGGTACGAATGCCTTTGCCTTTCTTGAACACCACGTGGTCGTTAGGCCAGATCAGCGGCTTCTCGCCCGTGCGCTGGTAACTGACGATGTGCGCGCCTTGCTGGGCTACCACCAATTCGGCGCCGTTGTGGCGGATGCGCCAAGCGTTCAGCTCATCCAGTTTTACGGTTTCAACGTTGGGTGTAGACATAGGCGCGCGCTCTCAATGGCAGACAATGGGGCAATGGACCGTCAAAACATCGAGATGTTTAACGCGCCCGCGACGGAACCGACCGGGTGCGACCGCTGCCGTCGATGGCAACGAACACAAACACCGCCTCGGTCACCTTGCGCCATTCGCTGGAGAGCGGGTCATCGCTCCACACTTCGACCATCATCTGGATCGAACTGCGGCCGATTTCCAGGGCCTGGGTATAGAAGGACAACTGCGCGCCGACTGCCACCGGTACCAGGAACGCCATGCGATCAATTGCCACGGTCGCCACGCGGCCACCGGCAACCTTGCTCGCCATGGCCGTGCCGGCCAGGTCCATCTGCGCGACCAGCCAGCCGCCGAAGATGTCGCCGAAACCGTTGGTTTCACGCGGCAGTGCGGTGATTTGCAGGGCGAGATCGCCTTGCGGGATAGGATCTTCTTGTTCGAGTTCGATCATGCCGGTGCCTCTGACCCGTGACGCTTCATGGGTATTTCAAGTGGATAGCCGTCTTCTGGAAAAACGTTTCAGCACCAACATACACCGCTCGATGCGTTTCTCGTAAGGCGTACTAAAGGGAAACTCTGCCAAATCGGCTGGCGGGCGGCCAACGGCGTTTTGGCACAGCAGCCCCTCAAGGATGCGGGTCTGGCGCTTGCAAGGGCCGAGTATATCGAGCCGTCGGCGCCGCGACGACCTCCCGACGCTCATTTGGTCGGTAAATAGACGCTGTATCGCGGCTTTTTCCGGCAACTGTGCTCCTGCTCAAGTTAATTGCGCGTCTGCTACGGGAATATTTCGCTGATCTGAACTGTTAACTGCCCAACGCTGTGCTTTTTCAAGCGATTTGCTATCTTGCCAAGCCTGCCGCAAGTCCCGGGCTTGCCGTCCTGACTACTATAAGAGAAGCCTTGCCATGTCCTCCGTGCCCGCAAGCAGTGCGCAACCTTCGCGCCCGCTGACCCGCAACGACTACAAAACCCTGTCGCTGTCTGCCTTGGGCGGTGCGCTGGAGTTCTACGACTTCATCATTTTCGTATTTTTTGCCACGGTGGTCGGGAAGCTGTTCTTCCCCGCGGACATGCCCGAATGGCTGCGCATGATGCAGACCTTCGGCATCTTTGCCGCCGGCTACCTGGCGCGGCCGCTGGGCGGGATCATCATGGCGCACTTCGGCGACCTGCTGGGGCGCAAGAAGATGTTCACCCTGAGCATCTTCATGATGGCCGTGCCTACCTTGATCATGGGCCTGCTGCCGACCTACGCGCAGATCGGCCTGTGGGCACCGATCCTGTTGCTGCTGATGCGCGTGATCCAGGGCGCGGCGATCGGCGGTGAAGTACCGGGCGCGTGGGTGTTCGTTTCCGAGCATGTGCCGCCGCGTCATATCGGTTATGCCTGCGGCACCCTCACCAGCGGCCTGACGGCCGGCATCCTGTTGGGTTCACTGGTGGCGACTGCCATCAACACCCTTTATAGCCCGGAGCAGGTGTCGGATTACGCCTGGCGCATCCCGTTCCTGCTGGGCGGCGTGTTTGGCCTGCTGTCGGTGTACCTGCGGCGCTGGCTGCACGAAACCCCGATCTTTGCCGAAATGCAGCAGCGCAAGACCCTGGCGGCTGAACTGCCACTGCGCGCCGTGTTGCGTGACCACCGTGGCGCCATCGTGCTGTCGATGCTGCTGACCTGGCTGCTCTCGGCCGGCATCGTCGTCGTCATCCTGATGACCCCGACGGTGTTGCAGACCGTCTACCACTTCAGCCCGACCGTTTCGCTGCAAGCCAACAGCCTGGCCATTGTCACCCTGAGCATCGGTTGCATCATCGCCGGTGCCCTGGCGGATCGCTTCGGTGCGGGCCGTGTGCTGATCGCGGGTTGCGCGCTGTTACTGGCGACTTCCTGGACGCTGTATCACAGCCTCGCCAGCCACCCTGAGTGGCTGTTCCCGCTGTACACCCTGACTGGCCTGTTTGTCGGCACAGTGGGCGTTGTGCCCTACGTGATGGTGAAAGCCTTCCCGCCAGTGGTGCGCTTCAGCGGCCTGTCGTTCTCCTACAACGTAGCGTATGCCGTGTTCGGCGGCCTGACGCCGCTGGTGGTGTCGCTGCTGATGAAGGAAAGCCCGATGGGCCCGGCATACTACGTGGCCGTGATCTGCACGATGGGGATGCTGGTGGGTGCTTACCTGTGGAAACGCGGCCGCTGACTGACAGATAACCTTGTGGCGAGGGAGCTTGCTCCCGTTGAACTGCGCAGCAGTTCCATTTTTGGGGCCGCTACGCGACCCAACGGGAGCAAGCTCCCTCGCCACAGATTTTGCCTTACAACGATTACAGATTGTTTCCACGAAATCGCTCCAGCCTCCTCGCAAGCCCCGGATTTATTGATCTTTCCCCTTCCTGTCAGCTTTTTCATAAATGCTGGCCTTTCATCTAATTGTCATATTCCAGACATAGAGTGTTCACACGGCCTACCGATACTTGGCCCCGATCCAACTATCCCTATCTGCTAGGAGCAAGGCATGAAACTGAAACGTTTGATGGCGGCAATGACTTTTGTCGCTGCTGGCGTTGCGACCGCTAACGCGGTAGCCGCTGGTGTTGACCCGGCGATTCCGGCTTACGTGAAGACCACTGGTGTGTCGGGCAACCTGTCCAGCGTTGGTTCCGATACCTTGGCAAACCTGATGACCCTGTGGGCTGAGGGTTACAAAAAGGAATACCCGAACGTCAACATCCAGATTCAGGCCGCCGGCTCCGCCACCGCACCTCCTGCGCTGACTGAAGGCACCTCCAACCTGGGCCCGATGAGCCGCAAGATGAAGGACACCGAACTCGCTGCCTTCGAGCAGAAGTACGGCTACAAGCCAACCGCTATCCCGGTTGCCGTGGACGCCCTGGCCGTGTTCGTGCACAAGGACAACCCGATCCAGCACCTGACCATGGAGCAAGTCGACGCGATCTTCTCCTCGACGCGTCTGTGCGGCGCCAAGGCTGACGTCAAGACCTGGGGCGACCTGGGCGTGACCGGCGACCTGGCCAACAAGCCAGTGCAACTGTTCGGTCGTAACTCGGTATCCGGCACCTACGGCTACTTCAAGGAAGAAGCCCTGTGCAAAGGCGACTACAAACCTAACGTGAACGAACAACCTGGTTCGGCGTCGGTTGTGCAGTCCATCAGCTCCTCGCTGAACGGCATCGGTTACTCAGGCATCGGTTACAAAACCGCCAGCGTGAAAACCGTGGCCCTGGCCAAGAAAGGCAGCACTGACTTCATCGAAGACAGCGAAGAAAACGCCCTGAACGGTAAATACCCGCTGTCGCGCTTCCTCTACGTCTACGTCAACAAAGCCCCGAACAAGCCTCTGGCCCCGCTGGAAGCCGAGTTCGTGAAGCTGGTTCTGTCCAAACAGGGCCAGGAAGTGGTAGTGAAAGACGGCTACATCCCGCTGCCAGCCAAAGTTGCCGCCAAGGCACTGGCTGACCTGGGCCTGAAAGAAGGCAACTAAGCCTGTAATACCCTGTGTAGGGGCAGGCTTTTAAGTGGGAGCGGGCTTGCCCGCGATGCTGGCGACGCGGTTCAAGGTTGAAATCGTGTTGATGCCATCGCGGGCAAGCCCGCTCCCACACAAGCCCGGCCTACACCATCAATTTTTTAATCCGCTGCCAGCCCTGCTACGCGGCGGATTTCTTGCGTCACTGCATTGTCATCTTTCTGTCATACAGGACCGCTAGGGTGTGCGCATGAATGATCTGGCCAATTCCACCATGACGACGACTTCTCCCCCCAAGCGCATTGATTTCAATACGCCTGAGCTGCAACGCAAGCGCCGCATTCGCGCGCTAAAGGATCGCCTGACCCGCTGGTACGTGCTGATCGGCGGCCTTGCCGTCCTGGGCGCGATCACGTTGATCTTCTTCTTTCTTGCCTACGTGGTCGCGCCGTTGTTCCACGGCGCCAACCTGACCAAGGAAGACGCCCTGACGCCGGCCTGGCTGCAGGACGCCGGCAAGCCGCTGATGATCTCCATGGAAGAACAGAACCAGGTCGCCATGCGCGTTTCCGACAAGGGCCAGGCACTGTTCTTCAGCGTTGACACGGGTGCCGAGCTCAAGCGAGTTGACCTGCCATTGCCGGCGGGTGTCACGGTCGCCTCCATCGGTGAAGACCAGCCCGGCAGCCCGCTGGTGATCCTCGGCCTGTCCAACGGCCAGTCCCTGGTGTTCCGCCACACCTATAAAGTGTCGTACCCGGACGGCAAGAAGACCATCTCGCCCGCCATCGAATACCCTTACGGCGAAACGCCGATCGTGCTCGACGAACAAGGTCGCCCGCTTGAGCACGTGGCCTTGAACGCCACTGACTCGACGCTGGTAGTAGCCGGTTCCAGTGGTGCACACCTGAACGTGCTGTCGATCAGCCGTGAAGAAAACATGATGACCGAGGAGGTCACCACCGAGCAGAAGCGCATCGAGCTGCCGCAAATGACCGAGCCGGTGAAAGCCATCTTTGTTGATCCGCGCCAGCAGTGGCTGTACGTGATCAACGGCCGTGCCCAGGCCGACGTTTTCAGCCTGCGGGACAACAGCCTCAATGGCCGCTACAAACTATTGGAAGACGGCGTCGCACAAGTCACCGCCAGCACCCAACTGGTGGGCGGCATCTCGCTGATCATCGGTAACTCCAGCGGTGGCCTGGCGCAGTGGTTCATGGCCCGCGACCCGGACGGCGAGCAACGCCTGAAGCAGATCCGTACCTTCCAGATGGGCACCGCGCCTATCGTTGAAATCACCGCTGAAGAACGTCGCAAGGGCTTCACCGCCCTCGACGCCTCCGGCAAGTTCGGCGTGTTCCACAGCACGGCCCACCGCACCTTGCTGGTGGACCCGGTTGTCGAAGGCACCGGCGTGTTCGGCATGTCGCCACGGGCCAACCGGGTGATCGTCGAAGCCGGTGGCAAGCTGCAACCGCTGCTGCTGGACAACCCGCACCCGGAAGTGTCCTGGAGCGCGTTGTGGAGCAAGGTCTGGTACGAAAACTACGACGAGCCTAGATACGTCTGGCAATCGACCGCCGCCAACACCGACTTCGAACCCAAGATGAGCCTGGCGCCCCTGACCTTCGGTACCCTGAAGGCCGCGTTCTACGCCATGCTGCTGGCGGCGCCACTGGCGGTTGCCGCTGCGATCTACACCGCCTACTTCATGGCCCCGAGCCTGCGCCGCAAGGTCAAGCCGGTGATCGAATTGATGGAAGCAATGCCGACGGTGATCCTCGGTTTCTTCGCCGGCCTGTTCCTGGCGCCGTATGTCGAAGGGCATCTGCCGGGGATTTTCAGCCTGCTGATGCTGCTGCCGATTGGCATCCTGGTGGCCGGGTTTGTCTTCAGCCGCCTGCCTGAGTCGATCCGCCTGCGGGTCCCGGACGGCTGGGAAAGCGCGATCCTGATCCCGGTGATCCTGTTTGTGGGCTGGCTCTCGCTGTACATGAGCCCGTACCTGGAAACCTGGTTCTTCGGCGGCGACATGCGCATGTGGATCTCCCACGACTTGGGGATCACCTACGACCAGCGCAACGCCCTGGTCGTGGGCCTGGCCATGGGTTTTGCGGTGATCCCGAACATCTATTCCATCGCCGAAGACGCCGTGTTCAGCGTGCCGCGCGGCCTCACCCTGGGCTCCCTGGCCCTGGGCGCCACGCCGTGGCAGACCATGACGCGCGTCGTCATCCTGACCGCCAGCCCGGGCATTTTCTCGGCGCTGATGATCGGCATGGGTCGCGCGGTCGGTGAGACGATGATCGTGCTGATGGCCACCGGCAACACCCCGGTGATGGAGATGAACCTGTTTGAAGGCCTGCGCACCCTGGCGGCCAACGTCGCGGTGGAAATGCCCGAGTCGGAAGTCGGCGGCAGCCACTACCGCGTGCTGTTCCTCTCGGCGCTGGTGCTGCTGCTGTTCACCTTCATCATGAACACCCTCGCCGAGCTGATTCGTCAGCGTCTGCGCAAGAAATACTCGTCGCTTTAAGAAAGGTAGAAGTCTGTGAAACAGAACTCCCTGAATGGATGGTTCAAGAGCGGCGCCCCGGGCGTCTGGATCAGCGGTGGCGCGGTGTCCATCGCGGTCATCATGACCATTGGTTTGCTGGCCGTGATTGCCGTGCGTGGCCTGGGCCACTTCTGGCCGGCCGACCTGATCCAGGCCAGCTACAACGTGCCGGGCCAGGAAAACCATATCGTCATCGGCGAAGTGGTGCAGAAAGAACAAGTGCCCCGCGAGCGCCTGAAAAGCGCTGGCTTGCCGGTGCCCGACCAAGGCCCGGAATTCATGACCCGCGAGCTGATCAAGGTCGGTAACCGTGACTTGAACGGCAACGACTTCACCTGGGTCGTCGGCGAGTGGCTGACCAACCAGACCAAGCCTGTCGAGTTGATGGCCATCGAGCGTCGTGAGTGGGGCAACTTCTATGGCACCCTGGTCAACGTCAAGCAGGACGGCAAGGTCATCGCTGAAGGCGAGGCCGCCTGGCCGGAACTGCAAGCCCGTGTCGACCGCGTCAACAAGCTCGCGGCCCAACTCAAGACCCTTGAGAAGTCCGACATCGGCGCGATCAACGCCGGCCTCGAACGCATCCGCCTGCACGGTCGCAAACTGGAGCTGGAAGGCAAGCTGGACGCCACCGCCCAGGCCGACATGGACAGCGGCCGCGCCGAACTGAATAACCGCTACAAGGACATTGAGGCCCGCCTGGCCGACCTGCACAGCCAGTTCAATCGCGACAGCCTCACCGCTCGTGATGCCAACGGCAAAGAGCTGGAAATCGGCATCGGCAAGGTGGTGCATGCCTACCAGCCGAACGCCATGGGTTACATGACCAAGGTCGGCTTCTACTTCAGCAAGGTATGGGAGTTCCTCAGCGACGACCCACGGGAAGCCAACACCGAAGGCGGGATTTTCCCGGCGATCTTCGGCACCGTGATGATGACCCTGATCATGGCGATGATCGTGACCCCGTTCGGCGTGCTGGCGGCGGTGTACCTGCGTGAGTACGCCAAGCAGAACACCCTGACCCGCATCATCCGTATCGCGGTGAACAACCTGGCCGGTGTTCCTGCCATTGTTTACGGCGTGTTTGGTCTGGGCTTCTTCGTCTACGTACTGGGCGGCTCGCTCGACCGGTTGTTCTTCGCAGAAGCCCTGCCGGCGCCTACCTTCGGCACCCCGGGCCTGCTCTGGGCGTCCCTGACCCTGGCGCTGCTGGCGGTGCCGGTGGTGATCGTGGCCACCGAAGAAGGCCTGGCGCGGATTCCTCGTACCGTGCGTGAAGGTTCTTTGGCACTGGGCGCGACCAAGGCGGAAACGCTGTGGAAGATCGTGCTGCCGATGGCCAGCCCGGCGATGATGACCGGCATGATCCTCGCCGTGGCCCGCGCCGCCGGTGAAGTGGCGCCGCTGATGCTGGTGGGTGTGGTGAAACTGGCGCCGTCGCTGCCGGTGGACGGCAACTACCCGTACCTGCACCTGGACCAGAAGATCATGCACCTGGGCTTCCATATTTATGACGTCGGCTTCCAGAGCCCCAACGTCGAGGCCGCGCGGCCGCTGGTGTACGCAACCGCCTTGCTGCTGGTGCTGGTGATCGCCACGCTCAACTTGTCGGCGGTGTGGATTCGTAACCACCTGCGCGAAAAATACAAAGCACTGGACAGTTAAGCGGGCACCTGTGGGAGCTGGCTTGCCTGCGATGCAGGCGACTCGGTTGAACAGGTACACCGCGGCGATGCCATCGCAGGCAAGCCAGCTCCCACAGGGTTGGCGCTAGACACAGATTTTGAGTAAGCCGCCCCGGCGGTTCAATGAAACGAATTGGTAGCACAGGGAGCATCCCATGCAACATGAAACCCATTCCCACGGCATCAACATGTCAGCCTTGGGTCGCGACAAGCAGAGCCTGAGCCTGGCCCAGGAAACCGTGGCCATCGAAGTCCCGGGCCTGAGCCTGTACTACGGCGACAAGCAGGCGCTGTTCGACGTCAGCATGAACATCCCCAAGCAGCGCGTGACGGCCTTCATCGGCCCGTCCGGCTGCGGCAAGTCGACCTTGCTGCGCACCTTCAACCGGATGAACGACCTGGTGGACGGCTGCCGCGTCGAGGGCGCGATCAACCTGTACGGCACCAACATCTACCGCAAGGGCGAAGACGTTGCCGAGCTGCGACGCCGGGTCGGCATGGTGTTCCAGAAGCCCAACCCGTTCCCCAAGACCATCTACGAAAACGTGGTCTACGGCCTGCGCATCCAGGGCATCAACAAAAAACGCATCCTCGATGAAGCCGTTGAATGGGCGTTGAAAGGCGCGGCCCTGTGGGATGAGGTCAAGGACCGTCTGCACGAGTCGGCCTTGGGTTTGTCCGGCGGCCAGCAGCAACGTCTGGTGATCGCCCGCACCATCGCCGTAGAGCCGGAAGTGCTGCTGCTCGATGAACCGTGCTCGGCACTCGACCCGATTTCCACGCTGAAAGTCGAAGAGCTGATCTACGAACTCAAATCCAAGTTCACCATCGTGATCGTGACCCACAACATGCAACAGGCGGCGCGGGTTTCCGACTACACCGCGTTCATGTACATGGGCAAGCTCGTGGAATTTGGCGACACCGATACCCTGTTCACCAACCCGGCGAAGAAGCAGACCGAAGACTACATCACCGGTCGTTATGGCTAGCAGGTGCTGAGTTGCTCCCTGAATTGATGCTGCGGTCGACCGCACCTTACTGGACGTTCCAAGGACGCCAACATGATTAGCAAAGAAGGCCTTACCCATCATATCTCCGCGCAGTTCAACGCCGAGCTTGAGGAAGTGCGCAGCCACCTCCTGGCCATGGGCGGGCTGGTGGAGAAGCAAGTCAACGATGCGGTCACCGCGCTGATCGAGGCCGACTCGGGCCTGGCCCAGCAAGTGCGCGAGATCGATGACCAGATCAACCAGATGGAACGCAACATCGACGAAGAATGCCTGCGCATCCTGGCCCGTCGTCAGCCGGCAGCCTCAGACCTGCGGTTGATCATCAGCATCTCCAAGTCGGTGATTGACCTTGAGCGCATCGGCGACGAAGCCACCAAGATCGCCCGCCGCGCCATCCAGTTGTGCGAAGAAGGCGAAGCGCCGCGTGGCTACGTCGAAGTGCGCCATATTGGTGATCAGGTGCGCAACATGGTCCGCGATGCCCTCGACGCGTTTGCCCGCTTTGACGCCGAACTGGCGTTGTCGGTGGCCCAGTACGACAAGATCATCGACCGTGAATACAAGACCGCCCTGCGTGAACTGGCGACCTACATGATGGAAGACCCGCGCTCTATCTCGCGGGTGTTGAGCATCATCTGGGTGCTGCGTTCGCTGGAGCGCATCGGCGACCACGCGCGCAATATCTCGGAACTGGTGATCTACCTGGTGCGCGGTACCGACGTGCGGCACATGGGCCTCAAACGCATGAAAGCCGAAGTTGAAGGCACAGCCGATCAAATCCCTAATGTTCCGGGCGTTCCTGACGATAAGTAAGATTGCCCGAGAAATAAACGCCCGGCCTTTGGCCGGGCGTTTTCGTTTGTGGTGTTGGAATTTTTGGCAAAATGCCATCAGCGAAGCGTTATGCTTGCCGGGGTTTTTATAGGATGAAGGGTCGATGAGCAAAGTCAGTGTATTGGTGGTGGATGACGCCTCGTTTATTCGCGACCTGGTGAAGAAGTGCCTGCGCAACTACTTCCCGGGGATCAAGATCGAAGATGCGGTGAACGGCAAAAAGGCCCAGGCCATCCTGATGCGCGAAACCTTCGATATGGTGCTGTGTGACTGGGAAATGCCGGAAATGTCCGGCCTGGAACTGTTGACCTGGTGCCGCGAGCAGCCTCATCTCAAAGCCATGCCGTTTGTCATGGTGACCAGCCGTGGTGACAAGGAAAACGTGGTGCAGGCGATCCAGGCCGGGGTTTCCGGCTACGTCAGCAAGCCGTTCACCAACGAGCAGTTATTGAATAAGGTCAAGCAGGCGCTGAACAAGATCGGCCGCCTCGACGCACTGATCGCCAGCGCGCCGACCAAGATGAACTCGGCATTCGGCAATGATTCCCTCAGCGCCCTGACAGGTGGCAAGCCTGAAGCGGTCAAGCCGGCCCCGGTGGCCGCGCCGAGCAAGGGCTTGCTCAACAGCCCCCCGGTGCTGGCCCCTGCACCGTCGCCGGCGGGTGGCCGTGGCCAGGGCCAACTGCGTTTGTCCAGCGGCACCCAGCAATGTGTGATCAAGGCGTTGAGCATCAAGGAGGCGCTGCTGGTGGTGCGTCGCGGCGAAGTCCTGCCTCAGGTACTGGAAAGCGCCGTGCTCGACCTTGAGCAGGGCGACAACGCCGAGATCGCGCGTTTGAACGGCTACCTGCATGCCGTCGTGGCCTACGAACCCAAGCCTGACAGTGATTGGCTGCAACTGACCTTCCGGTTTATCGACCAGGATGCACAGAAGCTTGATTACATCTCGCGGCTGATCGCCCGCGGTACCGCACAGAAGCATTTTGTGCCGGGTGCGTGACCTACTTCCAATATCGAGAATCGACCCACTGTCTGATTCTCGGTGTTCGGCTTGATTTATATCGATTTCGATATAGTCTCTCGTTGACGCATCGTCGTTATCGAGTATTCGCTACGCCTTGAAACACACCGCCCGCTCCCTGGGCTGAATCGCCTATTACGCTTCTCTTTTCCAGAAAAGGAGAAGTGGATGCCAAGGCACAAGGACGTGGTGTTTGTAGGAAGCTCGCTCAAGGATCTCAAGTCGTTCCCGCTTGATGCGCGACGAGCCGCCGGTTTTCAATTGGATCTCTTGCAACAGGGTGAACAGCCTTTTGATTGCAAGCCGATGAAGACCATCGGCCGGGGCGTCCATGAGATCAGGATTTTCGACGAGTCAGGAGCGTTTCGGGTTTTCTATGTGGTCAACCGGCCGGAGGCCATCTATGTGCTGCATGCGCTGCGCAAGACCACTCAGAAAACCGAAATGCGGGATATCGAATTGGCTCGTGCCAGACTGCAGGAGTTAGGTTAAGCCCATGACAAACCAAAAGATCCAAACCGAACGTTTCAAAAGCGTCTGGGACGCCCTGGAAGATACTCCCCAGCAAGCGGCCAATATGCGTTTGCGCTCAAAGCTGCTGCTGGAATTGTGCAAAACCATCCGTCGTTGGGAGCTTTCCCAGAAGGAGGCCGCCCAGAGGCTTCACATAAGCCAGCCGCGCCTCAATGACGTCCTGAGCGGCAAGGTCGACAAGTTCTCACTGGATGCTCTGGTCAACCTGTCCGCCGCCGCTCATATGGACGTGGATATCTGCTTCACACCACTGCCGGCCTGAGGCGGTCTCGGGGTATGAGGCCCTCGGCGCCGCCTTTAACGCTCTTGCAGAGCAAGCTCGCTCCTGCAGTGGGCTGCCGCTCTAGTCGAGCAGCAGCACCTTGGCCAACACGATCTTCGGCCCTTTCATCTTCTTGATGATGATCCGCAGGCCTTCGACTTCCAGCACTTCTTCCTCTTCCGGCACCCGCTTGAGGGTGTCGTAGATCAGCCCGGCGAGGGTTTCGGCTTCGATGTGGTCCAGGTCGACGCCCAGCAGACGCTCCACCTTGAACAGCGGCGTGTCACCACGCACCAGCAGCTTGCCCGGCTGGTACGCGAGGATGCCGCGCTCGGCCTTGCGGTGTTCGTCCTGGATGTCGCCCACCAGCACTTCCAGCACGTCTTCCATGGTCAGGTAGCCGATGATCTTGCCGTCGGCTTCTTCCACCAGGGCGAAGTGCGCGCCGCCCTTGCGGAACTGCTCGAGCAACTGCGACAGCGGCATATGGCGAGATACGCGCTCCAGCGGGCGGGTCAGTTCGGCCAGGTTGAACGACTCGGGGATGTGGTCCAGGGCCGCCAGTTCCAGCAGCAGGTCCTTGATGTGCAGCAGGCCGACAAACTCGTTGCGTACCGCGTCGTACACCGGGTAGCGGCTGAACTTGTGGCGGCGGAACAGCGCCAGGATTTCCTTGAGCGGGGCGTTGAAGTCCAGGGTCACCAGGTCTTCGCGGGAGTTGGCCCAGTCGACCACTTCCAGTTCGCCCATTTCCACGGCGGAGGCCAATACACGCATGCCTTGGTCGCTCGGGTCCTGGCCACGGCTGGAGTGCAGGATCAGTTTGAGTTCTTCACGGCTGTAATGGTGCTCGTGGTGCGGGCCAGGCTCGCCCTGGCCGGCGATGCGCAAGATCGCGTTGGCACTGGCGTTGAGCAGGTAGATCGCCGGGTACATGGCCCAGTAGAACAGGTACAGCGGCACGGCGGTCCACAGCGACAGCAGCTCGGGCTTGCGAATCGCCCAGGACTTGGGCGCCAGTTCACCGACCACGATGTGCAGGTACGAGATCACGAAGAAGGCGGCAAAGAACGACACGCCCTTGATCACTTCCGGCGATTGCACGCCGATCGCGCCCAGCAATGGTTCGAGGATGTGTGCGAAGGCCGGCTCACCGACCCAGCCCAGGCCCAGGGAGGCCAGGGTGATACCCAACTGGCAGGCCGACAGGTACGCGTCGAGCTGGCTGTGTACGGTGCGCAGGATCTGCCCGCGCCAACCGTTTTTATGGGCGATGGCCTCGACCCGGGTCGAGCGCAATTTGACCATGGCAAATTCCGCCGCAACGAAAAAGCCGTTGAGCAGTACCAGTATCAGTGCAAAAAGAATCATGCCGAAGTCGGCGAAGAGTGTCGCGAGGGTGATGCCAGGGGAAGGGTCCATGATTGGGTTTTGCGGGTTCCGTCTAATCAAAAAGGGTGAGCAGGTGGGCCTGAAAGGCAGGCACAAGTCAGCCAATGTAGCGGCTGACGGGGCGCTTGCCTAGTGGCGGCTGCCGGGTGGAGGGTCACTCGTCCTGATGAATGACCCGTGAACGCGTCACCTGGGCCGGCGGAAAATGGCAGGTGAAGGTGCTGCCATGGCCCAGCACGCTGCTGATTTCCAGCCGTGCGCGATGGCGCAGCAGCACATGCTTGACGATGGCCAGGCCCAGCCCGGTGCCGCCGGTGTTGGAGTTGCGGCTGGAGTCGACGCGGTAGAAACGCTCGGTGAGGCGCGGCAAGTGCTTGGCGTCGATGCCCATGCCGGAGTCCTGCACGCTGAGGTGTGCGCCCTGGTCATCGGCCCACCAGCGGATCCGGATGTTGCCCTTGTCCTGGGTGTATTTGACGGCGTTGAACACCAGGTTGGAAAAGGCGCTGCGCAACTCGCCCTCGCTGCCCTTGAGCAGGATCGAGGGGTCGGCTTCCAGGGTGATTTGCTGTTCACGCTGCCCGGACAGGGCCTGCGCGTCGCTCTTGATGGTCTGCAACAGGCTTTCCACCGGGACCGGGTGGTTGTCCGAGGGGTAGTCAGTGGCTTCCAGCTTGGCCAGCAACAGCAGGTCGTTGAGCAGGGTTTGCATGCGTGCGCCTTGCTGCTGCATCTGCTGCAGGGCACGGCTCCAGCGCGGGTTCACGTCGTCGACGTTATCGAGCAGTGTCTCCAGGTAGCCGCAGATCACCGTCAGCGGCGTGCGCAGTTCATGGGAGACGTTGGCAACGAAATCCTTGCGCATCTGTTCCAACTGATGGATGCGCGTGACATCACGCACCAGCATCAGATGTTCGTTATTGCCGTAGCGCGTCAGGTACAGCTGGATACGCACACGGTCGTTGGTCGGCGACGGGATCTCCAGCGCTTCTTCGTAATTGTCCTGCTCGAAGTACTCCTTGAAGCGCGGGTGGCGCACCAGGTTGGTCACCGGCTGGCCGCTGTCCTGGGGCGTCTTGAGACCCAGAAGGGTTTCTGCGGCGCGGTTCCACCATTCCAGGTTGCCGTCGCTGTCGAGCATGATCACTGCATCTTTGAGCGCAGCCGTAGACTCCTGCACCCGATCGATCACCGCCTGCAGGCGCCCGCGTACACGTTGGTCGCGGCGTTGCAGGTGGTAGATGCTGTCGAACACCTCGCCCCACAGGCCATAGCCGTCGGGCGGTGCTTCATCGGATTTGTGCTGGCGCAGCCACTCGTGCAGACGCAGCAATTGCTTGAGGGTCCAGCCAAGATAGATACCGACGCCGACGGCCAGGCTCCAGCCGTAATAGCCGCTGACCAGGCCCACCAGCAGGCAGCCGGTGATCAACAGGAGCATGTGGCGGATCAGGGTGCCATGCCAGTTTTGATTCACTTAAACACGCGTCCTTTCAGCTGTCTGGGCAGTTCGGTGTGGTTCAGCCTTTGGTTGAAAACCGGTAGCCGGTGCCGCGCACGGTTTGTACCAGATTCTCGTAGGCGTCGCCCAAGGCTTTGCGCAGGCGGCGGATATGCACGTCGACGGTGCGTTCCTCCACATACACGTTGCCGCCCCATACCTGGTCCAGCAGTTGGCCGCGGGTGTAGGCACGCTCCTGGTGAGTCATGAAAAATTGCAGCAGGCGGTATTCGGTCGGGCCCATCTCGGCGGGTTTGCCGTCGATGGTCACACGGTGGCTGATCGGGTCCAGGATCAGGCCGTCGACTTCGATCGGTGCTTCGCCATCGGTCGGGCCGGCACGGCGCAATACGGCCTTCAGGCGGGCGACCAGTTCCCGTGGGGAAAAGGGCTTGGTGATGTAGTCATCAGCGCCGACTTCCAGGCCCTGGATCTTGTTGTCCTCTTCGCCCTTGGCGGTGAGCATGATGATCGGGATGTCCCCGGTCAGCTCGTCACGCTTCAGGCGCCGGGCCAACTCGATGCCGGAGGTGCCGGGCAGCATCCAGTCCAGCAGGATCAGGTCCGGCTTGCGGTCGACGATAATGGCATGGGCCTGCTGGGAGTTCTCCGCCTCCAGGCAGTCATAGCCGGCCATTTCCAACGCAACGGCGATCATTTCGCGAATGGGCGCTTCGTCGTCAACGATCAGAATGCTCCTGCCAACCATGCTAAATCCTCTTGTCATTTAACTGTCTTGCGCCGCATTAGATAACGGAATTATTGCAGTCGTGTGACAGTAATTTAGTCGCTTGGGCAATCGTCGCCTCTCTGGACTACGCTTTGGGTCCGAATCCTGACAACCACAAAAGGAAGGTTCCCATGACGCACAGTACTTTTTCCTGGAAAACCCTGCTGGTAACGGCCGCGTTAACGCTGCCGACACTGGCCTTTGCGGCAGACCCGGCAATGACCAAGGATGGGATGTTGGTGGACCACAAAGGCATGACCCTCTACACCTTTGCCAAGGATGCCGATGGCAAGTCCATGTGCAACGACAAGTGCGCCACCAACTGGCCGCCGCTGATGGCTGAGTCCACCGACAAGCCCATGGGCAAGTGGACCGTCATCACCCGTGACGACCAGAAAAGCCAATGGGCCTACAGCGGCAAGCCGCTCTACACTTTTGTCATGGACAAGAAGGCCGGTGACATGACCGGCGAAGGCAAAATGGACGGCGCCTGGAAGGTCGCCAAGCCCTGACTGAATGCGGGGAATGGTGAGAGGCGTGGCCTCTCACCGAAACCCGTAGTCGGCCACGATGCCGACAAAAATCGCCAAGCCGGCCCAGTGGTTGTGCAAAAACGCCTTGAAGCATTTGAGCCGGTCCTTGTCCCGGGTGTACCAGAACTCCCAGGCAAAACACCCGGCAGCCGCCAGCAAACCCAGGTGGAACCAGCCGCCCAGCTCAAAACGTATCCCCGCCAGCCACAGGCAAACCAGTGCCAGGCCCTGCAACGTCAGGATGATCACCCGGTCGGCATCGCCAAACAAAATGGCGGTGGATTTGACCCCGATTTTCAGGTCATCGTCGCGATCGGTCATGGCGTAATACGTGTCGTAACCCACCGTCCACAACAGGTTGGCGATGTACAGCAGCCATGCCGCCGCTGGCAGGCTGCCGGTCTCGGCGGTGAACGCCATCGGCATGCCCCAGGAAAACGCCGCTCCCAATACTACTTGCGGGTAATAGGTGTAGCGCTTCATGAACGGGTAGCTGGCGGCCAGCGCGAGGCCGCCCAGAGACAGCCAGATCGTCATGGAATTGGTCAGCAGCACCAGCAGGAAGCTGATGAACATCAGCACCGCGAAGAACACCAGCGCCTCTTTCGAGCTGATCTTGCCGCTCACCAGCGGGCGCTGTTCGGTGCGTTTCACGTGGCCGTCGACCTTGCGGTCGGCCCAGTCATTGATCACACAACCGCCAGCACGGGTGAGTGCCACGCCGAGCACAAAAATCACGATGTTGAGCAGCGAGGGCGAACCCTTGCCGGCAATCCACAGCGCCCACAGCGTGGGCCACAGCAGCAGATAAATACCGATGGGCTTGTCCATCCGGGTGAGCTGGATGAAGTCCCAGGCCCTGGGGTTCAGGTGATTAAGGGATTTGAGCAGGCGCTGGTACATCAGCAATTCTCCGGGTGGTCATGCACGGCTTGCCACAAGGTCGGCAGGAAGATTTCGGCCACCAGCACGCTCAACGGCCCGCGATCAAAGCGCGAGCGGCGCGCCCACAGGTTATCGGCCTGGTCTGCCGTGGGCAGCCATTCCCGAGGGTAGCGGCACACCTCGATGGCTTGGCGCGTGAAGGCGTGGTCACAAAACAGCAGCTCCCCCAGCGACCGGCTACCCAACTCATCCATGTGCAAACCGTCACCCTGCAAGGCGCTGCGGGCCGCCACGCTGCGGGCGAATACCCACGGCTGGCCATGGCCACGCAAATACACCTCGCGCACCCAGCCGATGCTGGCGACGGGCAGGTCGAGGGTGGCGCATTCGTCGTCTCGCAGCGCCTGCCAGCCTTCGAACAGCGGCGTCACGCTGAAACCGTCAGCCGACAGGCGCGTGAGGCGCCGGGTCAGCGATCCTTCGTCGAACAGCCAGTTGAGTGTCAGCGGCGCGGGCAGTGGGCTCAGAAGGCTCTGGGTCAGCCATCGGCAAGCATCGGGAAGGGCGTTTGAATGCGGCACGGAGGGTCATTATTGGCAGTTAATGAGGCGGCGAGCTTACCATGGTGCCCTGGTCTTTTGCCGGGGCGCGCCAGGCCCATGCGTCGATCATGCTTGCATCTGCGCGTGCCGATCAGTACAAAACGCCCTGAGCCGCACGGCAAGGTTGCATCTATCGACCGTCGGCCAACACGCCTGGACCCTGAGGAAGCGAGTAATGAAGAAGTGGCAATGTGTTGTCTGTGGCCTGATCTACGACGAGAAAGACGGATGGCCGGATGACGGCATCGCGCCGGGCACCCTGTGGCAGGACGTTCCCGAAGACTGGCTGTGCCCGGATTGCGGCGTGGGCAAAATGGATTTCGAAATGATCGAAATCGGCTGATTCAAGAAGCAATTCAATAACCGTACTACAAGGAGAAAGGAATGAACGCACCTGTCGTGATCGTCGGCACGGGTTTGGCCGGTTACAACCTGGCTCGGGAGTTTCGCAAGCTTGATAGCGACACCCCGCTGTTGCTGATCACCGCAGATGACGGGCGCTCCTACTCCAAGCCCATGCTCTCCACCGGCTTTGGCAAGAACAAGGAAGCCGACGGCCTGAGCATGGCTGAACCGGGCGCCATGGCCGAGCAACTGAAGGCCGAAGTGCGTACCCACACCCGCATCAGCGGCATCGACCCGGGCCACAAGCGCTTGTGGATCGGTGAGGAGGCGGTGGCCTACCGCGACCTGATCCTGGCCTGGGGCGCAGAAACCGTACGGGTGCCGGTACAAGGCGACGCTGCTGACCTGGTTTTCCCGATCAATGACCTTGAAGACTACGCACGCTTTCGTGCCGCGGCGGCCGGAAAACACCGGGTGCTGTTGCTCGGCGCCGGGCTGATCGGCTGCGAGTTCGCCAACGACCTGATCCTGGGCGGCTACGAGATCGACCTGGTGGCGCCATGTGAGCAAGTCATGCCGACCCTGCTGCACCCGGCGGCAGCGGCGGCGGTGCAAGCCGGGCTCGAAAGCCTGGGCGCTCGCTTCCATCTGGGCCCGGTGCTCAACCGCCTGCAACGCAACGCTGATGGCCTGGAAGCGCACTTGTCTGATGGCGAAGTGATCCAGTGCGACCTGGTGGTGTCTGCCATCGGCCTGCGCCCGCGTGTCGACCTGGCTGCGGCTGCCGGGTTGCAGATCAACCGTGGGATCATGGTCGATCGCCACCTCAAGACCTCCCACGCCAACATCTACGCGTTGGGTGACTGCGCCGAGGTCGATGGCCTGAACCTGCTGTACGTGATGCCCTTGATGAGCTGCGCCCGCGCCCTGGCCCAGACCCTGGCGGGCAACGCGACGGCGGTCAGCTACGGCCCGATGCCCGTCACGGTAAAAACCCCGATCTGCCCGCTGGTTGTTTCGCCCCCGCCACGGGGCGCCGAAGGCGTGTGGAGTGTCGAAGGGCAGGGCGCCGACATCAAGGCATTGTGCCGCGACGCCAGCGGCCGGCTGCTGGGTTACGCCCTGACGGGCACGGCCGTGATGGAAAAACTGGCCCTCAACAAAGAACTTCCGCCGTTGCTGGCGTAAATACCGGTCGTTCTGTCGGAATAAGCATCATCTTGACCGTAGAAAGGTCGCCGTGAGACTGGCGCAGGCCCCGAGGGCATGCCATCCTCACTCCCGTCTGCCGCAGAGTAGAGCCTGCGGCGCCTTGGGCGCTGCTCCGAAAGAGAGCAGCACGGACATAACAACAAAAAACCGTCAAAGAGGCTTCACTTATGCGTAAACCAGAACTCGCAGCCGCTATTGCTGAAAAAGCAGACCTGACCAAAGAGCAGGCCAACCGCGTACTCAACGCCGTACTCGAAGAAATCACCGGCGCGCTGCATCGCAAGGACAGCGTCACCCTGGTCGGCTTCGGCACCTTCCTGCAGCGCCATCGCGGCGCCCGCACCGGCAAAAACCCGCAAACTGGCGAGCCGGTAAAAATCAAGGCGAGCAACACCGTTGCGTTCAAGCCAGGCAAGTCGCTCAAAGACAGCGTCAATCCTTAAGAAACAAAAAACGCGCGACGCATAGAGCGAGCGCGGGATGAAAAAAAGGGCACGCCGACTGGGTCGGGTGCCCTTTTTTGTTGGGCGCCAGCCAGGGTCAGGTTGTCGCGATAAGTGCTAAAAAACCATCGATCTTCTCCCAATACGTCAGATCGGTGGCGTTCTGGGTACAAATCGTTAAACTGCTGCGGCCACCAATAAATACACTGAGGCCGTGTGCATGAAATTTCGTTTTCTTCTCTGGATGCTTGGCCTGTTGATGGGCAAAGCCAGCCGCACCAACCCTGCGTTCCAGCAGCAGTTGGGTGACAAGGACCTGGCGTTCCAACTGCAGACGCTCGACGGCAAGGTTGCCCGTCACTTCATCGTCAAAGACCAGCGCATCACCAGTCGTTCGGGTGTACATCCCGCACCTGCGTTTGCGATCGCCTTTAAAGACGCCGCCTACGGCTTCGCCACGATGCAGGCGAAGAACAAGCAACTGGCGTTCATGACGGGGATTCAGGACAAGTCGATCCAGATCAAGGGCAACCCGGCGCTGGTGATCTGGTTCCAGGGGCTGACCAAGTATTTGAAGCCGAAGAAAAAGCCGAAGGCTTAAGGCCGAGTTGAATTCATCGCAGGCAAGCCAGCTCCCACTTTTGACCGGGTTTCTACCGCTGGAACTCGGTCAAAAGTGGGAGCTGGCTTGCCTGCGATAGCGGTATCACAGGCGCCAGATTTATCCCTGGCTGAACTGCGACGCCAATTCGCGCAACAACGTTTCCGCATCCAGCACTTTAGCCACCACATCCTCCGCTTTGTCCCGGGTCAGGCCCAGGCGCTCAAGCAGTTCGTCCGGGATGTCTTCATCCGGCCCGGAGCCGATGCCGCGGCTGCGCAGCAGGCGCACGGCCAGGCACACCAGGTTCGGGTATTCGGCATATTGCCCGTCATACGTCGGGTCGTGCTGGAAGCGCAGGGCCGTCGACAGTTCGTCCGGCATGTCCCAATAACGCATCAACCACGCACCAATCTGCTCGCGGCTGATGCCCAGCAGGTGCTGCTCGATGTAGCTGTGGCACAGGTGCGGGTTGACCTCCAGGTGCCGGCAGATCAGCGAGAAATGCGGCGGGAACACGTGGGCCAGCAACAGGTAGCCGAAGTTGTGCAGCAGGCCGGCCAGGTACGTCAGGCCGGCTTCCGGGCGTTGGGCGCGGGGCATGGCGCGAGTCAGGCCTTCGATCACGGCAGCGGTATAGATCGACTGATGCCAGTACGGCGTTGCCTGTTGCGGGTGGTCCTTGGGCAGGCTCAAGGTCTTGCCCAGGGCCAGGCCCAGCGCGAGGTTGATCACCAGGTCAAAGCCCAGCACGCGGACGATGGCGTCTTCCACCGAGCGAATCTTGCCCGGCGAGGCGTAGTAGGGCGATGCCGCCCAGCTCACTACTTGAGCGGCCAGGGCCGGGTCGGTTTCGACCACGCCGGTGATGTCGTCGATGGTGGCGTTGGGGTCGACCCGCAGCTTGATAATTTTTTGCGCGGTATCGGCCAGCGGTGGAATCTCGATGGTCGCTTCCAGGCGCTGTTGGATACGCCGGGCGGTGAACGCCTGCATCGCCTGGGTGATTTCCTCGCGGTCGTCGTTGGGGCGGTCCAGGTTCGGCCGGATGCTGCTCAGGGGCTCGCCAAAATGCGCGGCGCTGGCCTTGGTCAGCATGCTCTTGAAGGCGTCCCTGGAAATCTCCAGCAGCAGCCCGGCTTCGCCGGAGTGAACCAGTACGGTGGGTTCACGCAGCAGGCTTTCTTCATAAAGGCACGGGGAGCTGGTGAGCGGCGGCAGGCCAGGCAACAGGCTCAGGCTGTGCTTGCCGAGCATGCGCTCGAGGCGCTCGGGCGACACGGCCGTAAGGCGCCGGCCAGTGAGTTCGGCCAGGCGGTTGAGGTCCAGCAGTTGGTTCTGCGGGAACATCACCATGAGCGCACCCACGGCATCGTCGAGCAACACCGCCTGAACCTTTTGTGCCGGGTTCAGGCCAGGGCGTTCGGCAACTTCCGTGTAGCTGATGGCGAGCTTTGCAAGCAGCGTCCGAATCACCGAGGGGGCGGTCGGCGGAGCTGTGGCGAGGGCAACTTCTGACATGGCCTGAATCCAATTTCCTACAGTCATTGGAGTATAACCAGCTTGATACACGGGAGGGTTGTCTAAGTGAGTCAGCCGTCACACTTGGCCGTATTGCTGCCCATGTCGGAGCCAGCGATCGAGCAACGGGCTCACATGTTCCGGCCAGCGTTCGATCAACGCTTGGGCCGCATCGCGCACGGCGGGCAGCAGGTCGGCGTCGCGCATCAGGTCGGCGACCTTGAATTGCAGCAGGCCGGTCTGGCGGGTGCCAAGCATTTCGCCGGGGCCGCGCAGTTCGAGGTCTTTTTCGGCAATCACGAAACCGTCGTTGGTCTCGCGCATGATGCCCAGGCGATGGCGGCCGATCTGCGACAGTGGCGGGTGGTACAGCAACACGCAGTGGCTGGCGGCGCTGCCCCGGCCTACGCGGCCGCGCAGCTGGTGCAACTGTGCCAGGCCCAGGCGCTCGGGGTTCTCGATGATCATCAGGCTGGCATTGGGCACGTCGACGCCGACTTCGATCACCGTGGTCGCCACCAGCAATTGCAGGTTGCCGGCCTTGAACTCGGCCATTACCGCAGCTTTTTCCACCGGCTTCATGCGCCCGTGGATCAGCCCGACCTTGAGCTCACCCAAAGCGCTGGTGAGGTCTTCATAGGTGGTTTCGGCGGCCTGGCAGGTCAGCTCTTCGGATTCTTCGATCAGCGTGCATACCCAGTAGGCCTGACGGCCTTCGGCACAGGCGCCACGCACGCGTTCGATCACTTCGACCCGGCGGGTATCGGTAACCAGCACGGTATTGACCGGCGTTCGGCCCGGTGGCAACTCGTCGAGGATCGAGGTGTCGAGGTCGGCATAAGCACTCATGGCCAGGGTGCGCGGGATCGGCGTGGCGGTCATGATTAACTGGTGCGGGCTCATGCGCCCTCCCACGCCTTTCTGGCGCAGGGCCAGGCGCTGCTGCACGCCAAAGCGGTGCTGTTCGTCGATGATCACCAGCGCCAGGTTCTTGAATTTCACTTCGTCCTGGAACAGCGCATGGGTGCCCACCACCATTGGAGCGCCGGCGGCGATTTGCTCCAGAGCGGATACGCGGTTCTTGCCCTTGAGCTTGCCGGCCAACCACGCGACTTCCAGGCCCAGCGGTTCGAGCCAGCGCTTGAAGGTGATGAAGTGCTGCTCGGCCAGAATTTCGGTGGGCGCCATCAGTGCGACTTGATAGCCGGCTTCCAGCGCTTGCAGTGCGGCAAGGGCGGCGACCACGGTTTTACCCGCGCCCACGTCACCCTGAATCAGCCGCAGCATCGGTTCTTTCTGGCTCAGGTCGTAGGCGATTTCATTGCCGACCCGGTGCTGGGCGCCGGTGGGTGCAAACCCCAGGTTGGCCAGGTATTGCGCGGGCAGGCGCGTCGCCTTGGGCATCGCCGGCGCACGCAGTGAGCGCATGCTCTCGCGCAGGCGTTGCTGGGACAGTTGGTGTGTCAGCAGCTCTTCGAACGCCAGGCGATGCTGGGCCCAGTGATGCCCAAGAGCCAGTTCGTCGACGTCGGCGTCGGCGGGTGGGTGATGCAGGTAGCGAATCGCATCATCCAGCGGTGCCAGCTGGTAGTCGCGCGCCAGTTCCTGGGGCAGCCAGTCGGGCAGGCTTTTAGGCCCGAGCATCGTCAGGGTTTGCATGCACAACTGGCGCAAGCGCTGTTGAGTCAGGCCTTCGGTGAGCGGGTAGATCGGTGTGAGGGTGGTGTCTACCGGCGGTGGTTCGTCGCCGGTAATGGCGCGGTATTCCGGGTGGTAGATTTCCAGCCCCGAAGCGCCGGGCCGGGCTTCACCGTAGCAGCGCACGCGGGTGCCCCGCTTGAGGCCGTCCTTCTGCGCGTTGCTGAAATGATAGAAGCGCAGGCTCAGGCCGCCAGTGCCGTCTTGCAGGCGCACCACCAAACTGCGGCGCTTGCCCATCACCACGTCGGCGCCGCTGACGGTGCCTTCAACCACGGCGTCCTGCCCGGGACGCAACTGGCCAATGGGCACCACGCGGGTGCGGTCCTGGTAACGCAAGGGCAGGTGGAACAGCACGTCCTGGAGGTTTTCCAGGCCGACCTTGGCCAGCTTCTCGGCCATGGCTTCCCCGACACCCTTGAGTGCGGTCACCGACACCTGCGACAGCTCAGTCATACCTTTACTTAGCTCGCAGCCGGCGGCTTGGCCACCGAACACAGGCGGATCGAGTCGGCGAGGATTTCAATCGCTTTGGGCCGCGGGAAGCTGGCGCGCCAGGCAATCGCCACGGTACGGAACGGCACCGGTGGCGTCAGTGGGCGCACGGCGATCACGCCGGGGGCGTAGTGATGGCTGTCGACCGCCGACAGCGGCAGGATCGAAATGCCCAGGCCGGACGCAACCATATGGCGAATGGTTTCCAGGGAGCTGGATTCCACCGTGGTGTGCTTGGCGCCGTCGTTGCCCTTGGTCAGGGTCGGGCAGGCTTCCAGTACCTGGTCGCGGAAGCAGTGGCCTTCGCCCAGCAACAGCAGGCTCTTGTCGTTGAGCAGCGCCGCGTCGATGGTGTCTTTCTGCGTCCACGGGTGGGACGCCGGCATCAGCACGTAGAACGGCTCATCGTAGAGCGGCAGGGTCAGCACGTCTGCCTCGTGGAACGGCAGCGCGATGATGATCGCGTCCAGCTCGCCGTTGCGCAGTTTGTCGCGCAGCACGTGGGTAAAGTTCTCTTCGATATACAGCGGCATCTGCGGCGCGACGCGGTGCAGTTGCGGAATCAAGTGCGGGAACAGGTACGGGCCGACGGTGTAGATGGCGCCGACTTTCAGCGGGGCGGTCAGTTGGTTTTTACCCGCCTGGGCCAATTCGCGAATGCTTTGGGCCTGTTCCAGAACCTTCTGGGCCTGGGCGACGATGCCTTCGCCAACGGGCGTGAGGCGCACGGCGCTTTTGCTGCGCTCGAAAATCAGCACACCGAGTTCGTCTTCAAGCTTCTTCACACCCACCGACAGCGTCGGCTGGCTGACGTGGCAACGCTCGGCCGCGTGGCCGAAGTGCTGCTCTTGGGCGAGGGTAACGATGTAGCGTAATTCTGTAAGAGTCATAGCGGGCGTCCATGAGGTTGCGGGCCAAGCATACCGGCTGCAATCGATAGACGCACGTTATGTAGGAGCGAGCTTGCTCGCGAAGATCGTAATAACACCGCGGGGCATCAGATACCCCGCGTTGTTGTCAGCGACGGCGCTTCTCGATGTTGTAAACGAACGGCGCAACGATCTCGATGCTGCCGCCTTTCAACATGTCGGCCGGTGGCTTGGGCAGCGGCTGGGCACGGCGGATCATGTCGAGGGTGGCGCGGTCCAGGTCGGCGTTGCCGGAACGGCCCACCAGCTCGTAGGACAGCACGTTGCCATCGGCATCCACCACGAAGCGCAGGCGGTTCAGGCCTTCCTTGCCACGCGCCTGGGCGCCCGGCGGGTACTTCTTGTACTTCTGCAGGTGACCCAGCAGGGTACTTTCCCAGGTAGCCTTGGCCGCGATCTGCTGCGGTGAAGGACCGGGTTGTGGTTGTGCGGATTTTTCCGTCGGTGCGTTGTTCTGCGCAGTTTCGCTCGGCGGCTCTTCGGAAGGTTTTTCCTTGGGCGGGTCGGGCTTCTTCTCCACAGGCTTGGGCGGCTGCGGTTTTGGCTTGGGCTTGACCGGCTTGGGCACCTGGATCGTCGGCTTCGGTGCTTCGGCCAGCTTCGGCAATGGCAGTTCTTCCACCGGCGCGGGCGGCTGTGGTGGCGTGATCACCTTCGGCGGTGCCGGAGGTGGTGGCGCCGGCATCGGTGCCAGGTCGATGACCATGGCCGCCGGTGGCAGTTGGACCATATGTGGCGCCGACCACTGGAGCGCGATGATGATCGCGACGGCGTGGACGCCCAGCACGACGGCGAGGCTGGTGCCATAACGCGTCAGTTTGTGGCGCGTCGTGATCATTTCTTGGCTGCCGTCTCAAGTCCGACCAGGCCTACCTTGAGGTAGCCGGCTGCCCGCAGGGCATCCATCACGCTCATCAGGTCGCCGTAGTCCACGCCCTTGTCGGCCTGGAAGAAGATCGTCGTGTCCTTCTTGCCCTGGGTCTTGGCGTCGAGCACCGCGCCCAGGGTTTCGGATTTCACTTCTTCTTCGCCCAGGAACAGACGCTGGTCCGCCTTGACGCTGAGGAACACCGGTTTCTCTGGCCGCGGCGCAGGTTTCGCGCTGGAGGCGGGCAGGTCGACCTTGATGTCCACGGTGGCCAGTGGTGCTGCCACCATGAAGATGATCAGCAGCACCAGCATCACGTCGATAAATGGCGTGACGTTGATTTCGTGGTTCTCGACGAGCTCGTCGTCGCCTTGATTCAAATGCAGGCCCATGGCCGATTACCCCACTTTCACCATATGCGGTTGCGAGCTGCGCTCGGTAGGCTGGTGATCGAGGTCACGGCTGACCAGCAACAGGACTTCTGCCGAAGCGTCCGACACCTGGGCCTTGTAGCCGGCAATCGAACGGGCGAAGACGTTGTAGATGACCACCGCAGGAATCGCGGCAACCAGGCCCAGGGCTGTTGCCAGCAGGGCTTCGGCGATGCCGGGCGCCACGACGGCGAGGTTGGTGGTCTGGGTTTTGGCGATGCCGATGAAGCTGTTCATGATGCCCCACACGGTACCGAACAGGCCGACGAAGGGCGCGGTGGAACCGATGGTCGCCAGCACGCCGGTGCCGTTGCTCATGTTACGGCCGCAGGCGGCAACCAGGCGCTCGAGACGGAAGCTGACGCGTTCCTTGATGCCTTCTTTTTCACGGCTGTTGGCCGACAGGCGCATTTCTTCGAGTGCGTCGTGGACCAGCAGGTGTGCCAGGGTGCCCTTCTTGGCCGCGCTTTCGCTGGCTTCTTTAAGGGTGGTGGCTTTTTTCAGGTGGACGATTTCAGTGCGCAGGCGACGCTTGGCGCCCAGCAACTCAAAGCCCTTGGCGATCCAGATGGTCCAGGTGATGATCGAGGCAATGGCCAGGCCGATCATCACGATCTTCACGATGATGTCAGCGTTCTGGTACATGCCCCAGGGCGACAGGTCGTGGGCCATGCCCAGGCTGTTGTCTTCTTCCAACACGACGCCGGAGTCGTCAGCCGGTGCGCCTTCAGCAGCCAGGGCCGGGTCGGCGGCGGCGGGTGCGGCGGCAGGCGCAGCAGCGTTTTGCTCGTGGGCTGGCGCGGTCGCAGCAGGCGGGTTAGCCGGTGCGGTGTTGTCGGCGAACGCGGCGGTCGGTGCCAGCAGAACGCTGAACAGCACTGCAGCTATCACACGCCAGGCGCGGGATGGGCTGTGAGGCTTGGTTGGCGAAGCGGGGAATTTATTGCGTGTCATGCTGGCCGGACCTGAGGGAAAAAAATGAGTGGTTGTCCTTCCAGACACTAACGAGTCGAGGACAAAAGGGTGGTTATTATTGCAAGTAATTCTTGTTAACAGAAGCAATACGGATACTTTATTTGTTGTTTTGCTGGCCGCTGGTCATCTGTGGGGGCTAACCTTGACCTTTAAGAACGGAGTTTTGTGATGTCTGCGCCTTCTGTGGTGATTGCCGGTTGCGGCGATGTCGGTAGCCGTCTGGCCACCCAATTGCTGGCCCAGGGCTGGGAGGTTCATGGCCTGCGGCGGGATATCTCGCGCCTTCCCGAAGGCGTCATCGGGATTGCCGGCGACCTGTTCAATGAAGACTGCCCCGACACCTGGCCCGTGGGCGGGGTGGACTACCTGGTGTATTGCGCGGCGGCCACCGATCACGACGAGGCCGGCTATCGCGCCGCCTACGTGCAAGGGTTGCAGCATGTGCTGGAGTGGTTGAACGACTACGGCCAGGAGCCTAAGCACCTGCTGTTCGTATCCAGCAGCAGTGTGTATGGGCAGCAGAACGGTGAGTGGGTCGACGAAAGCTCCGAGACCCAGGCCGGCGGTTATTCCGGGCAGGTGATGCTGGAAGCCGAGCAAGTGGCGTTGAATAGCGGCATTCCTGCCAGCGTCGTGCGCCTCACCGGTATTTACGGTCCAGGTCGTGAGCGGCTGTCGACCCAAGTGCGTGAGGGATATCGCGTGGCGATTGAGCCACCTCTCTATGGCAACCGGATTCACGCCGATGATGCTGCTGGCTTGCTGGCCTTTCTGTTGCTGCATGCAGAGAAGGGTGGTGCGCTGGATAAATGCTACATCGGCGTCGACGATGCGCCGGCGCCGCTGGCCGAGGTGGTGGACTGGTTACGCGAGTACCTCGGTGTGACCGAATGGGCAGCAGACGCCAGTGTCCGAAGGGCCGGCAGCAAGCGTTGCAGCAATGCCCGGGCCAAGGCGTTGGGCTGGGTACCCACGTATCCAAGTTATCGCGATGGGTATGCGGCGATCCTCGGCGGTTAATTGCGCCTGAATTAAAAAGGAGCCCTGGGGCTCCTTTTTTTGCGTCACTGTTTTTCCAGCAACCATTGGCGTGGGCCGGGCGTGAGCTGGGGGATTTCGTCGGGCTGGGACAGGTTGATCGCCTTCAAAATCTCCAGCTGCCGGCCATAACGGACGAAAATCCATCCGTCTCCGACATCGCCCTTGCCCAGATAGAGGGTGTCATTGCCTGCCCCTTGCGTGGCGCAATCGCCTCCCAGGCACAGCTCGTATCGATCATTTTGCCCCAGCCCCGACACACCGCCAGCAGCGTTGAACACTACGATGCTGCCGGTGCCCTGGCCTTCAATGATTTTCCACTGGCCGCCCATATAGGCTGAGTTAAGTGCCTGTCTGAACGTGCTACCCCACTTTGCGCCCGCCACGGCGGGTTGGGCAGGGCGAGCGAAGCGTTGGGCTGCATAATTTTTTGTGGTCTGCTGGATCAGTTGTTGGCCATCCAATTGCAGCTCGTCGGTGCCATGGCCGTTGTAGTCGACGGTCCATATACCCGGCGCTTTTTGCAGCAATTGACCTTCGCCCAGCTCGAACGCGTTGCTGAATTGTGCCTTGGCGCTGCGGGTGTCGATGTTCCATTCCAGGTTCATGCCGTGGGCATCAATGGCTCGCAGCAATGGCCTGCCTTGGGCGGCCGAATCGATGGCTGCCTGGTTGATCCATAGCCCGCTGATGTCGGTTGTTTGCGGTGTATGGGTGCAGCCGGCCAGCAGGATCAGGCTAAGGGCAAGTAATTTGCGCACGGGGGCAATCCCTGGACGGTAGAAACCATGAGACTCAATGTAGGAGCGAACTTGCGCGCGAAAAACGCACAGGCACCGCGTTAACTCAGGATGCCAGCGTTATCGTTGACGTCCTCGCGAGCAAGCTCGCTCCTACAGAAAGCAGGAGCCCTTGGCTCCTTTGTTCTGTATCACTGTTTTTCGAGCAACCACTGCCGCGGCCCCGGGGTAAACGAGGGCACCTCGTCGGCCTGGGCGGTATTGATCGCCTGGAAGATCTCCAGTTGCTTGCCCTTGCGCGCAAAGATCCACGGGTTGCCCTGGCCGTTCAGTTGCAGCCAGATGCTGTCGTAGCCGCCGCTCATGGACGCGCAATCACCTGCCAGGCACAGCGAGTACTGATCGGCGCCCGGCAGTCCGGTCACCTGGCCATTGGCCTGGAACTGCACGGTGGCGCCTTCGCCATTGCCGCTGCTGATTTTCCAGGTGCCGCCCATATAGGCGGCGTACAGGGTGCGTTCGAAGTTGGCACCCAGTGGCGCGCCTTCGGGGGCAGGGTCCTTGGCACGGGCGAACAGTTGCTCGGGCTCGTTATCATTGGCCCCTTGCAGCAGTAGTTTGCCTTTACGCTTGAGTTCGGTGGCGGAGCTGCCGTAGAAATCGACGCTCCAGGCGCCGGATTTTTCACCCAGCAGCTTGCCTTCAGCGACTTCAAAACCGTTGTAGTAGCGCGCCTGGGACGCTTTGGTGTTCACCTCCCATTCGAGGTTCGGACCATAGCTCTGCAGGGCTTCACGCAAAGGGCCGCCCTTGGCTGCCGCATCGATGGCTGCCTGGTTGATCCAGGTGCCGCTCACATCCAGGTCGGCGGGATTGCTGGCGCAGCCGCCGAGCAGCAGGGCGAGCAACGAAGAGGCAACGAGCGCTTTGCGCATTACGAAATCCTTCCAAAAACCAATTCGGCGCAGCCTTCCCATGGAAGTGCTGCGCCGGATGTTTTACTCGATGACCAGAATGGCGTCCATCTCAACCTGCGCACCCTTTGGCAGGGCGGCAACGCCGATGGCGGCGCGGGCTGGGTATGGCTGTTCGAAGTACTTGCCCATGATCTCGTTGACCTTGGCGAAGTGGCTCAGGTCGGTGAGGAAGATGTTCAGCTTGACGATGTCCTTGAACGAACCGCCTGCGGCCTCGGCAACCGACTTCAGGTTTTCGAAGACCTGGACGGTTTGTGCTTCAAAGCCTTCAACCAGTTCCATGGTCTTTGGGTCCAGTGGAATCTGGCCGGACATGTAGACGGTATTGCCCGCCTTGATCGCCTGGGAGTAAGTACCGATTGCTGCAGGTGCCTTGTCGCTGGTGATAACAGTCTTGGTCATGAATGACTCCTTGTAATGGATGGGCTAGGCGCGCATGCGGGTGATGCGGATCACCCCGGTCAAGGCGCGCAGTTTCTTGATCACGCGGGCCAGGTGCACACGGTCGTGCACGCTGACCACCAGTTGGACCACGCTGATGCGACCATCGCGCTCGTCCATGCTGATTTTCTCGATATTGCCGTCGGCCGCATTGACACTGCTGGCCAGCAACGCGATCAGGCCGCGCTGGTGTTCCAGCTCGACCCGCAGCTCGACGTTGAATTCGCCGGTGACGTCCTTGGCCCACGAAAGCTGGATGCATTTCTCTGGGTTGTGGCGGATTTCACTGATATTGCGGCAGTTGTCCAGGTGCACCACCATGCCTTTGCCGGCGGACAGGTGGCCCACAATCGGGTCGCCCGGAATCGGCGTGCAGCACTTGGCGTAGCTGAGTACCAACCCTTCGGTGCCGCGAATCGCCAGCGGGCCTTCGGGGCTTGGCAACTGTTCGCCTTCGCCCAACAGGCGGCGTGCCACCACGTAGGCCATGCGATTGCCCAGGCCGATGTCTTCCAGCAAGTCTTCGATCAGTTCCTGGCGGTACTCGTGGAGCATCGCCTGCACGCGCTCGGCCGGGATCTTGTCCAGGGAGCTGTCGAAACCGTTGAGCACCTTGTTCAGCAGGCGTTCGCCCAGGCTGATGGATTCGGAACGGCGTTGCAGTTTCAGGGCGTGACGGATGTGGGTGCGGGCCTTGCCGGTGACCACGAAGTTGAGCCAGGCCGGGTTCGGGCGCGCGCCCGGTGCACTGACGATCTCCACCGTGGAGCCACTTTGCAGCGGCTCCGACAGCGGGGCCAGTCGGCGATTGATCCGACAGGCTATGCAGCTATTACCCACGTCGGTGTGCACCGCGTAGGCAAAGTCGACCGCCGTGGAGCCTTTGGGCAGCTCCATGATTCGGCCTTTGGGCGTGAACACGTAGACCTCGTCCGGGAACAGGTCGATCTTCACGCTCTCGATAAATTCCAGGGAGTTGCCGGCACGTTGCTGCATTTCGAGCACGCCCTTGACCCACTGGCGGGCGCGGGCATGCGTGCCTTTTGGCTGTTCGTCGCCGCTGGATTTGTACAGCCAGTGGGCGGCGATGCCGTTGTTGGCCATCTCTTCCATTTCGCGGGTGCGAATCTGGATCTCGATTGGCACCCCGTGCATGCCAAACAGCGTGGTATGCAGCGACTGATAGCCGTTGGCCTTGGGAATTGCGATGTAGTCCTTGAAGCGCCCCGGCAAAGGTTTGTACAAATTATGTACAGCGCCCAGCACGCGGTAGCAGGTATCGACCTTGTCGACGATGATCCGGAACGCGTATACGTCCATGATCTCGTTGAAGGCCCGACGCTTGCCGCGCATCTTCTTGTAGATGCCGTAGATGTGTTTCTGCCGGCCGCTGACTTCGCCCTCGATCTCATCGATCGCCAGGCAGTGGCTCAGGGACTCTTCGATCTTGTTGACGATTTCCTTGCGGTTGCCCCGGGCGCGTTTCACTGCCTGGTAGATGCGCGCAGAGCGCATCGGGTGCATGGCTTTGAAGCCGAGGTCTTCGAACTCGATACGAATGGCGTGCATGCCCAGCCGGTTGGCGATGGGCGCGTAGATTTCCAGGGTTTCCTTGGCGATGCGCCGGCGTTTTTCGCCGGAGAGCACTTCCAGCGTGCGCATGTTGTGCAGCCGGTCGGCCAGCTTGACCAGGATCACTCGGATGTCCCGGGCCATGGCCATGGCCATCTTCTGGAAGTTTTCCGCCTGGGCTTCGGCCTTGGTCTCGAAGTTCATCTGGGTCAGTTTGCTGACCCCGTCGACCAGTTCGGCCACGGTTTCGCCAAATTGCGCACTGAGCGCTTCCTTGGCAATGCCGGTGTCTTCGATCACGTCATGCAGCATCGCGGCCATCAAGCTTTGATGGTCCATGTGCATGTCGGCAAGAATGTTTGCCACGGCAAGAGGATGCGTGACATACGCCTCGCCACTGCGCCGGCGTTGGCCGTCGTGGGCTTGTTCGGCGTAGAAATACGCTCGGCGGACCAGGTTGACCTGGTCTGGGCCGAGGTAGGTCGATAAGCGATCGGCGAGGGCGTCTATGCTCGGCAAAGTATTAACTCCTGCCGTTGGCTGTGACCCCGCGCCGTGCTACGTCGACCAGGCATAGGCTTAGACGGCCTCGTTGGACTCGTCCTCGAACGCTGCAAACAGCGGTTCGTCTTCAACGATTTCGGCGTTTGCGATGAACTCGTAGCTCATCAGGCCTTCAGCGATTTCACGCAGGGCTACAACGGTAGGCTTGTCGTTTTCCCACTGGACCAGGGGCTCTTTGCCGCCAGTGGCCAGTTGACGGGCACGCTTGGTAGAGAGCATGACCAGCTCAAAGCGGTTATCCACGTGTTCTAGGCAGTCTTCAACGGTTACGCGGGCCATGGTATTCCTCGGAGCGAATGCAATATGCGCGCTGCCCGGTTGGGCGAGCGGACTGAACAGTTTAAAAAATCACCAGCGTTTAGGGAAGCGCTGATTTTTCGCAGGCCATCGCAAACGCGCTACAAGTGCCAATGTAAAGCCCTTGCAGCGGTTTTGGGAAGAGCCAATCAGCCGAGCAGTTCGGCCAATAATTTGCCGAAACGCTGCTGCTGACGCTTTTGCTGAAGCTGATTGGTGCGGAAAATCGCTTTCAAATCGTCCAGGGCGTGGGCGAAATCGTCGTTGATGATCAGGTAGTCGTAGTCGACGTAGTGGCTCATTTCACTGACGGCTTCGCGCATGCGGCCTTCGATGATCTCATCGCTGTCCTGGCCACGGTTGGTCAGGCGCTGGTGCAACGCCTCCAGCGACGGCGGCAGGATGAAGATCGAGCGGGCCTTGGGCATCAGCTGGCGCACTTGCTCGGCGCCCTGCCAGTCGATTTCCAGGATCAGGTCGTGGCCTTCGTCGAGGGTCTGCTGCAGGTGGCTTTGGGATGTGCCGTAGAGGTTGCCGAAGACTTCGGCGCGCTCGAGGAAATCCCCGTGCTCGATCATCTTGACGAACTCGGTGCGCTCGACGAAGTGGTAGTGCACGCCGTTCACTTCACCCGGGCGCATGGCGCGGGTGGTGTGGGACACCGAGATGCGGATCTGCTCGTCAGCGTCGGTCAGGGCTTTGACCAGGCTGCTTTTGCCCGCGCCCGATGGGGCGGAAATGATGTAGAGGGTGCCGGTGCTGTGGGTCATGTCAGGGTGCCTTACTCGATATTCTGTACTTGTTCGCGCATTTGCTCGATCAACACTTTGAGGTTGACCGCAGCCTGCGTGCTGCGCGGATCAAAGGCCTTGGAACCCAGTGTATTGGCTTCGCGGTTGAGTTCCTGCATCAGGAAGTCCAGGCGCCGACCGGCGGCGCCGGCCGACTTGAGCACGCGGCGCACTTCCAGGATGTGGGTGCTCAAGCGGTCGAGCTCTTCGGCGACGTCGCTCTTTTGTGCCAGCAGGACCATTTCCTGCTCCAGACGCACCGGATCCAGTTCGGCCTGCATGTCGGCGAAGCGGTCCAGGACCTTCTGGCGTTGGGTGGCGAGCATTTGCGGCACCAGTTCGCGCAGGGTGATCACATCCTCTTCGATGGAGGTCAGGCGTTCGCTGATCAGGCGGGCCAGTTCGGCGCCTTCGCGTTCGCGGCCGGCCTTGAGCTCCTTCAATCCCTGGTTGAACAGGGCCATGGCCTCGGCATTCAGCGCTTGCGGGTCAGTCGCGTCGGCCACCAGCACGCCGGGCCAGGCCAGGACTTCCAGCGGGTTGATGGCGGCAGGCTGCTTGATTAAGCCTGCAATGGTTTCAGCGGCGGCGACCAATTGCGCTGCGCGCTCGCGATCGACCTGCAACGGTTTGCCGGTGGTTTCCTCGGTAAAACGCAGGGTGCATTCCAGCTTGCCGCGGGAAATGCCCTGGCGCAGCGCTTCACGGACCGCGCCTTCGAGGTCGCGAAACGATTCCGGCAGGCGCAGGTGCGGCTCCAGGTAGCGGCTGTTGACCGAGCGCAACTCCCAGCTCAGGGTGCCTTGGACGCCGGCTTTTTCGACGCGGGCGAAGGCGGTCATGCTGTGCACCATGGAGGTACCTCGCGTTGCAGTCCCGCAAACGGGCGGGCTGATGGGTAGATTGGAGCCGACAGGCTGCGAAGGCGCAGGATTGTAGCTCAACGGAACGGGTGGCCCCAAACAGTGGCTTCGGTGCCCGGGTTTGTAACAGGGTTTTTTAGCCGTGCCGATAAGGGCTGGCGGCTCTATAATGCTCGGCAGTTTTTCGTCCTCAGTACAGGTATCCCCTATGAAACGTCCAAGTGGTCGCGCTGCCGATCAGCTCCGCTCGATCCGCATCACCCGCAACTACACCAAACACGCCGAGGGATCTGTACTGGTCGAGTTTGGCGATACCAAGGTTATCTGCACCGTCAGCGTCGAAAACGGCGTGCCGCGTTTCCTCAAGGGCCAGGGCCAGGGTTGGTTGACCGCCGAATACGGCATGCTGCCGCGTGCCACCGGCGAGCGTAACCAGCGTGAAGCAAGCCGTGGCAAGCAGGGCGGCCGCACCCTGGAAATCCAGCGCCTGATCGGCCGCTCTCTGCGCGCCGCGCTGGACATGTCCAAGCTGGGCGACGTGACCCTGTACGTCGACTGCGACGTGATCCAGGCCGACGGCGGCACCCGCACTGCGTCCATCACCGGCGCCATGGTTGCGCTGGTCGATGCGCTCAAAGTCATCAAGAAGCGTGGCGGCCTCAAAGGCGGCGATCCGCTCAAGCAGATGATCGCTGCTGTGTCGGTTGGCATGTATCAGGGTGAGCCTGTGCTGGATCTGGACTATCTTGAAGATTCGGCTGCCGAGACCGACCTGAACGTAGTGATGACCAGCACCGGTGGTTTCATCGAAGTGCAGGGCACTGCCGAAGGCGCGCCATTCCAGCCGGCCGATCTGAACGCCATGCTGGCCCTGGCCCAAAAAGGCATGACCGAGATCTTCGAACTGCAGAACGCCGCATTGGCGGATTGAATCAAACCCAAGGAGCTACGCCATGAGTGACAGTCACCTTCCACTGCCGACACCGTCCAAGGAAGTTCGCCAGTGGGCGATGCTCTGTCACTTCGCGGCGTTTTTCGGCTTGATGTTCCCGTTCGGCAGCCTGCTGGGGCCTTTGATCCTCTGGCAGGTGAAGAAGGACACGGACCCGTTCATTGATGACCAGGGCAAGGAGGCGCTGAACTTCCAGATCACCGTGGGCATTGCCTGGGCGGTCTGCTTCCTGCTGGGCTTTATCGTGATCGGCTTCGTGTTGATGACCGTGCTGGTGATCGGCGCGGTGGTGATGACGATCATTGCGGGCATCAAGGCCAACAAGGGCGTGGCGTATCGTTATCCGTTCACCTTGCGGTTGATCAAATAACCACCGCCCACAAAAAAACCGACAGCGATGTCGGTTTTTTTGTGCCTGGAAAAAGACCTTAGATGGTCAATGTCCAGTCGTAGTCCACGATCAGCGGCGCGTGCTGCGAGAAGCGCGGCTGGCGTGGCAAACGTGCGCTGCGCACGAAGCGGCGCAGGCCTGGCGTCAGCAACTGGTAGTCAAAACGCCAGCCGAGGTTGAGCATCTCGGCCTGTTCGTTATCCGGCCACCAGCTGTACTGGTCGCCTTCGCGGCTGACTTCGCGCAGGGCATCGACATAGCCCATGTTGCCGACAATCTCGTCCATCCAGGCCCGTTCCGGCGCCAGGAAGCCCGGGGATTGCTGGCTGTCGCGCCAGTTCTTGATATCCAGCTTCTGTTGCGCCACATACAGCGAGCCACAGTAAATGTACTCGCGACGTTTGCGCCGCTGTTTATCCAGATAACGGGCGAAGTCGTCCATTAGCTTGAACTTCTGGTTCAAGTCTTCATCGCCATTTTGCCCTGATGGAAGCAGCAAGGTCGCGATGCTGACCTTATCGAAATCGGCTTGCAGGTAGCGCCCGTAGCGGTCGGCTGTCTCGAAGCCGAGGCCGCTGATGACCGCCTTGGGTTGCAACCGCGAATACAAAGCCACGCCACCTTGGGCGGGAACTTCGGCATCACAGGCATAAAGGAAGTAGCCATCCAGTTGGAAGGCTGGGTCGTCCAGTTCAAAGGCGGAGGCGCGGGTGTCCTGCAGGCAGATGACGTCGGCATTCTGGGCTTGCAGCCAACTGAGCAAACCACGCTCGACTGCAGCCTGAATACCATTGACGTTCACACTGATGATCCGCATAAATGGCCCCAAAAATCGCGTGCGTGTATGATACACGCCGTCTACCTAATTAGCTAAATCCGTGGTATCTGAGGCTTTTTTCATGCAGGCGTATCAACGCGATTTTATTCGTTTTGCCATCGATCGCGGCGTATTGCGCTTCGGTGAGTTCACTTTGAAGTCCGGGCGCACCAGCCCTTACTTCTTCAATGCCGGCCTTTTCAACTCGGGTTCTGCCCTGGCGCAGTTGGGCCGTTTCTACGCGGCCGCGATCGTTGAAAGCGGTATTTCCTTCGACGTGCTGTTCGGCCCGGCCTACAAGGGCATTCCCCTGGCAGCCGCGACCGCCGTGGCGTTGGCTGAACATCACGGGCTTGATTTGCCGTGGTGCTTCAACCGCAAGGAAGCCAAGGCTCACGGCGAAGGCGGTAGCCTGGTGGGCGCGCCGCTCAAGGGCGACGTGCTGATCATCGACGACGTGATCACTGCCGGTACGGCGATTCGTGAAGTGATGCAGATCATCGCTTCCCAGGACGGCGCCAAGGCTGCCGGCGTGTTGATCGCGCTGAACCGCCAGGAGCGCGGCAACGGTGAATTGTCGGCGATCCAGGAAGTGGAGCGTGACTTCGCGATTCCGGTGGTCAGCATCGTGTCGCTGAACCAGGTGTTGCAGTTCCTGGAAGACGACCCGCAGCTCAAGCAGCATTTGCCGGCGGTCAAGGCTTATCGCGAGCAGTTCGGCGTTTAGAGGGTCCATGTGGGAGCGAGCAAGCCTGCTCCCACATTTTTAAACCGCGTAAATCGAAAAAGCCCCGTTCAATCCAATTGAACGGGGCTTTTTTGTTTTCTGCGCGTTAAGGGCGCTTGCGATTGCTGATCAGGGTACCCACACCGGTGTCGGTGAAGATTTCCAGCAGAATCGCATTCGGAACCCGGCCATCCAGGATCAACGAACTGCCAACGCCGCCTTGCACGGCTTCCAGTGCGCAACGGATCTTCGGCAGCATGCCGCCGTAGATGGTGCCGTCGGCGATCAGGTCGTCCACTTGCTGGGTGGTCAGGCCGGTCAATACCTTGCCTTCCTTGTCCATCAAGCCGGCGATGTTGGTGAGCAGCATCAGCTTCTCGGCCTTCAGCGCCTCGGCCACCTTGCCGGCCACCAGGTCGGCGTTGATGTTGTAGGACTCACCGTTGGCACCGACGCCGATTGGCGCGATCACCGGGATGAAATCGCCTTTCACCAGCAGGTTCAGCAGATCGGTGTTGATGCCGATCACTTCGCCCACCTGGCCGATGTCGATGATTTCCGGCTGGGTCATCTCCGGGGTCTTGCGGGTCACGGTGAGCTTCTTCGCCCGGATCAGCTCGGCGTCCTTGCCGGTCAGGCCGATGGCGCTGCCGCCGTGGCGGTTGATCAGGTTGACGATGTCTTTGTTCACCTGGCCACCCAGGACCATCTCCACCACGTCCATGGTCTGGGCGTCGGTGACACGCATGCCGTCGATGAAGTGACTCTCGATGGACAGGCGCTTGAGCAGGTCACCGATTTGCGGGCCGCCACCGTGTACTACCACCGGGTTGATCCCGACGGCTTTCATCAACACGATGTCGCGGGCAAAGCCGGTTTTCAGCTCGTCGCTTTCCATGGCATTGCCGCCGTACTTGATCACCAGCGTCTTGCCGACGTAGCGTCGAATGTAAGGCAACGCTTCGGAAAGGACCTTGGCGGTGTTGGCGGCGGCTTCGCGTTCGAGGGTCATTCAGGGCTCCGGTACAAAAAATCAGAACGGTAATTGGAGATCGGGGGCAACACGTTTCAACTGGGCGTGGAACACGTCCTTGATACGCTGCAGCTCTGCCTCGGAATCCGCCTCGAAACGCAGCACCAGCACCGGTGTGGTGTTGGATGCGCGAACCAGGCCCCAGCCTTTGGCGTAATCGACCCGCACGCCGTCAATGGTGGTCAGGTTGGCGCCTTCGCCCCATTGCGCATCGTGCAGTGCGTCAATGATGCTGAATTTGCTCTCTTCGGTCACATGGATATTGATCTCTGGCGTAGAAATATCATTCGGGAAGGTCTCAAACAGGTCTTCCGCGGTGGATTTTTCCTTGCTGAGGATCTCCAGCAAACGGGCGGCGCTGTAAATGCCGTCGTCAAAGCCGAACCAGCGTTCCTTGAAGAACACGTGGCCGCTCATTTCGCCAGCCAACAGGGCGCCGGTTTCCTTCATTTTCTTTTTGATCAACGAGTGACCGGTCTTCCACATTAGCGGACGACCGCCGTATTCCTTGATCAGCGGGGTCAGGCGACGGGTGCATTTCACGTCGAAGATGATCTCGGCGCCCGGGTTGCGTGCCACTACGTCACGGGCAAACAGCATCAGCAGGCGGTCGGGGAACACGATATTGCCGGTGTTGGTCACCACGCCGACGCGGTCGCCGTCGCCATCGAACGCCAAGCCCAGGTCGGCACCGGTTTCCTTGACCTTGGCGATCAGGTCCACCAGGTTTTCAGGCTTGCCCGGGTCCGGGTGGTGGTTGGGGAAGTTACCGTCGACCTCGCAAAACAGCGGGATCACTTCGCAGTTCAGCGCTTCGATCAGTTGCGGGGCAATCACGCCGGCCGCGCCGTTGCCACAATCCACTACCACTTTCAGGCGACGGGCGAGTTTGACGTCGCGGGTGATTTCGTCCGAGTAGCGATCGAGGATCTCGACCTTGGTGATGCTGCCGGTTCCGCTGGTCAGATCGTTGGTTTTCAGGCGGGTGTGCAGGGCCTGGATCTGTTCGTTGGCCAGGGTATCGCCGGCAATCA
This sequence comes from Pseudomonas sp. Bout1, assembly GCF_034314165.1. GTDB lineage: Bacteria > Pseudomonadota > Gammaproteobacteria > Pseudomonadales > Pseudomonadaceae > Aquipseudomonas. The sequence continues at coordinate 6,811,268 of NZ_JAVIWK010000001.1, read as the reverse complement.
CAATCTTGAAGCCGTTGTAGTCCGACGGGTTATGGCTGCCGGTGAGCATCACGCCCGACTTGCCGGCCAGTACGTTGGCTGCGTAGTACAGCGCAGGCGTCGGCACCAGGCCCACGTCGCTCACATGGCAGCCGCTGTCGGCCAGGCCCTGGATCAGTTGTTCGACCAGCTCGGGGCCGGACAGCCGGCCGTCACGCCCTACGGACACGTTGGGCTCGCCCTGGGCCAGGCTCTGGGAGCCAATGGCGCGGCCGATCCAGTAAGCGGTCTCGGCGGTCAGGGTCTTGGGCACCACGCCACGGATGTCATAGGCGCGGAAGATGCTGTCGGGAAATGTCGGGGCGACTCGGGCTGCGTTGCTCATTGCGGGGGGGAACTCCATCGATAAGGGGCTGGGCTGGCCTCAAGGGTGCTGACCGGCAGGCTCAAACTGAAGGGTAAGACGGCGTTTTTGGCATAGAGTTCGTGGTGCAAAAGTGCCATCGGCGCCGAAGCTGCGCCCTTTTGCCCGCTTAATGCCTTGATTTCACTGGGGAAATCTTGCTGATAAGTTCCGCGCATTCTTCATCCTGAAAGGCCATGCGTTGGCGTCAGGCCGGGCGAGGCACCCGGCCATGTTCCGCTAAGTCAGTACAGCTTAGTCAGTGGCTGCCGGAATGCCCGAAGCCACCTGCACCGCGCTGGGTTTCGTCAAATTCTTCGACCAATTCGAAGTGCGCCTGCACCACTGGTACCAGCACCAGCTGGGCGATGCGCTCGCCGACGGCGATGTTGAAGGCGGTCTGGCCACGGTTCCAGCACGACACCATCAACTCGCCCTGGTAGTCCGAATCGATCAGGCCCACCAGGTTGCCGAGGACGATCCCGTGTTTGTGGCCCAGGCCGGAGCGCGGCAGGATCAGCGCCGCCAGGCCAGGGTCGCCCACGTAGATCGACAGGCCGGTCGGGATCAGGAGGGTCTGGCCCGGCTCAAGCACGGTGTCCTGCTTGAGCATGGCGCGCAGGTCGAGGCCGGCGGAGCCAGGTGTGGCGTAGGCCGGCAGCGGGAATTCGCTGCCGATGCGTGGGTCGAGGATCTTGGCTTGCAAAGCGTGCATGGAAATTAAACCTGGTTCAGCCGTAGGGCGATAAAAGAGATCAGCTGGCGGGCAATCTTGCCCTTGCTGGTCTGGGCGAAAACGGTAGCGTGCAACTCGCGGTCGATCACGCTGATGGCATTTTCCTCGCTGTTGAAGCCGATGCTCGGGTTGGCGACATCGTTGGCGACAATCAGATCGAGGTTTTTGTCTTTCAATTTGCGTGCGGCGTAATCCAGCAAATGCTCGGTTTCGGCGGCGAAGCCGACGCTGAACGGGCGGTCTGCCCGGGTGGCGATGGTGGCCAGAATGTCCGGGTTGCGGACCATTTGCAGCAGCAGGCCGTCGCCGCTTGTAGGGTCTTTCTTGAGTTTTTGCGGCGCAACCACTTCCGGGCGGTAGTCCGCCACCGCTGCCGAGGCGATAAACAGGTCGCAGGGAATCGCTGCTTCACAGGCCGCCAGCATGTCGCGGGCGCTGACTACGTCGATTCGGGTGACGCGATCCGGGGTCGGCAGATGCACCGGGCCGGTAATCAGTGTTACCCGGGCGCCTGCCTCGACCGCGGCTTCTGCCAGGGCAAAGCCCATTTTTCCTGAGCTATGGTTGGTGATGTAGCGCACCGGGTCGATGTTTTCCTGGGTCGGGCCGGCGGTGATCAGCACGTGCTTGCCGGTCAGGGCCAGGTGCTGGAAGCAGTCGGCGGCGCATTGGGCGAGGTCGGTGGCTTCGAGCATACGGCCCATGCCCACGTCGCCGCAGGCCTGGCTGCCGGAGGCCGGCCCGAACACCTTGAGGCCGCGGCTTTGCAGGAGTTGGGTATTGGCCTGGGTGGCCGGGTCGCGCCACATGGCCTGGTTCATGGCCGGGGCGATGGCGACGGTGGCGTCAGTGGCCAGCACCAGCGTGGTCAGCAGGTCATCGGCAATGCCTTGGGCGAGGCGGGCGATCAGGTCGGCGGTGGCCGGAGCGATCAGCACCAGGTCGGCCCACTTTGCCAGCTCGATGTGGCCCATCGCGGCTTCGGCCGCAGGGTCCAGCAGGTCGAGGTGAACCGGGTGGCCGGACAAGGCTTGCATGGTAAGTGGAGTGATGAATTCACTGCCGCCACGGGTCATGACCACGCGCACTTCGGCGCCTTGGTCCAGGAGCCTGCGAACCAGCTCTGCGCTCTTGTAGGCGGCAATGCCGCCGCCGACGCCGAGAACGATGCGTTTCCGATACAGACGCTGCATTGGCTTGCCTTTCCAGTTCAGTGATGGCGTTGCGATGCCCCCTCCCCAGGTGAAATCGCACGCAAAAAGATGGCCTAAGATACCACAGCGTCCGCCATGCAACAGCGGCGCACATGCACACGGAGGTGCCATGAGTATTCGCGATTGGCCTGCGGCAGAGCGTCCGCGGGAGAAGCTGTTGGAGTTGGGGGCGGCGAGTCTTTCCGACGCCGAGCTGCTGGCGATTTTCCTGCGTACCGGGGTGTCCGGTAAAAGTGCCGTGGACCTGGCGCGGCACCTGTTGGCGCAATTTGGCAGCCTGCGAGCACTGATGGAGGCCAGGCAGGCGGTGTTCATCCAGCACCTGGGCCTGGGCCCAGCGAAGTTCGCCCAGCTCCAGGCGGTGCTGGAAATGGCCCGGCGCCATCTGGCCGAGCGCCTGCGCAGCGACTCGGTGCTGGAAAGCCCGGTGGCCGTGCGCGACTACCTCAAGGCGCTGTTGCGCCATGAGCCCCACGAGATATTCGGCTGCCTGTTTCTCGACTCCAAACATCGGGTGCTGGGCTTCGAAAAGCTGTTTCAAGGCACCATCGACAACGCCACGGTCTACCCTCGGCAAGTGGTTAAACGCGCCCTGGACTACAACGCAGCGGCGGTGATTCTGTGCCACAACCATCCTTCCGGCAGCGCCGAGCCCAGCATCGCTGATCGAAAATTGACCAAAGTGCTGCAGAAGGCGTTGGAGATGGTGGATGTGCGCGTGCTGGACCACATCATTGTGGGGGAGGGTGATCCGCTGTCGATGGCGGAATATGGATGGATGTAGGGGCTGGCGCACCAGCCCCTGGCAGGGCTTATGGTTTGACGCTGACCTTGGAATAGTCCTGGCGCCCGAACGGGCTCACCTGGTACCCCTCGACATTCTTGCGAGTCAGCGCAAACGCGGTCGGGTGCGCCAGTGGCAGCCACAGTGCCTGTTGCTGGATCTGCGCCTGGGCCTGCTGGTACAGCTTGCTGCGCACGCCCTGTTCGCTGGTGGTTTTGCCGGCGCTGATCAGCTTGTCCAGCGCCGGGTCGCAGTAGCGGGCGAAGTTGGTGCCGGACTTCACTGCTGCGCAGGAGAACTGCGGCGTCAGGAAGTTATCCGGGTCGCCATTGTCACCAGCCCAGCCCATGAACAGCAGGTCGTGCTCGCCGGCCTTGGCGCGCCGAATCAGTTCGCCCCATTCGATTACACGAATTTCCGCCTGGATGCCGACCTTGGCCAGGTCTGCCTGCAGCAATTGTGCGCCCAGGCTTGGGTTGGGGTTCAGCAGGCTGCCCGACGGCCGGGTCCAGATGGTGGTCTTGAAGCCGTCCTTGAGCCCGGCGCGATCCAGAAGCTGCTTGGCCTTGGCGATGTCTTGCGGGTAGCCCGGCAAGTCCTTGGCGTAGCTCCAGGTATTTGGGGGGAAGGGGCCATTGGCGGCTTCGGCGGTGCCTTCGAATACGGCCTTGAGGTAGCTGGCCTTGTCGAAGGCCAGGTTGATTGCCTGGCGAACTTCGGGCTTGTCCAACGGCGGGTGTTGACTGTTGATGGCGACAAATGCGGTCATGAAGGCTGCGGTTTTCTCGACCTTCAGGTCGGCATCTTTCTGGGCGGCATCAATATCCAGCGGCTTGGGCGACAGGGCGATCTGGCACTCGTCACGGCGCAATCGCTGCAGGCGCACGTTGGCGTCCGGGGTGATCGCAAAGATCAGGTTATCCACTGCTGGCTTGCCGGCGAAGTAGTCCGGGTTGGCCTTGTAGCGAATCGTCGCGTCTTTCTGGAAACGCCCGAAAATGAACGGCCCGGTGCCGATAGGCTGGCTGTTGAGCTTCTCTGGCGTGCCGGCCTTGAGCAGTTTGTCGGCGTATTCGGCCGGGTAGATCGAGGCAAAGCCCATGCTCAATGCGGCGAGGAAGGTCGAATCGGCGTGGTCCAGGGTAAAACGCACGGTCAACGGGTCCAGGGCGTCGATCTTCTTGATCAGCGTGGGCAGTTGCAGCGACTGGGCGTGAGGGAAACCGCTCTGGGCGATTTTGTGCCACGGGTTGGCCGGGTCAAGCATGCGCTCGAAACTGAAGCGCACGTCTTCGGCGCTCAGGCTGCGGCTTGGGGTGAAGTAGTCGGTGCGATGAAATTTCACATCCGGGTGCAGCTTGAAGGTGTAGGTGAGGCCGTCCGGCGATACTTCCCAGCTGTCTGCCAGGCTCGGGACCAGCTTGCCGCTGGTGGCGTCGAAGTCCACCAGGCGGTTCATCAATACATCTGCCGAGGCGTTGGTGGTGGTCAGCGAGTTGTATTGCACCACGTCGAAGCCTTCGGGACTGGCTTCGGTACAGACGCTCAAGGTGGTCGCCGCCTGGGCGTGTGCAGCAATAAAAAGAGGGGCTAGCAATAGCGGTAGGGCAGCGAGGCGCATATTCGGTTTCCTTTGCAGATCGAAGGCCCATCTGCGAGTGCAGTCTGGAAAAGTCCTACCGTAGTGGGCTGATTGACAAATGACTAGCCCATTTTTGCCTGTGCTTTTGCCTCAAATACTGTTTTGATGGCGCCTCAGGTCGTTTTGCCGAGCACTTTGCAGTGCGCGCGGGCGCTGTAAATCATTCTGTGCGACGAGCGGTTAGCTTCTATAGCGGCCCACCCTGGCAACGGTTCAGGCGTCCATGGCCTGGATTTACGCGTGTAAAAACACACGGCCTGTTGTTGCACTGGGGTCTTTCTGGTATAAAGCAGCGCTCTTTTCTAGGGGCCCGGTTCCTTCGCTAGTAGGTGTAGCCGGTAAGACCCTAAAGAAACGCGGCGCCTGGCGCCAAATGACTGAGAGATTAAGCGGCCAACCCATGCCGGGTTGGGCATGTGGTTTTAGAGGGCTGAGGCATGTCGAGAGTCTGTCAAGTTACCGGTAAGGGTCCGGTGACTGGGAATAACATTTCCCACGCAAACAACAAAACCCGTCGTCGTTTCCTGCCAAACCTGCAGCATCACCGCTTCTGGGTTGAAGAAGAGAAACGTTTTGTTCGTCTGCGCGTATCTGCCAAAGGCATGCGTATCATCGACAAGCGTGGCATCACTGTCGTGCTGGCCGAACTGCGCCGCGACGGCAAAATCTAAGGAGCTATATCATGCGTGAATTGATTCGAATGATCTCTAGCGCCGGTACTGGTCACTTCTACACTACCGACAAGAACAAGCGTACTACCCCGGACAAGCTCGAAAAGAAAATGTTCGACCCGCGCGTTCGCAAGCACGTGATCTACAAAGAAGGCAAAATCAAGTAATTGGTTTTCTTTCTTGTGAAAAAAAGCCCGTATCTCACGATGCGGGCTTTTTTTTGTGCTCTGAAAAACTGATCAGGCCTTTTCTTCGAACACCACGTAGATCTTGCGGCAGGGCTCCAGCACTTCCCAGGTGCCGTTGAAGCCGGCCGGAATGACGAAGCGATCACCGGCGCGCAAGGTCTTGGCGTTGCCGTCGGCGTCGCGCAATACAGAGACGCCCTGCACGATCTCGCAGTACTCATGCTCGCTGTAGTTGACCTTCCATTGCCCGACTTCACCTTCCCAGACCCCGGCGCTCATCTGGCCGCACGGACTGTTGTAGTGGTTGTAGACGGTTTGCTCGGGGTCGCCCTTGAGGATTTTCTCCGCAGCCGGACGGTAGCGGTCAGGCTCGGTCCGGACCTGGCTGAAGTCGACGATATTCTGGATGTTCATGGGTGTGTCCCGTCTGGCCTGCGGTTGGAGAGCCCAAAGTCTATGTTTATTAAAATGAACATCGCAAGGGCGTTTGCAGGCGTTATGTCAAATATATTGAAACATTCATCGCCGCTGGTTTAGGGTGGCAGCTGCCTTGAGCCGAACAGCTGGCTGGCCAGGCAAGAATTCTTCGAAGGTGCCTGGGTACATCGCCCGGCCCTTGTATTCAATAAGAGGAGGACACTCGCATGACCACCCTGACCCGTGCCGACTGGGAACAACGCGCCAAGGATCTGAAGATCGAAGGCCGCGCCTACATCAATGGCGAATACACCGCCGCCGTTTCTGGCGACACGTTCGAATGTTTGAGCCCGGTGGATGGCCGCCTGCTGGCAACCGTTGCCAGCTGTGACGTTGCCGACGCCCAGCGCGCGGTTGAAAACGCCCGCGCCACCTTCAATTCCGGTGCCTGGTCGCGCCTGGCACCGGCCAAGCGCAAAGCCACCATGATCCGTTTCGCCGGCTTGCTCAAGGCCAACGCCGAAGAGCTGGCACTGCTTGAAACCCTGGACATGGGCAAGCCGATCAGCGACTCCCTGTACATCGACGTCCCAGGCGCGGCGCAAGCCCTGAGCTGGAGCGGCGAGGCCATCGACAAGATCTACGACGAAGTCGCCGCCACCCCCCATGACCAACTGGGCCTGGTGACCCGTGAGCCCGTCGGTGTTGTCGCGGCCATCGTGCCGTGGAACTTCCCGCTGATGATGGCCTGCTGGAAACTCGGGCCGGCGCTGTCCACCGGTAACTCGGTGATCCTCAAGCCGTCTGAAAAGTCGCCACTGACAGCCATCCGCATCGCTGCGCTGGCGGTTGAAGCCGGTATCCCCAAAGGCGTGTTCAACGTGCTGCCGGGTTATGGCCACACCGTGGGTAACGCCCTGGCGCTGCACATGGACGTCGACACCCTGGTGTTCACCGGTTCGACCAAGATCGCCAAGCAACTGCTGATTCGCTCCGGTGAGTCGAACATGAAGCGCGTCTGGCTGGAAGCCGGCGGCAAGAGCCCGAACATCGTGTTCGCCGATGCCCCGGACCTGCAAGCCGCTGCCGAATCCGCCGCTGGCGCCATCGCCTTCAACCAGGGCGAAGTGTGCACCGCCGGTTCGCGCCTGCTGGTAGAGCGCTCCATCAAGGATAAATTCCTGCCGCTGGTGATCGAGGCCCTCAAGGCCTGGAAGCCGGGCAACCCGCTGGACCCGGCCACCACGGTCGGCGCGCTGGTGGACACCCAGCAGATGAACACCGTGCTGTCGTACATCGAAGCCGGGCATGCTGATGGCGCCAAGCTGGTGGCCGGTGGCAAGCGCACGCTGCAGGAAAGTGGCGGCACCTATGTCGAGCCAACGATTTTCGACGGCGTGACCAACGCCATGAAGATCGCCCAGGAAGAAATTTTCGGCCCGGTACTGTCGGTGATTGCCTTTGACAGCGTGGAAGAAGCCATTGCGATCGCCAACGACACCCAATACGGCCTGGCCGCTGCGGTGTGGACGTCGAACATCTCCAAGGCACACCTCACCGCCAAGGCACTGCGTGCCGGCAGCGTGTGGGTCAACCAGTACGATGGTGGCGACATGACCGCACCGTTTGGTGGTTTCAAGCAGTCGGGTAACGGCCGCGACAAGTCGCTGCACGCGTTCGACAAATACACCGAGCTGAAGGCGACCTGGATCAAGCTGTAAGCTTCCAGAAACACCGCTGTAAAAAATGTGGGAGCGGGCTTGCTCGCGAAAGCGGTATCACAGTCGCTGATGTATTGACTGGTACACCGCATTCGCGAGCAAGCTCGCTCCCACTTTGTTTTGTGTGATCTACAAATAGTCCACAGGAGCGTGGAAATGCGTTGGGCGACCTATTTCGCCGTGCTGGCGTCGGTCTTGAGCGTGGGCCTGGCCTTGGGCGTGAGCATGCCGCTGGTGTCCTTGCGCCTGGAAAGCTGGGGCTACGGCAGCTTCGCCATCGGCGTCATGGCCGCGATGCCGGCCTTCGGAGTGCTGCTGGGTGCCAAAATCTCCAGCGGCCTGGTTTCGCGCCTGGGCACGGCGAACCTGATGCGCCTGTGCCTGTGGGGCGGGGCAATTTCCATCGGTTTGCTGGCGGTATTGCCCAGCTACACGGTATGGCTGGTGCTGCGGTTGATGATCGGGGTGATCCTGACCATCGTGTTTATCCTCGGCGAAAGCTGGATCAACCAACTGGTGATAGAGCGCTGGCGCGGTCGCCTGGTGGCGCTGTATGGCTGCAGCTATGCCTTGAGCCAGCTGTCGGGCCCGTTGCTGCTGGGCGCGCTGGGTACCGATAACGACATTGGCTTCTGGGTGGGCGTCGGCCTGCTGACCTTCTCGCCGATCCTGCTGCTGGGCCGTTCCGGTGCACCCACCGCCGAGTCCTTCAGTGTGACCTTCGGCGACTTGCTGCGCTTCTGCCGGGGCTTGCCGGCGATTGCCTGGGCTGTGGCGCTATTCGCCGCGTTCGAGGCGATGATTCTTACGCTGTTGCCGGTGTATTGCCTGCAACAGGGCTTCACCGCCGAGATTGCCTTGGCGATGGTCAGTACGGTTGTCGTCGGTGATGCGTTGCTGCAACTGCCGATTGGCGCACTGGCCGACTACCTGCCTCGGCGCACGCTGTTTCTCGGCTGCGCATTGATGCTGCTGGCGTCGAGCCTGGCGATTCCGCTGTTGCTGGATACGTTGATGATCTGGCCGGTGTGGGTGCTGTTTGGCGCCAGCGCCGGCGGTTTGTTCACCTTGTCGCTGATCCTGATTGGCGAGCGCTACCGCGACGACGCGCTGGTGCGCGCCAATGCGCACATCGCGCAGCTGTGGGGCATTGGCTGCCTGATCGGGCCGCTGGTGGCCGGTGCGGGCAGCCAGTGGATCAGCGGGCATGCGTTGCCGCTGTTGATGGCGGCGGGGGCATTGGGGCTGGTGATCCTGTTGCTGCGCCAAGGTGCATTCGGCGCCGCACAACCCGCCTGAACTTGAAATGCGATCACCTGTGGGAGCCGGGCTTGCCCGCGATGGCGGAGTGTCAGCACCGGATACGTAAACTGACACTCCGCCATCGCAGGCAAGCCAGCTCCCACAGGTCCCGTCGCTGTTCTTAAAGCATGCGTTCCAGCCCGACGGAGGTGGCAAACCAGGCATTGAACCGGCGCCACCAACTGCCGGGTTCGCGGGTCAGGGTGTGTAGCTGGCCGTTGTCTTCGGTCACCCATACCACCTGGCCATCCTGCAGTTTTGCCTGATAGCTCAACGGCGGCGCCATGCCTTCCAGCGCCAGGTTGCGCACGTGTTCCGCCAGCTCGGGGCTGTCCACCAGCACCCCGACTTCGGTGTTCCACAGCACCGAGCGCGGGTCGAAATTGAATGAGCCGATGAAGGACTTTTGCCGGTCGAAGATGATCGCCTTGCTGTGCAGGCTGGAGTCCGAGCCGTGGAAGGTGCCTTTGCGGAACAGATGAGGACCGCTGCCGCCACCGTCTCCCGGTTGGCGGCGCAATTCGTACAGTTTTACCCCGTGCTCCAGCAGCGCCTTGCGATAAGGCGCATAACCTCCATGCACCGCAGGCACGTCGGTGGCTTCCAGTGAATTGGTCAGCAGGCTCACCGATACCCCGGCGTCTGCGCGTCCCGTCAGGTACACCAAGCCAGGCTGCCCCGGTACAAAGTAAGCTGAAATCATCATCAGTTCATGGCTGACGCCTTCCAGCTCCGGTGCCAGTTGTGTGGTCAACAGCAGCCGGGGATCCGGATCGGCCTTGGCCAGCACCTTGCTCGGTGCATCCCACAGCGCTTGGTTCCAGGCCCAGATCAGCTCGCCGCGCCAGATGTCCATGCGCGGCTGGGTCTTGTAGGTGCGCAGGCGGTTGTACAGCGCATGGTTTTGCTGGCGCGACTCGGCAAGGGAGTCTTCCAGGCGCACGCGGGCGCTGGCCAAGTCGCCTTTGGAGGCGTCGCTGACGAAGTCGCCGATGGGCTTGCTCAGGGCACTGTTCCAGTACTGGTCGAAACTGTGGCCCAGTTGCTCGGCCACCGGACCCACGCTGAACATGTCGATATCGGTGAAGTTGAGGTTGGGTTCGGCGTCGAAATACTCATCCCCCAGGTTGCGCCCGCCGACGATGGCCACGCTGTTGTCCGCCAGCCACAGCTTGTTGTGCATGCGCCGATGTTGCAGCGACAGGTCGAACAGCCGCGCCATGGCCCTTGTTACGCCGGTGCTGCGCCCCAGGTGCAGCGGGTTGAACAGGCGAATCTGGATCTGCGGGTGGGCGGCGAGGGTGGCGATGATCTGGTCCAGGCCGTCGCTGGTGGTGTCGTCCAGCAGGATGCGCACGCGCACGCCACGGTCGGCGGCCTTGAGCAGTTCATCCACGAGCATGCGGGTGCTGATGCCGTCGTGGACGATGTAGTACTGCAAATCCAGGCTGGTCTGGGCGTTGCGGATCAGTTCGGCGCGGGCCATGAAGGCTTCGCTGCTGTTGGGCAGCAGGCGGAACCCGGAGCGGCCTTTGTACGGCGCGGCCTGGGCCTGGATCGAGCGGCCGAATGACGACTCACTGGCGGGCAGCGCCTCGCTGGGCGTGCGCGGCGGGTCGAGGGTGGCGCAGCCGCCCAAGGCCAGGATGCCCAGCAGGAAAAACGGTAATAGCCGTTGGGTCATCAATGACATGGGTTCCGGATCAGGGCGGTTGTCGGCATATGACGGCTATTTCCCGCAAAAGGTCAGTCCACCGCTTCGGCCAGCAACCTGATGGCGGTTGCGCCGACCTTGCGCACAGCCTCTTCAATCTGCGGCGTTGGTTTGGCAGCGTAGTTCATGCGCAGGCAGTTCCTGTACTTGCCGGAGGCAGAAAAGATACTTCCCACAGCAATCTGTACACCTTCATCCACCAGCAGCCGGTTGAGCTTCAGGGTATCGAAGCCTTCCGGCAGCTCCACCCACAACATGAAGCTGCCCTGTGGCCGGCTGGCGCGTGTGCCCGCCGGGAAGTAACGGCTCACCCACTCGAGCATCAGGTCGCGATTACGCTGGTATTGGGTACGCATCCGCCGCAAATGTGGTTCGAAGTGCCCGCTTTTCAGGAACTCTGCAATTGCGATCTGCGGCTGGGTAGCAGTGGAGCCGGTGCTGATGTATTTCATGTGCAGCACGCGCTCCAGGTAACGACCGGGTGCTACCCATCCGATCCGCAGGCCGGGCGCCAGGGTTTTCGAAAAGGAACTGCACAGTACGACGCGGCCATCTTCGTCGAAGGATTTTATGGTGCGTGGGCGCGGGTAGCTGTAGGCCAGTTCGCCATACACATCATCCTCGATGACCGCCACGTCGAAGCGCTGGGCCAGGTTCAGCAGTGCGCGCTTGCGTGACTCCGGCATGATGTAGCCCAGTGGGTTGTTGCAGTTGGGGGTCAACTGTATGACTTTGATCGGCCATTGTTCCAGTGCCAGTTCCAGCGCTTCCAGGCTGATACCGGTGAGTGGGTCGGTGGGGATTTCCAGGGCTTTCATACCCAGGCCTTTCAGGGTTTGCATGGCGCCGTGGAAGCTTGGCGAGTCGACGGCAACGATATCGCCTGGCTCGCAGATAGCGTGGATGCTGGCCGACAGCGCTTCGTGGCAGCCGGTGGTGATCACCAGGTCCTGGGGCGTCAGTTGGCAGCCTGAATCGAGCATCAGGCGGGCGATCTGTTCACGCAGCTCCAGGTTGCCGTGGATGGTGTCGTAATACAGCCCCGGCATGTCCTGGCGCCGGCTGATCCGGGCGAGGCTGCGCAGCAGGGGTTTCATGGTGGGCGACAATACATCCGGCATGCCACGGCCCAACTGTATGGCGTCTTTGCGTGGCACCGCACGGATCAATTCCAGTACTTGGTCCCACTGCGAAATTTCCACCGGGCGCTGGGCCGGGCGGCTGACAGCAGGCAGGGCCGGCAAATCCCGGCCCACCGGCACAAAATAACCGGATTTGGGTTTTGGCATCGCCAGTCCGTTGTCTTCCAGCATGCGATAGGCCTGTTGCACGGTGCTCAGGCTGACGCCGTGCTCCACGCTCAAGGCCCGTACTGACGGCAACCGATCCCCCGGGCGATAGAAGCCCTGCTCGATGCGCGTGCCCAACAGTTCGGCGAGATTGACGTATAGCGTCATGGTGATGCTTCCCGGTTACCAGTACAGATAGCCTGAAAATACAGGATTCAGCGGTAGATAGGCACTATCTGTATGGATTTAATACCGGGTGGCTGAATCTGTCATGGTTTTGCTCGCTGGCTCATCCTACGTACTCATGGCAATACGTAAATGAGGGGCAGGAAAATGAGCGGTTTGAGCGATGTGCGGTTGGCGCTACACAGTCAGGAGCTGGAAGCTGGGCAGGAGCGGCGCATGGGGGCGCGTACGACGGCCCCTGTACTGGGTTCATGGGCGATGTTCTGGCGCCGCATGCACACGCGCAAGACCTTGCTGGGACTGACCCCGGAGCAGCTGCGTGACGTGGGCCTGAGTGCCGAACAGGCGCGCCGGGAGGGCGTAAAACCCTTCTGGCGCGGTTGATTCAGGCCAGTTCTTTCAACCGATGCCAGAGCATTCCCAGCGCCAACAGCGGCGAGCGCAAATGCTTGCCGCCGGGGAAGGTGATGTGCGGCACTTTGGCAAACAGGTCGAACCGCCCGCTTTGCTGGCCGCTGATGGCTTCGCCCAGCAGTTTGCCCGCCAAGTGGGTGGCATTGAGGCCGTGGCCGGCATAGGCCTGGGCGAAATACACGTTGGGTTGGTCGGCCAGCCGGCCGATTTGCGGCAGGCGGTTGGCGCCGATGCCGATCATGCCGCCCCACTGGTAATCGATTTTCACGTTGGCCAATTGCGGGAACACCTGCAGCATCTTCGGACGCATGTAGGCGCCGATGTCCTGTGGGTCGCGTCCGGAATAATGGCAGGCGCCGCCGAACAGCAAGCGTCGGTCAGCGGACAGCCGGAAGTAGTCCACTGTCACCCGTTGGTCACACACCGCCATGTTTTGTGGGAGCAATTCGCCCGCCTGGGCTTCGCTCAATGGCTCGGTGGCGATGATGTAGCTGCCGGCGGGCAGCACCTTGCCGCTCAGGTGCGGGTTGAGACCGTTTAAATAGGCGTTGCAGCCCAGCACCAAGGTCTTGGCGCGTACGTTGCCAAAGGCTGTGTGAACGTTGACCTCTGGGCCGTAGTCGATGCGCACCGCCTCGGAATGCTCGAACAACTGCACACCCAGTTGCTGCGCGGCAGCCGCTTCGCCGAGGGCCAGGTTCAGCGGGTGCAGGTGGCCGGAGCCCATGTCGATCATGCCGCCCACATAGCGGTTGGAACCGATCACGCTGGGCATTTCGCCCGCTTGCAGCAGGCGCACTTCGTGGCGGTAACCGAGGCTTCGCAGCTCTTCGGCGTCGGCGGCCAGGTGTTCCAGGTCGCGGGGTTTGTTGGCCAGGTCGCAGTAGCCCCAGGTCAGGTCGCAGGCGATCTGCGAACGTTCGACCCGCTGGCGCACGATTTCCACGGCTTCCAGGCCCATCAGTTTCATCTGGCGCACACCCTCGGTGCCGATGACGTTGGTGAACTGATCCAGGCCATGACCGACGCCACGAATCAGTTGCCCGCCATTGCGCCCGCTGGCGCCCCAGGCAATTTTGCGGGCCTCCAGCAGGACCACGCTGAAACCACGCTCGGCCAGTTCCAGGGCGGTATTCAGCCCCGAAAAGCCGCCGCCGACCACGCACACATCGGCCACGATTTCACCTTTCAGCACCGGATAATCAGGCTGCGGGAAACTGCTGGCGGCGTAGTAGGAATTGGCGTGCCGGGCGCTGGCGGTCATGGGGAGCATCCCTGTTTGGAAAATTTGACGCAGGATACAGCGGTCGGACGAAGCTGTCTCACCGCGGGCTTTTAGGGCAGAATCCACGCCTATTTGCCGTTCGGTCCGTGTGTCAATGAGTTGCAACAGTCAGAAAGTCAACGCGCTGCGCCGGCAGATTCCCTCGTTCGAGTGCGTCCCGGGTTGCCACGACTGCTGCGGGCCGGTGACCACGTCCACCGAGGAAATGTCGCGCCTGCCGCGCAAGACTGCCGCCGAGCAGGAAGCGGCGATGGACGAACTCAACTGCGTGCACCTGGGGCCCAACGGCTGCACCGTGTACGACGAGCGCCCACTGATTTGCCGCCTGTTCGGCACCACGCCGACCTTGCCTTGCCCCAACGACCGCCGCCCGGTGGAGTTGATCCACCCGAGGGTTGAAAAGCAGATTCACGCGTACATGGCGAGCACGCGGCAAGTGTTGGTCTAGGGGCCCTGGTCCAACCGTGTGGGGCCGGCTTGCTCGCTCCCACATTGAGTCGTGGTGCTGGCTCAATCGGGGATCGGCAGGCTCAAGCTCTCCTTTACCTCTTCCATCACGATATAGCTCTTGGACTCCCGTACGTGGGGCAGCTTGAGCAGGATATCGCCGAGTAATTTGCGGTACGACGCCATTTCCGAGATCCGCGCCTTCACCAGGTAATCGAAATCCCCTGACACCAGATGGCACTCCAGCACGTGGGGCAGCTTCAATACGGCGCGTCGGAATTCTTCAAAGGTGTCGCCAGACTTGTAGTCGAGGCTGATCTCGACAAACACCAGCAAACTGCCCTTCAAATGCTGCGGATTGAGCCGGGCGTTATAGCCCATGATGATCCCTTCGCGCTCCAGGCGCCGGACGCGCTCGGTGCACGGCGTGGTCGACAGGCCGACCTTTTCCCCCAGCTCAGTAAACGAAATTCGCCCGTCGGCCTGCAGGATACGCAGGATGTTGCGGTCGATTTTGTCCAGTTCCCGCTTGGTCTGAGTGTTGGTCCGCATAGGGGATGCTCCTCCGTGAAAAGGGTTTTTGCCGAGAATTGTCGCCAAATATAGGCAGTTATATAGTGAAATGCACTGGTGATTGCTTTTTATACTGCCCACATCTTTGTGCTGAACAACAAACGTCAGCGGTCTGGCCGTGATGAGGGAATAAAAATGCGCGTTCTGGTCTTGGGTAGCGGTGTCATTGGCGTGGCCAGTGCCTACTATTTGGCACGAGCTGGTTTTGAAGTGGTCGTGGTCGACCGTCAGCCGGCGGTGGCCATGGAGACCAGTTTTGCCAACGCCGGGCAAATCTCGCCGGGCTACGCCTCGCCATGGGCTGCGCCAGGTGTGCCGCTCAAGGCCATCAAATGGCTGCTGGAGCGCCATGCGCCGCTGGCGATCAAGGCCACCGCCGATATCGACCAATACCTGTGGATGGCGCAGATGCTGCGCAATTGCACCGCCAGCCGTTATGCGGTGAACAAGGAGCGCATGGTGCGGCTGTCCGAGTACAGCCGCGATTGCATGGACGAACTGCGCGCCGAGACTGGCATTGCCTACGAAGGCCGTACCCTGGGTACTACGCAACTGTTCCGCACCCAGGCCCAGCTTGATGGTGCCGCCAAGGACATCGCGGTATTGAAAGAATCCGGTGTGCCTTACGAACTGCTGGACCGCGCCGGCATTGCCCGCGTCGAGCCGGCCCTGGCCAGCGTCACCGACATTCTCGCCGGTGCCCTGCGCCTGCCGAACGACCAGACCGGCGACTGCCAGATGTTTACCACCCGCCTTGCCGAGATGTGCAAGCAACTGGGTGTCGAATTCCGCTTCGAGCAAGATATCCAGCGCCTGGACTATGCGGGTGACCGGATCAACGGCGTGTGGGTCGACGGCAAGCTGGAAACTGCCGACCGCTACGTGCTGGCCCTCGGCAGCTACTCGCCGAAACTGCTCAAGCCACTGGGAATCAAGGCGCCGGTGTACCCGCTCAAGGGTTACTCGATGACCGTGCCGATCACCAACCCGGCGATGGCCCCGACCTCGACCATTCTCGATGAGACCTACAAGGTCGCGATCACCCGTTTCGACAACCGCATTCGCGTCGGTGGCATGGCTGAAATAGCCGGTTTTGACCTGTCGCTGAACCCGCGTCGGCGGGAAACCCTGGAGATGATCGTCAACGACCTTTATCCTCAGGGCGGTGACTTGAGCCAGGCCAGTTTCTGGACCGGCCTGCGCCCGACCACCCCGGACGGCACGCCGATCGTGGGTGCGACCCCGTTCAAAAACCTGTTCCTGAACACCGGCCACGGTACCCTCGGCTGGACCATGGCCTGTGGCTCTGGTCGTTTGCTGGCGGACTTGATCGCGAAGAAAACCCCGCAGATCAGCGCTGCAGGCCTCGATATTTCCCGTTACGGCAACCACCAGGAGTCCGCAAAACATGTCAATCCAGCGCCAGCTCACCAATGAGCGCATGAGCCAGATCGTTGTTCACAGCGGTACCGTGTATCTGGCAGGGCAAGTCGGCGACGACATGAGTGCCGGGATCGAGCAGCAGACCCGCGAAACCCTCGTCAATATCGAGCGTTTGCTGGACCTGGCCGGCACCGACAAGAGCAAGTTGCTGTCGGTGACCATCTATCTGAAAGACATCGACGCCGATTTCGCCGGGATGAACGCGGTATGGGACAAGTGGCTGCCAAAAGGCGTCGCGCCGGCCCGTGCCACGGTTGAAGCGAAGCTCTGCGAACCGCAAATCCTGGTCGAGCTGTCGGTTGTGGCTGCTCTGCCTTAAGCAAAACTCCTCTCCCGGTGCCCGCGTTGTCAGCAGGTGCCGGTTTTTTCTTCTCACCGCCGCCTAGAAGCCTGCCGCCATGCGTCCTGCCCGTGCCCTGATCGACCTCCAAGCCCTGCGCCATAACTACCAACTGGCCCGTGAAGTCACGGGTGGGGCCAAGGCCCTCGCCGTGATCAAGGCGGACGCCTACGGCCACGGTGCCGTGCGCGTGGCCCAGGCGCTGGAAGCCGAGGCGGACGGGTTTGCCGTGGCGTGCATCGAGGAAGCGCTGGAGCTGCGGGCCGCCGGGATTCGCGGGCCGGTGTTGTTGCTCGAAGGCTTTTTTGAAGCCGACGAGCTGCCGCTGATCATCGAGCATGATTTGTGGTGCGTGGTGCATTCGCTGTGGCAGCTGGACGCGATTGAACAGGCGCAACTCAGCAAGCCGCTGACCGTGTGGCTCAAGCTCGATTCGGGCATGCACCGTGTTGGCTTGCACCCCAAGGACTACCACGACGCCTACCAGCGCCTGCTGGCCAGCGGCAAAGTCGCGAAGATCGTGCTGATGAGCCACTTCGCCCGCGCCGATGAGCTGGACAGCACCAGCAGCGAAGAGCAAGTAGCGGTGTTTGAAGCGGCGCGCCAGGGCTTGTCGGCCCAGGTCAGCCTGCGCAATTCGCCGTCGGTGCTGGGCTGGCCGAGCGTTGCCAGCGACTGGGTACGCCCGGGCATCATGCTCTACGGCGCCACGCCGTTTGGCGAAGACCAGGCCATCGCCGCGCGTTTGCAGCCGGTGATGACCCTTGAATCGAAAGTCATCTGCGTACGTGAACTGCCGGCCGGCGAACCTGTGGGCTACGGCGCCAGGTTCATCACCCCCAAACCGATGCGCATCGGGGTAGTTGCCATGGGCTACGCTGACGGCTACCCGCGCCACGCGCCGACCGGCACCCCGGTGCTCGTGGCCGGCCAGCGCAGCCAATTGCTGGGCCGTGTGTCGATGGACATGCTGTGTATCGACCTGACCGATGTGCCCCAGGCTGGGCTCGGTTCCACCGTCGAGTTGTGGGGCAAAAACATCCTCGCGAGTGACGTTGCCACCGCCGCCGACACCATTCCCTACCAGATCTTCTGCAACCTGCGCCGAGTGCCACGGCTCTATTCCGGCGCTTGAGCGGCACCCACGAATGGCGGATCCCGGGATTTAGGCCAAAGTGTTGTAAATACTGAACGCTGTCGCCATGATAACGCTCAATTACAACAACGCCTGAATCCTAGGAGGCTCCTGCATTGGACGTCGGCGAACGACTGCAATCCATCCGTAAACTGAAAGGTCTTTCCCAGCGTGAGCTTGCCAAGCGCGCGGGCGTCACCAACAGCACCATTTCGATGATCGAAAAAAACAGTGTCAGCCCCTCCATCAGCTCCTTGCGCAAGGTGCTGGGCGGCATTCCCATGTCGATGGTGGAGTTCTTTTCCGAGGAGATCCTCCAGGAAAAACCGACCCAGATCGTCTATAAAGCCAATGAGCTGATCGACATCTCAGACGGCGCCGTCACCATGAAACTGGTGGGCCGCGCGCATCCGAGCCGGGCGATTGCGTTCCTCAACGAGATCTACCCGCCAGGTGCTGATACCGGCGAAGAGATGCTCACCCATGAGGGCGAGGAAACCGGGATCCTGGTGGAAGGTCGCCTGGAGCTGGTAGTGGGCCTTGAAACTTTTGTGCTCGAAGCCGGCGATAGCTACTACTTTGAAAGCACCAAGCCGCACCGTTTTCGCAATCCGTTCGAAGTGCCGGCGCGACTAATCAGCGCAGCCACACCCGCGAACTTTTAAGAAAAGAGGCGTCCTGCCTATGTCGCAGAGACACCCGTAGCTGCATTCCGCCCTGCTGAATCTCCCTTTGGTTAATAGGGTTGTTTCGGCGGGACGGGCTAACCGTTATACTTTCGCCGCCTGCGAAACCGTGGCCGCAGGCGTGAATAGCCACCATTGAGGGTGAACGCGTGAACCTAATTATGAAAATGCTGGCTGCACCAGCAACCGTACTGGCCCTATGGGCTGTCAGCGCTCAAGCTGCGACCAATGATGAAATTGCCAAACGCCTGGAGCCGGTCGGCCAGGTCTGCGTCCAGGGCCAAGAGTGCAAGGGGATGGAGGTGGCAGTGGCTGCGGGCGGCGGCGGTGGCGCGAAATCGCCGGATGATGTGATCGCCAAACACTGCAACGCTTGCCACGGTACCGGCCTGTTGGGCGCGCCGAAAATTGGCGACACCGCCGCCTGGAAAGACCGCGCAGACCACCAGGGTGGCCTCGACGGCCTGCTGGCCAAGGCCATTACCGGCCTGAACGCCATGCCGCCAAAAGGCACCTGTGCCGATTGCTCGGATGCCGAGCTGAAAGGCGCGATCGAGAAGATGTCGGGTCTGAAATAAACCGATCTTCGCCAAAAAAGCCGCTGACCAGCGGCTTTTTTGTGCCTGCGATTTGCCTTTTGAGGCTGTTCTTTGCAGCAAAGACCCGGCAAGCTCGGTCCAACCCCAATTCATGGAATGTTCGGGAGAAGTCGGATGGTGCAGTTGTGTTCAATCGAGCAAGCGGTCGACGACGTACTGGCACGGTTGCCGGCGCATATTCACATGGGCTTGCCCCTGGGCCTGGGTAAACCCAACCTGTTCGTCAATGCGCTGTACCGGCGCATCGCCAAGTTGCCGGACCGGGCGCTCACGATCTACACCGCCTTGGCGCTGGGCCGTCCCACCTTGGGCGATGGTTTGCAGAAGCGCTTTCTCGAACCCTTTATCGAACGGGTTTTTGGTGACTATCCCGAGCTGGATTTCCTCGCTGCGCTGCGCAAGGACAACCTGCCCGCCAACATCCGTGTGCAGCAGTTCTTCATGCAGCCCGGCAGTTTGCTCCACAGCCTTTCGGCGCAGCAGGATTACGTCAGCAGCAACTACAGCCACGCCGCCCGGGACATCAACGCCGCTGGCCTGAACCTGGTGGCACAACTGGTCGCCAGCAGCGCCGAACACCCGGACCGCCTGAGCCTGAGCTGCAACCCCGACATTACCCTCGACCTGTTGCCGATGATTGCCAAGCGCCGCGAGGCCGGTGAGACCATTCTGGTGGTGGGCCAGGTGCACAGTGATTTGCCCTACATGCCCGGCGACGCCGAACTGGGCATGGACGAATTCGACTTCCTGATCGACGAGAAGGACAGCACCACGCTGTTCTCCACCCCGAACATGCCGGTGGGTTTCCAGGACCACTTTATCGGTCTGCACGCCAGCACCCTGGTACGCGACGGTGGCACCTTGCAGATCGGCATCGGCTCCATGGGCGATGCGCTGACCGCGGCCTTGCTGGCGCGCCAGGCGGATAACGAGGCGTATCGCCTGTTGCTCACCGACCTGGATGTGTACCAATGGGCGCCGCTGATCAGCCATGAAGGCGGCGTCGCGCCGTTCGCCCGTGGCCTGTACGGTTGCAGCGAAATGTTCGTCAACGGCCTGCTGGTGCTGGCTGATGCCGGGATTTTACGGCGCAAGGTGTACCCGGACGTGGCGACTCAGGAGCGGGCCAACGCCGGCACCCTGGACGAAGCGGCGCAAACCGATGGGATCTCGGTGCATGGCGGCTTTTTTCTCGGGCCGCGCAGTTTCTACGAGCGCTTGCGGGACTTGCCACAGAGCAAGCGCCTGGAATTCAACATGACCCGCATCAGCTACATCAACGAGCTGTACGGGCAGGAAGAACTCAAGCGTTTGCAGCGCCTGGATGCGCGGTTTATCAACAGCGCGTTTACCGTGACCCTGATGGGCGCGGGTGTCGCCGACCAGTTGGAAGACGGTCGCGTGCTCAGTGGCGTTGGCGGGCAATACAACTTCGTCGCCCAAGGCCATGCGCTGGAAGGCGCGCGCTCGATCCTGATCCTGCGCAGCTGGCGTGAATCGGGTGGTGACGTCAGTTCCAATATTGTCTGGGAGTACGGGCACTGCACCATTCCTCGGCACCTGCGGGACATCGTCATCACCGAATACGGCATTGCGGATTTGCGCGGGCAGACCGATGCCAAGGTGATCGAGGCGTTGCTGAATATCACCGACTCACGGTTCCAGGAAGACCTGATCGAACAGGCGCAAAAGGCTGGGAAATTACCGAAGGACTTCCAGCTGGATCCGCGGTTTGCCGACAACACGCCGCAGCGGTTGCAGGCGATTCAGGCGCGGCACCCACGGTTGTTCCCGGAGTATCCGTTGGGGTGTGATTTCACCGAGCAAGAGCGGGATTTGTTGCGGGCATTGAACTGGCTCAAGAGCAAATTCAAGCTGACGGAGATTCTGGAGCTGGGCAAGGCGGCGCTGGATGCACCGCAGCCGGAGGCGTTTCCCGAGCATTTGGTGCGGATGCGGCTGGATAAGCCGGAGGGGTTGAAGGAGGACTTGTATCAGCGCCTGCTGCTCGCCGGCCTACAGGCCACCGCGCACTAACAAACACCACAAATCAAATGTGGGAGCCAGCTTTTGTGGGAGCTGGCTTGCCTGCGATAGCATCAACTCGGTATGAATGAAGTACCGAGGTGCCTGCATCGCAGGCAAGCCAGCTCCCACATTTTGAATTGTGTTCACCCCAACATTTGAGGCGTTATCGATTACTCGATGAAGGTCACCACACCACCCGCCAGCGACTGAACCCGCGCCAGCGACTCAACCCGATAACCCTGCGCATCCAGCTCCGCACGGCCACCCTGGAACGACTTCTCGATCACAATCCCCAGGCCTGCGACGGTTGCGCCGGCCTGCTTGATGATCGAAATAAGCGCCTGGGACGCCTTACCATTGGCCAAAAAGTCATCGATGATCAGCACGCGGTCGCTGCTGGTCAGGTGGCGCGGGGAAATTGCCACGGTGCTTTCGGTTTTCTTGGTGAAGGAATACACCGTCGCCGACAGCAGGTTTTCGGTCAGGGTCAGGGACTGTTGCTTGCGGGCGAAAATCACCGGCACGCCCAGGTTCAGGCCGGTCATGATCGCCGGCGCAATGCCCGAGGCTTCAATGGTGACGATCTTGGTAATGCCCGAATCCTTGAACAACGCAGCGAATTCGTCACCGATCAGTTTCATCAGCGCCGGGTCGATCTGGTGGTTCAGAAAGGCGTCGACCTTGAGTACCTGATCGGAAAGCACGATGCCTTCTTCGCGAATTTTCTTGTGCAGTGCTTCCACGAAAGCTTCCTCTGTTGGCGCAACACGCGCCGAAAGTAGATTAAAAAGTAGTCGATTCTAGCGCTTTAACATCGCGCGTATATCCGCCAGGGCGGTGTTGCCGCGAACGGCTTTGACTTCGGTCGGTGTGTCGTCGTTGCCTTCCCACGCCAGGTCGTCCGGCGGCAGTTCGTCGAGGAACCGGCTCGGGGCACAATCGATGATCTCGCCGTACTGCTTGCGCTTGGCGGCAAAGGTAAAGGCCAACGTCTGACGCGCGCGGGTAATGCCCACGTAGGCCAGGCGCCGTTCTTCCTCGATGGTGTCGGCTTCGATGCTGGAGCGGTGCGGCAGGATTTCTTCTTCCATGCCCATGATGAACACGTAGGGGAATTCCAAACCCTTGGACGCATGCAAGGTCATCATCTGCACGCCTTCGGCGCCGTCTTCTTCTTCCTGCTGGCGTTCAAGCATGTCGCGCAACACCAGCTTGCCGATGGCGTCTTCGACGGTCATCTCGCCTTCTTCGTCCTTCTCCAGGGTGTTTTTCAACGCCTCGATCAGGAACCACACGTTGCCCATGCGGTAATCGGCAGCCTTGTCGCTGGAGCTGTTGGTGCGCAGCCAGTTCTCGTAGTCGATGTCCATGACCATGCTGCGCAAGGCGCTGATCGGGTCTTCGCCGGAACACTGCTCGCGCACCTTGTCCATGAAGCGTTTGAAGCGCGCCAGGCGATCGGTGAAGCGGGTATCGAGGTGCTCGCCCAGGCCGATTTCATCGGTGGCGGCGTACATCGAGATCTTGCGTTCGGTGGCGTAGTTACCGAGCTTTTCCAAGGTAGTCGAACCGATTTCCCGGCGTGGGACGTTGATCACCCGCAGGAAGGCGTTGTCGTCATCCGGGTTCACGATCAACCGGAAGTAGGCCATCAGGTCTTTCACTTCCTGGCGTCCGAAAAAGCTGTTGCCGCCCGACAGGCGATACGGAATCTGGTGGTGCTGCAGCTTCAGCTCGATCAGCTTGGCCTGGTAGTTGCCGCGGTACAAAATCGCAAAGTCGCTGTAGGGCCGGTCGGTGCGCAGGTGCAGGGTCAGCAGTTCGACGGCCACGCGTTCGGCTTCGGCGTCTTCGTTGCGGCAGCGGATCACGCGGATCTCGTCGCCGTGGCCCATCTCGCTCCACAGCTGTTTTTCAAACTCGTGGGGGTTGTTGGAGATCAGCACGTTGGCGCAACGCAGGATGCGGCTGGTGGAGCGGTAGTTCTGCTCCAGCATCACCACTTTCAGGGACGGGTAATCGTCCTTGAGCAGCATCAGGTTTTCCGGGCGGGCGCCGCGCCAGGCGTAGATCGACTGGTCGTCGTCGCCCACGACGGTGAACTGGTTGCGCGTGCCGATCAACAGCTTCACCAGCAGGTATTGGCTGGCGTTGGTGTCCTGGTATTCGTCCACCAGCAGGTAGCGGACTTTGTTCTGCCACTTTTCGAGGATGTCGGCGTGTTCCTGGAACAGCTTTACCGGCAGCAGGATCAGGTCGTCGAAGTCCACCGCGTTGAACGCCTTGAGCGTGCGCTGGTAGTGGGTGTAGACGATGGCGGCAGTCTGTTCCTTGGGGTTGCGTGCGGCTTCCAGGGCTTCGGCGGGCAGGATCAGGTCGTTTTTCCACGAGCCGATCATGTTCTTGATCTCGTCGACGCCGTCGTCGCCCGCGTATTCCTTTTGCATGATGTCGGTCATCAAGGCCTTGACGTCTGTCTCGTCAAAGATCGAGAAGCCCGGCTTGTAGCCCAGCCGCACATGCTCCTTGCGGATGATGTTCAGCCCCAGGTTGTGGAAGGTACACACGGTGAGGCCACGGCCTTCGCCACCCTTGAGCAGGGTGCCGACACGCTCTTTCATTTCCCGCGCCGCCTTGTTGGTAAAGGTCATGGCGACGATGTACTGGGCGCGGATGCCACAGCTCTGGATCAGGTGCGCGATCTTGCGGGTGATCACGCTGGTCTTGCCGGAACCGGCACCGGCGAGCACCAATAGAGGGCCGCCGACGTAGTTCACGGCTTCTTGCTGCCGGGGATTGAGTCGGGACATACGAAATTTTGGAAGTCATTGATCAAAAGGGCGGGCATTTTAACAGGCTGGCAAGATTCTGCTGCCTCTGAACGACAGTGTGACGTACCACTCGATCTAAATTTGCCGGTTTTGTTACTTTGCCGCAGGATGTACAGGGTATTTAGGACTATTGTTCGCTCTAGAGCCGCACAGTGCGTATTTGATAACCCATATCATTGGTCATTATCTGGCCGCACGTCATAATGCCCGCCGCCAACGAAATTTTGCAGAGTCTAGGGAGCTAGCTTGTCTACGCCTGTCGAACCCTTGCGTTTGCTGCTACTGGCCGATACGCCGGCGTGGGCAGCGTTATTGCGCGAGTGCCTGGCGCCGATGGGCGACGGTGCTGTGCTGATCAGCGCACCAAACTGGGAGTCTGTGAGCAATCTGTTCGATGACAATCACAGTGCGGTGTTGTTGACCACAGCCAACCTTCAGCCCGGCCCCGGTCGTTGCAGCTTGCCCACCGTATTGCTGTTGGAAGAGGAACCGTTGGTTTCTCCCCTGGGCGTCAGCGACTGGCTGATCCTGAATGTATTGGATGCGGATACATTGCGCCGCTGTCTGCGGCATGTGCGTGAGCGCGGTGTGTTGGAAAACACCCTGCAACGCCTGGCCGAGCAAGACCCGCTGACCGGCATCGCCAACCGTCAGGGTTTCCAGACCCTGTTGACCGCCCGCCTGGCGGAAAACGAAGGCCGTGGCGTGGCCCTCGGTCACCTCGACCTGGACAACTTCCGCCATGCCAACGACGCCCTCGGCCACCAGGCTGGCGACCGGCTGATCCTGCAAGTGGTGTCGCGGCTCAAGAGCCAATTGGAAGCCGGCGATCAACTGGCACGCCTGGGCAGCGATGAATTCGCCCTGCTGATCGATACCCGCCGTGCGCCCCAGCGCGCCGAATGGATGGCCGAGCGCATCGTCGAGGCGATGGCCGAACCGTATTGGGTGGATGGCGAAAGCCTGCTGATCGGTTGCAGCCTCGGCGTGGCCCATGCCCGCGCCAAGGCTGGCGCCGACCCGCTGATGTGGCACGCCCACATCGCCATGCAGCAAGCCAAGAGCACCCAGGGCTGCACCTTTCATATCTTCAACGAACGCATCAACCGCAATGCCCGCAGCCTCGCCGACCTTGAAAGCGAACTGCGCCGGGCCTTGCGCCGTGACGAACTGGAACTGCATTACCAGCCCCGGCTGGACCTGGACGATGGGCATATCGTCGGCCTCGAAGCGCTGGTGCGTTGGCGCCACGGTGAGCGCGGCCTGTTGCCTCCGAGTGAATTCGTGCCACTGGCCGAGCAGAGCGGCTTGATCGTGCCGCTGGGCTACTGGGTGATCTCCCGGGCCCTGCGCGACATGCAGGACCTGCGCGCGCGCGGGATTGCGCCGTTGCACATGGCGGTCAACCTGTCGTTCCGCCAGTTCCAGGACAGCCAATTACTCAGCACCCTCAGCCGGCTGATTGCCGAGCGCGGCGTGGAAGCCCAGTGGCTGGAGTTTGAACTGACGGAAACCGCCGTGATGCGCCGCAGCGACCTGGTCAAGCAGACCATGGACGCCCTCGGTCGGCTGGGCGTGCGCTTTTCCCTGGATGACTTCGGCACCGGCTTCTCGTCGTTCGTGCACCTGAACAGCCTGCCGATTGCCTTGCTGAAGATCGACAAGAGCTTTGTTGGTGGCATGGAAGAGCGTGAAGAAAACCGCAAGTTGGTCCACGCCATGATCAACCTGGCCCACAACCTGAACTTGGAGGTAGTGGCTGAGGGCGTGGAAACCGCAGAGCAACTGGCGTTGTTGCGGCTGTTCGGCTGTGATCAGGCCCAGGGCTACCTGATCAGCAAGCCGTTGCCGTTGGCCGAACTGGTGGAATACCTGACGTTTGGTGACAGCCAGGAGTTGGTGGGCGGCGTGATCTGACTGTGTAAACCCGATCAAACTGTGGGAGCCCGCTTTTGTGGGAGCTGGCTTGCCTGCGATAGTATCACCGCGGTGTGTCTGACCTACCGAGGTGCCTGCATCGCGGGCAAGCCCGGCTCCCACATAAGCCAACTCCTACACTGACCGAGTACAGTCGTTACTCAGGCTGTGCGGCTTGAAACCCACGTTGGGTTTCAGGCTCCTGGCGAATCATCCGCTTCATCTTGCGTTCAAACGCCCAGGTCAGGCTCACTGCCGCGCATGCCAGGCCCAGGGCCAGGCCCCACCACACGCCGGTTGGCCCGCCGCTGAGGTTAAACGCCATCAGCCACGCGGCCGGTGCGCCGATCAGCCAGTAGCAACCCAACCCGACCAAAAATGTGGTCTTGGCATCCTTGAGCCCGCGAATGCAGCCCATGGCGATGGTCTGCACGCCGTCGAACAGCTCAAACCACGCAGCCACCGCCAGCAGGCTGACCGCCAGGTTGATCACATCGCGAAACGCCGGGTCATGCTGGTCGAGGAACAAGCTGATCAGTTGATGCGAGAACAACCACAGCACCGCGGCAAAGCCCAGCATCACCAGCCCGCCAAAGCCGATGCCAACCCGCCCGGCCAGGCGCGCTTGCAACAGGTTGCCGGCACCGAAATGCTGGCCGATGCGCATGGTGATCGCGTAGGACATGCCCGCCGGCACCATGAACGCCACCGACACAATCTGCAGGGCAATCTGGTGCGCAGCCAATTGCGTGCTGCCCATGGTGCCCATGCACAGCGCCGCGAACGCAAACAGCCCGACCTCCACCGCGTAGGTGCCGCCAATCGGCAGGCCCAGGCGCCACAGTTCCCGCAGGTAATGCAGGTTGGGCCGCAGCAGGCCTTTACGCAGCGGGTACGCGTCGTAGGCGCGGTTGTATTTGATGTACCACATCAACGCCAGGGCCATGCAGTTGGCGACAATGGCTGTGACCAGGCCAATGCCCACCAGCCCGAGTTTCGGCAGCCCGAACATGCCTTCGATCAAGGCGTGGTTGAGCAGGTAGTTGATCACCGTGCCGCACAGGCTGATGACCATTACCGGCGTAGCCTTGCCGATTGCACTGGTGAAGCCGCGCAAAGCCATGAACGTCAGGTAGCCGGGCAGGGCGAACGGTAGGATGGTCAGGAACTGCCCGGCGGACGCGACGTTGGTTTCGGTCTGGCCGAACATCAGCAACACCGGCTTGAGGTTCCACAACAGCAGGCCGGCCACCAGCGCCATCAACCAGGCCAGCCACAGCCCGGCCTGGGTCAGCCGGGTAGCGCCTTCGATGTCGCCCGCACCCTGGCGGATAGCTACCAATGTGCCCACGGCCGCGATCACGCCGATGCAGAAAATCGACACGAACGAATAGCTCGCTGCACCCAGGCCGCCGCCGGCCAGGGCCTCGGGGCTCAGGCGGGCCATCATCAGGGTGTCGGTCAGCACCATCAGCATGTGGGCCAACTGTGAGGCAATCAGCGGCCCTGACAGCCGCAGAATGGCCCAGAGTTCGGTACGTGCCGGATGCTGCATGATCATCACGCTCAAAAATTCAGGGAAGGGTGGAAGGGTTGATTCTCGGCGCTCGCAGCGCATTGCACAAAGGGATAAATCCGATGGCTCGCATGATTAAAACTCATGCTTGAGTGATTCTGGTAGGGTTCCAGGATTGCGCCGTCGGAGCTTTCAGCATGTCTCGTCGTCTTCCTCCTCTTTACGCCTTGCGCGCGTTTGAAGCTGCGTCTCGCTACAACTCGTTCACCCGGGCGGCGGAAGAGTTGTCGATCACGCAAAGTGCGGTGAGCCGGCACATTCGTACCCTGGAGGAGCATTTTGCCTGCCGCCTGTTCCAGCGCAGCGGCCGCACCTTGCAGCTCACCGAGGCGGCGCGCCTGTTGTTGCCGGGCGTGCGTGAAGGGTTTGCGGCGCTGGAGCGCGCTTGCCATACGCTGAATACGGAGGACGACATCCTGCGGATGAAGGCGCCGTCCACCCTGACCATGCGTTGGCTGCTGGCGCGGCTCAGTCGCTTCCGGCATTTGCAGCCGGGCAATGAAGTGCAACTGACCAGCGCCTGGATGAGCGTCGACGAGGTGGACTTCAACCAGGAGCCGTTCGATTGTGCGGTGTTGTTGAGCAATGGCCATTTTCCGCCGGACTGGGAAGCCAGCTACCTGTTCCCGGAGCTGCTGATTCCGGTGGGCGCACCCAACCTGTTGAGTGACGGCCCCTGGGACGTTGCACGGCTGGCAACTGCCGAATTGCTGCACCCGACGCCCGACCGGCGCGACTGGCGCTATTGGCTGGAGCGCATGGAACTGTCATCCCAGGTGTCGCTCAAGGGCGGCCAGGTGTTCGACACATTGGAGTTGGGCATGATCGCCGCCGCCCGGGGCTACGGCGTGTCCATGGGCGACTTGTTGATGGTGGCCGAAGACGTGGCCCAGGGCCGCCTTAGCCTGCCGTGGCCAACCGCTGTGGCCAGTGGGGAAAATTACTATTTGGTGTGGCCGAAAACCCGGCCCGGTGGTGAACGTCTGCGAAGGCTGGCGGACTTCCTCCAGGGTGAGGTGCAGGCGATGGAATTGCCTCGGGTGCAGCGCCTGGATTGAGCTGAGGGTGCGCTGGGGGGGCAATCGTTTGCGTGATACCCCTGTGAATCGCTCAAGTATTGAGCCTGCCCGCCGAAGTAGGGTTGTTGGAACTACCGTTCTACAACGTTTCCCCTATTAGAATTATGCCGAGCAGCGCTATGAGATCAGGATGATCCTGGCCTCGGCCAGGAGCCTTCATGTCTCAACCTCGCGCCCGGATCGCCTCCCAATTGGGCCTTGCCCTCGCCGTGATACTGGCTGTCGTCATCAGCGGCAGCACGGTGTTCGCCCTGCGTTCACTGGACTCCGCCAACCTCGACACCCGCGAGGAGCACCTGGCCAGCGAGGCCCGGTTGCTGGCAGACCAACTCAACACCTTCCACAGCACCTTGCGCGAAAGTACCCAGCGTTTGAGCGGGCTGTTTGAAAAGCGCTTCAGCGCCGGCTTGAGTGTGCGCCCAGAGCAACCGGTGACGGTGGCGGGTGTGCAGACGCCAGGGCTGTACCTGGGCGAGGAAGTGCTGAACAACAACTTCGCTGAAGTGGATGAGTTCAAGCAGATGTCCGGCGGCGTGGCGACCTTGTTCGTGCGCAGCGGCGAAGACTTTATTCGCGTCAGCACGTCCCTGACCAAACAAGACGGCAGCCGCGCCATCGGCACGGCGCTGGATCATCAGCATCCGGCGTATCAACGTCTGCTCGGCGGGCAGGGTTACGTCGGCCGTGCGGTGTTGTTCGATCGCTCCTACATGACCCAATACAGCCCGGTGCGTGATGCCAGCGGCAAAGTGATCGCGGTGCTGTTTGTCGGTTTCGATTACACCGACGCGCAAAACGCCCAGTTCGACAACCTCAAGCGCTTCCGCATCGGCCAGACTGGTTCCCTGGCGCTGCTGGATGAACAGAAACATTGGCTGGTGCCGCCGGCTGGTGTGCAGGCGCTGGATCAATCGATTCCGGTGATGCTCGACCTGGCCGCCAAACCCGGCAATGGCCGTTTCTGGAGCGACAAAAACGAAGACTTCTACAGCGTTGCGGTGCCCTTTGAAGGCGGCCCGTGGTCGGTGGTGGCGAGCATGCCAAAAGCCGAAATTCGCGCGGTGACCTGGTCGGTGGGTATTCGCCTGGTGATCGGCAGCTTGCTTGCGATGCTGCTGGCGGTGGGCGCGGCGGTCTGGTTGCTGCGCAGCAAGTTGCAGCCTTTGGGCGATCTGGTGCGTCAGGCCGAAGCCTTGGGCGCCGGTGATTTAAGTGCGCGCCTGAACGTTTCCAGCCATGACGAAATCGGCCAGTTGGCCCGCAGTTTCAACCAGATGGGCGAAGCGCTGTCGACCATGGTGTCGCACATTCGCAAGGCGGCTGAAGACGTCAACAGCCGCGCCCAGGCGCTGTCGGGTTTGTCTGGCGGCGCGTATGAGGGCATGGAGCAGCAGTCTGGCGAGATCACCAGCATGGCCGGCGCGGTGGAAGAGTTCAGCGCCACCTCGCTGAATATTGCCGACAACATGGGCAACACCGAGCGCCTGGCGCAGGACAATGCCCAGCAAACCAAGATCGGCCGCACCTCGATGCAAGAAGCGTCGTCGTCCCTGGAGCACATCGCCACTGCGCTGAACAGCACGGCCACGGTGATCAACACCCTGGGCCAGCGCTCCCAGGAAATCGGCGGGATCGTCGGGGTGATCACCGCGATTGCCGAACAGACCAACCTGCTGGCGCTCAACGCCGCCATCGAGGCGGCGCGGGCCGGTGAGCAGGGGCGTGGGTTCGCGGTGGTCGCCGATGAGGTGCGCAACCTTGCCTCGCGTACCCGTCAGGCTACCGATGAGATTTCCGTGATGATCCAGAGTATCCAGCAGGAAACTGGCAACGCCATCAGCACCATGGAGCAAGGCAACGTGCTGATGCAGGAAGGCCTGGCGCGCAATGCTGATGTGGCATCGGCGCTGGCGCGGATTGATGAGCAAAGCCGCTCGGCGGGCCAGCAGTTCGCCGCGATTACCACCGCCACCCAGGAACAGAGCAGCACCGCGACCTTGTTGAGCAGCAACCTGCAGAGCATTGCCCTGGCCAACAGCGAACAGCGTGAGGTGGTGTCGAACCTGGCGATTACCGCCAAGGAACTGGAAACCCTGGCGGCAGGCTTGCGGCATGAGGTTGACCGGTTTCGTTGATTGACTGTTCGGGCCTCATCGCGGGCAAGCCCGCTCCCACAGTTGACCACGTTGTTCTGGAGTACACGGTCGACTGTGGGAGCCGGGCTTGCCCGCGATGACGGCCGACCCGACGCCTCAAACTTCGGATCGGTCGCCCAGCCCCGGGTCCACACGCTTGCCAATGTCTTTGAGGCGCGCCAGTTGGTCGACCATCCCTGGCGCCTCATCCAGGCTGCTGACAAAGGTCCACAGGTAAGTCATCACCGCATACACGTGGCCGGCCTTGACCGCCGGCGACAGCGCCAACTGGCTGATCGCAACCACAAACAGCAGTGCCGCCAGCGTGCCGATAAACAGGAACGCTGCGGCCTCGCGGTCCGATAGCCAGATGCGCAGGCGTGACAGCACCTGGTAGTGCCGCTGCAAGGTCTGCGCACCGACCTTTTCCACCAGGCCGATTTCCTTTTCCAGGCGGTCATTCAGGCGCTCATGCAACTCCTGATTGCGCCGGGCAAAGCGTGGCAGCAGGGTGGTGCACAGCACCAGCGCACTCAGGCACGCGAGGCCGATCCACGGCTCGATCACCAACAACATCACCGCCGCACCAACGATGGACACCAGCGCCGTCGCGATGGTTGGCACGTGTTTTTCGAAGAAGTCCACAAAGTCCCGCGCCAGCACCACCCGCGCCGCGGCCCGTGAGGTGCTGTGGTTTTGCAGGCGCTGGTTGAGAATCACCGGCACCGCGAGGTCGGCGTAGATGCGGGTGAAGGTGCGCGTATCCAGCGCCCGTCGCGCCGCCCCGACTACCCAGAACGCCAGCACCACGGCGGCGTAGAACAGCGCGCTGCCGGCGTCGCCACGGAGGATCGAGTCCACCGCGAACCCGGCAAACAGCGGGTAGGCCAGCAGCAGTGCGTTCTCCAGCGCCACCAGCGACAAGGTGCAGAACAGCTTGCCGGGATACGCCTTGGCAATCGCCTTGAGGGTTTGGCTGGCGGATTGTTGCCCGATCTTTTTGCTTTGTTCGATCAGGATTTGTGGTGTTACGGATGACATGGGGTGCACCAAGGGTGAGATAAGCGCTAGTATTGAGCGACTGCTCAAGTATCCTTGAGCGACCGCTCAAAAAGCAAGCGCCGCCGATCTGCCGGTGCCTGAAGGAAAGGCCTCATGTCGCGTATCGACCGTAAAGACCAGATCATCGCCGCCGCCCTGGAGCTGTTTCGCAGCAAGGGGTTTGCCGATGTTTCCACCCGTGACCTGGCGGAGCACGCCGGGCTGTCTCGCAGCCACGTCTATCACTACTTCAGCGATTGGAAAGAACTGCGCCGCGAAGCGTTCGTGCGGTTTGCCAATGAGCAACTGGACGAAGTGCGCGCACCACTGGTGGATCTACCGCCGCTGCAAGCACTCGAAGGTTTTTTGCGTGACTGCTTGCCCTCCACGGCAGACGCCGGTTGGGCGCTGTGGCTGGATGCCTGGGACGAAGCCATGCACGACGAGCCATTGGCCCAGGCTTACCTGGTGATCAACGCCCAGTGGCAAGCCATGCTCGCCGAGATCATCGAGCAAGGTGTGGCGGCCAAGGTGTTTCGCTGTGAGTCGCCCAAGCGCGCTGCGCGGCAGCTCTTTGCCGTGGCCATGGGCTATGCCGATGACCTGTTGCTCAAACCCTCCATTGAGTCGGCTGAAGCGGTGATGGATGAGGTGATGGAAGTGGCGGGGTTGCTCCTGGCGTTGCCTAGGAAGAGCTAGCGGGCCGGTACTGCAAGGCTTCCGCCAGATGATGGCGGGCAATGGCTTCCACCTGTTCCAGGTCGGCCAGGGTGCGCGCGACCTTGAGCAAGCGATGGGCTGCCCGCAGCGACAGCGTCAGCCGTTCGCACGCGCTCTCCAGCCAGCCTTCGTCGGTTTTTTCCAGCTTGCAGTGCTGGCGTAGCCCCGGCAGGTCGAGAAACGCATTGGCGCAGCCCTGGCGCCGTTGTTGCCGCTCCCGAGCCTCGGCGACGAGCATTGCCGCGCTGGCGGTGTCATCGCCGGACTGTTTGGCCGGGTTCAGCGCGGTGCTTTCCCGGGCGACGGTCACGTGCAGGTCGATCCGGTCCAGCAGCGGCCCCGAGAGTTTGTTGCGATAACGCTGGATCTGCTCCGGTGTGCAGCGACAACGCCCGCTCGGCTCGCCCACGTAGCCGCAGGGGCAGGGGTTCATTGCCGCCACCAACTGAAAGCGCGCCGGGAAACTCACCCGGTCGCGGGCGCGGGAAATCACGATATGCCCGGATTCCAGCGGCTCACGCAGCACCTCCAGGACCTTGCGATCGAACTCCGGCAACTCGTCGAGAAATAACACGCCGTGATGGGCGAGGGTAATTTCCCCCGGCTGCGGTTTCGAGCCGCCGCCCACCAGCGCTGGGCCTGATGCTGAATGGTGCGGCTGGCGAAACGGGCGGTGCGGCCAATGGCTCAGTGGCGCCAGGCTGACCACCGACTGAATCGCCGCCACCTCCAGCGCTTCCTGTTCACTCAAGGGTGGCAACAACCCCGGCAGACGGCTGGCGAGCAGGGTCTTGCCGGTGCCTGGCGGCCCACTGAGCAGCAGGTTGTGGGCGCCGGCTGCGGCGATCAATAACGCACGCTTCGCCGCCAGTTGGCCTTGCACTTCACTGAGGTCGGGGTAGGGCTTGTTCAGGTACATCAGGCCACTGGAAACGAAGGGTTCGATTGGTACATGACCGTTCAGGTGCGCCACCACTTGCAGCAGATGATCCACCGCAATCACCTTCAACCCTGAGGCCAGGCACGCCTCTTCGGCATTCGCCCGAGGCACGATCAAGGTGCGCCCGGCCTTGCGCGCCGCCAGCGCAGCGGGCAACACCCCTTTTACTGCGCGCACCTCGCCGGACAACGCCAACTCGCCCAGGCATTCCACGTTATCGAGGGTCAGCGCTGGCACCTGCACACTGGCGGCAAGAATCCCCAGGGCAATCGCCAAGTCAAAACGGCGGCTCAACGGCTAGGTAGGGGGTATGGACACTAGCGCTAAAGCACTAAAAACCGGGCGTTGGCAGTGAATACAACTACTGTCCATACGGACCGATGTTTTCAGAATGCTTTTGAAGCAAATGTCCATGCTGCCCTAGGTATCTCTTCTCTCTCTCAGGACCGTGACGTTGGGAGCCTTTCGCTGAGCATGGAGGCGCTTGTTTTCTATGGTCAAGTCAAAGATTTTGGCGTCAGCCTCCACCAAGCGAGAGAGAGCTGAGTCGCGCTCCATCTTAAGCATTTCGATTTCATTACGTAGGTCCCTGTGCTCTGGCCGACGCGGCTTTGAGCGAGCGCGTTCGGAACTGACTTTTACCGGGCCATGCTGCTTTGCCCACTCTTGAATCTCAGAAATCAAAGCGGGATGTCGAGATTTCTTAAGTGCTGATGGGTCGCATCCAGCTTCTCTAGCCACATTGTTCTGTGAGACTAGCGAATTTTTAGAAATAGTGATTGGCATACCTGCTTTTAATCGATCAAAAGCTCTTCTGAAATTATCTTCAGCACTCATTTGTTGCTCCGTTAATCAAGTCACTGATATTGTCTAAAGCCAGAATTTGCATTCCCAAAGAAACTCTCAACGGTGAATCTGCAGGGGCCGATGTATATCGATTTAGGGTGAGGGACCTCATCCTCTCGACAGCCTTCTTTTTTCGTATATCAATAATTCCCTCCGAGCAGGGAGGTTGGCCGTCTCCACCCCCACATCGAATTACATTTTCAAAGCCCCCATAAGGACAATTACCCGTCTTGGTGCAATTACCAAATATTGTCGGCCTAAGTGAAATCAATCCATTCTTCAGTGCCTTTTGTATTTGGGGTTCCGTTTGCTCGGATATGTCTTTAAGTAAGTTGATTTTATGTGATTCGCCAAACGCGCTTATGAAGCTTGTGCTGATAAGCGATTTCATCTCCTTCGCCATGACTTCATATGTGGCTGAAATATATTCAGACCGAAGCGACTCGTTGAGATTGGCTTGTGAATAGCCGCGACCATAGTACAGTGACATCGCCCGAGATGAGTGCTTTAGCTGGTACTGTATTGATGCGTCTGACACTAGTGATGATGACATCATATTGACTACGCCTGTCCGGCGTAGCTGGTGCCATGCAAAGGGCCAAGGCTTGCCTACAGCAAATCTATTTTCAGGGAAATATGTACTTACCCGTAAGGAAAGCTCGACGTCTTCGCTGGTTATTGCAACTACATCCGAGTCGAACAGTCGAGGGAAGTCGTTGATGCACGAGGTATAGCTAGGGTACGTATGTCTGATAGTTAGATTCCCTGAGTACTGTTTGTTCGACCAAGGCTCTACAGCTGGTAACACTAACCATGGATCTTCAACTATACTGGCGGGAATGCTGTTTGGGGATAGGGAGCATAATGTATTCATTCGAAGCGTTGAAATTGCAGACAATACTTCTATAGCTAGCTCAACGGATGAGGATGTGATCCATCGGGCGTTGTCGTCCTGAAGGGTTTTAGATGTAGATCCGGTCAAAATATAAATTTTCCCGAACTCTTCATCTTCTTCGCATGATAAACACGATTGACGCAACATCCAAGCTTCATTGATGCGCATCATTGAGAAATTAATAATATAGGCGATGCCGACATGCCCTGCCAAAGTTAGATAGGATGTCAGGCACATGACCCCTCGTCCGCCGCCAGTTAGTTTTCCGATCCATTTGGTAAGTACATCTTGAACTCCGTACTCCGCAGCGTATTCGTGAAAGTGCTTCATGTGGAATGTTCTAGGCGTATCAGGTTTTATCCCTTCATAACTACGTATTGTTACTAGTTTTCCTTCTTTTGGGGTTTGATTTCCTAAATCTCCGTTGGTGTGTATATTTAAATAGAAATTATATAGGTTTTCAATTTGAGTCTTGTGCTTCATGAAATCGTCAAGATACTCTTTTAGCCGGGAGACTTGATATTTCCAGATCCTCGGTGGGATATAGGCCGTCTGCACTACACCAACGTCTGTTTTCGGCTTAACCGTTTTGGCGATGTCTCTAGGTGGCAAAATTTCCAGGCCCACGCTATCGCGCCACTCATATAGGACGTGAAGTGAGTATGCTGCAGGACCAGATACCAGACCTTTCTCTGAGATTTCTGATAAAACTCGCGGATAACGGGTCAGCTCAGTTACCTTTATGCCTGCCCGTGAGCAGGCAATGAACAAAGGTTTGAGTACCCTGACGCGAGCAAGCAGGGTGGTTGGGGATCTTACAGCTCTCGGTCCATATAACCACCATGCAGCAATCAGTCTAAGAATATCTGCATTTGATTTGGTTATTGACGCTGTGCCTTTGCGAAGCGGACCATCACCGAAGTTAATCTGCAAAGTGATCTGGGCCCAAGGGCTCAAGTTCCAAATGCTGTCGCCGTAACGACTTACCACTAGACCCTCAGAGTTTATAACGATGGCGTAATCTTGGACGGGCGGCCAAGTGGGAGGTCGAAAGTTCGCGGCGTATGGGCTGACCGACTCTATTTCAAGTTTTAAGCCGAAGTCCTTCGTGGCATGATTATTCATATTGACCCTCTAGCAGATTTATCAAGTCGCTCCATTCAGGGTGGTAATCGGCCTCAGCCACTTTTAATTTTGCTTCAGTTATGTTTACGCGGGCTAAGTCATCAGAATGCGACGCAGATAATAGGCGTGCGTCAATTGCTAAAATTACCTGCTCTGCTGGATGGTCCTTAAACGCTGAATTTCCTGCCCTGGATAACTCTACAGATTTGCAGTACCGGTAGCTCGCAAGCGACCAGAAATGATCTAGCGTATTAACGTCCCTATGGTGAACGCAGAACAGACAACCAGCTGGGCTGACGCAGTCTGGGCTCGGCGAGGTTGACTGAGCGGTCTTAGTCGCTAAGGGGCTTGCGGATACACAAAGCCCTGGAGCAGCAGCTTTCCTAGTAGGGTCGCTCGCTTCCATGAAACGGCTGACTTCAAACGCTGCTATCTGATGGTTCGGGCGGATGTAATTTTGAAGTAGTGTGCGGTCTTCGTGCTGGTTCATCTCTGCGGTTACAGAAGTATCTGCTAATTTGCGAAACAGCCAGTTAGCTCTCGTTTTCCGCAGGTCTCTGGGACCTACATACGTGACCCCGGCGAGTTGGCACCTTTTTCGAATCGACGCAAAGTGAGGTGAAGCGTCCGGTGCTCTTCTTCTCCCTGGCGTAGTCAGTGGAAATAATCTCTCGTCATTTAGTTCCTCTAAAATTGCGGAGCGCCACTTTAGATATGTCTCAAAATGAATTCTGTATTCGCTGTAGACCGTGAATTCGACTTCCCCTTGTCGTCTATTCTTGTAGATGCGGCGAACCTTGTATCCTTCTTCGTAGCTCTGATATGTGAATCTTCCCACTGTTAATTGATTTGCTTGCGCTAAGTTCATGCCGGTTTGGGCAATGAATATTAAGAGCTCAGCCTCGATTCTCAAATTAAACAGAGGGTGCCTAGTTCTCCAAGAATGTTCCTCTGTCCACAACTGCCTCATACGGCTGTTAGGCTTACGGCCGGTTTTACTTAGTTTAAGTCGATCGGGCGGTAATAGTTTGGACCACTCAATAAGGGTATGCCCAGCACGGGTTTCTATCTGAACAGGTAGAGGGCCGTAGATTTTATCTTTTGTGAGCGCTGTTGTGATATCTACAAGGAAATGTCCAAGTGAGACGGCCGTAGCAATCTGATTTTTATCAGAGTTATTATTGTATTGATCCCCTTTCCTTGATTTCTGGAGTCGAGTTTTTGAAATGATTTTGGAGTTTCGCTCAAATAAGCCATCTATTAAAGATGATATCGAGACCGCCATGTCAAAAGCTGTAATTGATTTGATGCTCCGTTCGATTCTGCTACGATGTAGAAGAGAGTCTGTCCAGGCTATAAAACTAGTTTCAAGGTTTGCAAGACTGACTTCCACGCCATGTAATTCTCCCCATGTATACAGGCGCCTTAGGTTTAGTATTCCCTTTTTGACTGTGCTTTTTGAGTGGCCGGACTCAATTTTGGCATCCAGCAAATCATAAAATTCTTTTACCAAAGGAATACGATTTGATAGTTTTGGTCCGAACGCTCCTGCCTCTATTGAAGCATTGACCTCATCGGCTCTTGCGGATGACGCGCCAAAATACAGCAAAGGCTCAAGGTCCCAGACTGTCTCCTCTTTTCCATACTTAACGTTACGAAACATGAACTCTCGAGTCGGGTTAGCCATTTTTGCACTTGTCTCCGAGCCCTAAGAATTTCCGAGTGAATTCGTTGGCGCTTGCTGCCTTCGCGGCTGATTGTTCTACGAATTTTATGTACTGCAATGATGTGGCTTCGTTTTTGTGCAACAGCGCTTCTTTGATGATCGCGATAGCGTTGACGGCTCCTGATATCGGTAACAAAATTCTAGCTAGCTGAGTTGCAAACGTGCATCGGGTTTGGTGGAAGTAAAAGCCTTCAAAAACTACTAAGCCTGCGCTTGCAGCTTTTTTTCTTAAGCTATGCATTTCTACGTTAATGGCACTACTTCTTTCTTTCTTCGATTTGGTATATTTGTTTCCAAATCGCGTCAAAAAAACTACTTCTTTGTTTTTATCATCTGCTACCTGCACCCGTGCTTGCCGCCGTGGGCTGATGACATAACTCCTGATGAGGTTTAGATGTTCTTTAACAATCCAAACGTGCCCTGTTACCCCAAATTTAGTCGCTACTGAGGGGGATGCGCCGGGTCCAACAGCGATCTTATAAAGGCCTGATTGATCCGGGTCTATAAAAGCGCGTTCTAGCGAGCTCACTTTTAAATCACAAAGCGTTCCCAGTCTCATCCCCGTGTAAAAGCCCAGCGTGAGCAATAAGTATAGTTCCCAACTGGCGTGCTCAGCCGCATACTCAAGAATTATGTCTCTGTCGTCAGCCGATACCGGTAGCAGTCCGTCTTCCAATCTCAGCGCATTAGCTTTGCGGTTTTTTATGGATAGCTCACTTGATTGAACGATAATGGTCCGTTCGAGCCCCACTGAATTCGGCACTCGTATAGAAATCGTTTGATCTGTCCAAAGAGGCCATTCAGATAACAGAAGTTCTGATGCTAACAGCCATCGGTAGAAATTGATTACATCTCGCATTCTTTGGGATGCAGTTGATGGGGCTAATTGACCTTCATCCCGCATGGCTATCAGGTAACCTCGGTATCTGAACAGACATCGGTCAGCTTTGCGCTGAGGGAACTCCCACCACGTTGTTTGCGTAGCTTCCAGCCAGTTTGCATAGCTCAGCATCGAACTCATGTTAGAGCGGACAGTATCGAGGGATAGGCCATTTTCCGTCGAACGCTGCAGCGCCCAAAGATTAACTTCTCGCCAAGCCTCACCATTAGTCCAAATGATTTGGGGAAGGCCCTCAATCGGTAAGCGTCCTGCTGCGACATACCAGTCAACGCGTTCTTCGGTGACGGAACATCGATATTGCGTGTGTATGAGATTTCTGAGTCTTGCCATACCCATTCCTAGCGAAAGGTTATCCTATCCGCTTGCAGGTACAGGTGTGTTCGTACCTACAAAGTCGGTGCAGGTAGCCCAACATAACGAATCAGCGAAATTTTCCCAGTGACTCCTGAGATTTTCTGTCCATAGGCTCAAGCACCTATCTTGTGGCGTGTCCTTGGCTGCACCTAACCCGTACCCGCCGTCCTTGGGCAGGTCGGCGGGCGCGAGGTTGAGGGTGATGCGGCGGGACGGGTATTGCAGCGCAGAGTTGAGAATGGCGCTGCGCACGCGGTCTTTGCTTTCCTTGACGGCGGTTTCCGGCAGGCCCACCAGCGTCAGCGACGGCAAGCCGTTGGCCATGTGCACCTCGACGGTGACGGCGGGCGCTTCGACGCCTATCTGGGCGCGACTGTGGACGATGGCGAGGGACATGCTCGATCCTTGAAATGAGTGGCCGCTTCCTGCGGTTTTTCAAGGGTAGTTGAGCGTTGGCCGAGCGCGGCAGCGAGGTTTTACAGAACGTATCGTGCTACTGGTCACATGGCGCCACGCACAAAAACTCCTTCGCCAACGTCAACCACGCCTGCGCCGCAAACGACAGCTTGCACTGCCTGCGCCACGCCAGCATCAGCCGCCAGTTCAGGGCCGGCGATTGTATTTGCGCAATGCTGAATTGGCTGGCGTCCAGGGTGTCGCAAAACGTCCGGGGCAGCAGGGTGATGCCCACACCCAGCCGCACCAGGGAGGCGATAAAGTCCCACTGGCTGCTGCGGCCGCTGATGCGCGGCACAAAACCGGCTTGGGCGCACGCATCGAGTACAAATTGGTTAAGGGTGAAGGTGTCATCGTAAAAGATGAATTCGCAGGCTTGCAGCTCGCTCAGTTCTACTGAGCTACGTCCTTGCCAGGGCGAGTCATGGGGCGCGAGCAGGCACAGCGGCGATTCAAACAAAGGCATGGATTCGAATTCGGACCAGATGTCCGCCACCCGCGGCGAGTCCAGGATGGTGCCGAACTCCAGCGTGCCCTGGCGCAGGTCCTGGATGGTGGTGTTGCCACCGATTTCGAAAAGCTTCAGTTCGATCTTTGGGTAGCGGGCGTGATACGCCGCAAAAATCGGCGCTAATGCAAGATGAGTCGAGGGCGAAAGCCCCATGCGCAAAGCGCCGCGCTCTACCTGCTGGAGGTCTTGCAGCTCCACGGTCATTTCATCGTGCAGCGCGATCATTTCCTTGGCGCGCTTGAGCACAATCTGCCCGGCGTCCGTCAGGATGAAGCGTTTTCCCATGCGGTCGAGCAGCTTCAGGCCAAGGCTCGACTCCAGCTGCTGCACCATTTTGCTTACCGTTGGCTGGGTGAGGTGCAGTCTCACGGCGGCTTTGGTGAAGCTCTGCTGGTCCACGACTTCCACGAAATAACGCAGTGCCCTGATGTCCATCTTGCATTCCAATTTCGCATGGTTTTCATAAGATTAATTCATTATATCTTTAAAAATTGGCTGGATAAGATTTGTTA
Source organism: Pseudomonas sp. Bout1 (assembly GCF_034314165.1). Taxonomy (GTDB): domain Bacteria; phylum Pseudomonadota; class Gammaproteobacteria; order Pseudomonadales; family Pseudomonadaceae; genus Aquipseudomonas. The sequence goes on along the minus strand of NZ_JAVIWK010000001.1, from coordinate 6,770,507 downwards.
CATCTGTTCCCAGCCAGCGTTCCCCGTGAGGCCAACAGGGCTTTGCCAGACGCTTCCATGGCCAGATTTCTCGCAGTGTATGAATCAAAGGCAACGCTATTTCTGGAGAGCAATTGTGCTTAACAAAACGCGTCATTCTTTTTCCGGTTCTGATGAGATGTCTCAGGGGGCGCGCTTCGTAAGGGAGTTGCTGGCGCAGGCGCAGATTGAGGTCAATGGGTCGTCGGCGGCGGATATGCAGCTGCACCACAGTGACACGTTCGACCTGGCACTGGCCAAAGGCAACCTTGGCCTTGGCGAGAACTACATGGACGACGGCTGGGACGTCGAGGCGCTGGATGAGTTTTTCTACCGGCTCATGCGTTCCGGGGTGATTGACCAGGCCAACCCGGCCACCTTGTTGTTTCATGCATTCAGCTCCCGATGGCTGAACCTGCAAAACAAAAAGCGCGCCTGGCAAGTCGGCGAGGCGCATTACGACCTCGGCAACGACTTTTACGCGAGCATGCTCGACTCGCGTATGACTTACACCTGTGGCTACTGGAAGGACGCCACCACCCTGGAACAGGCGCAGTTCGCCAAACTGGACCTGATCTGCAGAAAACTGGGCCTCAAGCCGGGCATGCGCGTGCTGGATATCGGCTGTGGCTGGGGGAGTTTCATGAGCCATGCCGCCGAGCATTACGGTGTGGAGTGTGTCGGCGTGACGATCTCCAAAGAGCAGGCAGAGTGGGGCCGCGCCAAGTACGCCCATCTGCCGATCGAGTTTCGTCTGCAGGACTATCGGGATATCGACGAGCAATTCGACCACATTGCCAGCGTCGGCATGTTTGAGCATGTGGGCCGCAAGAACCATCGGACGTATATGGAGGTGGCCAACCGCTGCCTGAAAGACGATGGGCTGTTCCTGTTGCACACCATCGGCAAGAACCAGCGCAACAGCACGCCCGACCCATGGATCGACAAATACATCTTCCCCAACGGGGATTTGCCCTCGATCGGGCAGATTGGCGACGCTGTGGACGGTTTATTTGTTGTCGAGGATCTGCACAACTTTGGCGCTGATTACGACAAGACGCTGATGGCCTGGTGCGAGAACTTCGAACGGGCTTGGCCGGATTTTGCAGAAACCTTCGGCCGGCGCTTCTACCGGATGTGGCGCTATTACCTGCTGTCGTGTGCCGGTGCGTTTCGCGCGCGGGATATCCAGTTGTGGCAGTGGGTATTGTCGAAGAAGGGGGTTGTCGGCGGGTATCAGCGGGTAAGTTGATGGTTACAACGGCTTAATGGGGCAGGCGAAACCTGCCCCGGTTGGCCGGTTTATTCGGCGGCCGGCGTCAATCGCGCTTCCAGCTCCGCCACCTTGGCCTCAAGGCTCTCCAACCGCGCCCGAGTGCGCGCCAACACCACCATCTGGCTATCAAACTCTTCCCGGCTGACCAGGTCCAGCTTGCTGAAACCGCTTTGCAGCAATGCCTTGAACTGGCTTTCAATTTCGTTGCGCGGCAGCGGCGTGTCGCTGCTGAACAGGCGGGAGGCGTGGCCGCTCAGGGCGTCGAGGAGGTCTTTGGGCGCGAGCATGGGAAATAGTCCGGAAAATCTGTTGGCCGCCAGTGTATCACGCAGCGTCTATAGTCTTTTCCAGGGGCTGCGGCGCACGCTTTTCGCGCATCGGGCCGGGCGGTCACGCACCGTTTTCGTGCGTATCTTCACCGCCGTGGCGCCCGGCAGGTGGGTGCAAGCGAACAAAGGACTGATTTCAGTGATTTTTACGGAGCTGGCAAGCTTTCTGCTTAGACGATCATGACCCATGCACTGATGCAGTCGCTGTGACGATGCAGTGCGCCGACGGAGCGGGGTAGGTTTCGTCACCAGTGGTTAGCGAGCGTTGCAATGGCAAATGCCAAGGCGACGAAGCGTTACAAAGCCAGGCACTGCGCTTAGACTTGAGACGGGTTTGTTTTCCTGGGGCAAGTCCACCAATTCGGGAGAGAGTTTTCATGAAGCTAGTCACTGCCATCATCAAGCCGTTCAAGTTGGACGATGTACGCGAGTCACTGTCCGAGATCGGCGTGCAGGGCATTACCGTTACTGAGGTCAAAGGCTTCGGTCGGCAGAAGGGTCACACCGAGCTGTATCGCGGCGCGGAATACGTGGTCGATTTCCTGCCAAAGGTGAAGATTGATGTCGCCATTGACGACAAGGATCTTGACCGGGTTATCGAGGCGATAACCAAGGCTGCCAACACCGGCAAAATCGGTGACGGCAAGATCTTCGTGGTCAATCTGGAACAGGCTATTCGCATCCGTACCGGCGAAACCGATACCGACGCAATCTAAGCCGCCAAACCCCCAACGCCCCAGGAGAAAACAATATGACTCTGCGTAAATTCGCAGGGCTAGGAGCCCTGTTGTCCCTCGTAATGCCGGCCCTGGCCATGGCGGCGGACCCAGTACCTGCTCCAGTCCTCAATTCCGGCGACACCGCGTGGATGCTCACGTCCACCGCGCTGGTACTGTTTATGACCATTCCAGGCCTCGCGCTGTTCTACGGCGGCATGGTTCGCTCCAAAAACATTCTTTCCGTGATGATGCAGTGCTTCGCCATCACCGGTCTGATCTCCATTCTGTGGTTCGTCTACGGCTATAGCCTGGCGTTCGACACAACCGGTATGGAAGCAGGCGTCGTCAACCTCAACTCGTTTGTGGGCGGCCTGTCCAAATTGTTCCTCTCGGGTGTGACCCCGGCCAGCATCACCGGCCCGGCGGCGTTGTTCCCTGAGTCGGTGTTCGTGACCTTCCAGATGACCTTCGCGATCATCACCCCGGCGCTGATCGTCGGTGCGTTCGCCGAGCGTATGAAGTTCTCCGCGATGCTGATCTTCATGGGCGTCTGGTTCACCCTGGTCTACGCACCGATTGCCCACATGGTGTGGGGCGGTCCGGGTTCGTTGCTGGGCGACTGGGGCGTGCTGGACTTCGCAGGCGGCACCGTGGTGCACATCAACGCCGGTGTTGCCGGCCTGGTAGCGTGCCTGGTACTGGGCAAGCGTAAAGGCTTCCCAACCACCCCAATGGCACCGCACAACCTGGGTTACACCCTGGTGGGCGCGGCCATGCTGTGGGTAGGCTGGTTCGGCTTCAACGCCGGCTCCGCGGCTGCGGCCAACGGCACCGCCGGCATGGCGATGCTGGTGACCCAGATCGCTACCGCTGCTGCGGCGCTGGGCTGGATGTTCGCCGAGTGGGTCACCCACGGTAAGCCAAGTGCCCTGGGCATCGCCTCGGGTGTTGTCGCTGGCCTGGTGGCAATCACGCCAGCCGCTGGCACTGTGGGCCCGATGGGCGCCCTGGTGATCGGTCTGGCTGCCGGTGTGGTGTGCTTCTTCTGCGCCACTACCCTGAAACGCAAGCTGGGCTACGACGACTCCCTGGACGCCTTTGGCGTGCACGGTATCGGCGGTATCCTCGGCGCGATCCTGACCGGCGTATTCGCGGCACCAGCGATGGGCGGCTTCAACGCCACCACCACTGACATCGCGGCACAAGTCTGGATCCAGTGCAAAGGCGTCGGCTTCACCGTCATCTACACGGCTATCGTGACCTTCATCATCCTCAAGGTGCTGGACGTGGTGATGGGCCTGCGGGTGACCGAAGAAGAAGAGGCTGTGGGCCTCGACCTGGCGCAACACAACGAACGCGGCTACAACTTGTAAGTACGCGAAAAAAAGATGCCCGGCTTGCCGGGCATTTTTTTGCCTGGGGTTTGTCTGTGGCTAAAGGTGTATGGGTTTTTTCACGACTTTGTGATGGGATCCGCACTGCACTTTTCGGTGTGCGAATGTCTTACAGGCATGTAGGCGTAT